>NZ_JARVSR010000003.1:0-365266 GCF_030209075.1 Pseudomonas sp. lyk4-R2A-10 | reverse complement strand
TTCCGAAACCCCAATTGCGAAAGCAGTTGGGGTTTTGTTTTGCCCGCAGGAAAGTGCCTGGAGAAACCTCCAGCCGTCTCGACCGGAACCATTGGGGAAATCCTTCTGAAATGACCGCCCGGTTTTTGGTATGGTGCAGCTCGTTTTTTAACGGACTGATGTCATGCCCAAGGATCGGCGCTTATTTTTTGTCAAAGAGTGGCTGCAGAAATGCCTGAACCCATCCCTATCAAGGACCACGAAAAAGAAACGCGGCTGGTCAACAAACGCCTGATCGCCTGTGCCTTGTTCGTTTTCGCCATCAGTTGTGCCCTGGTGGTACGCCTGTACATCCTGCAAGTCGTCGAGTTCGATTACCACTCGACCATCTCTGAAAACAATCGCGTCCATGTCCTGCCGATCCCGCCGACACGCGGCCTGATTTACGATCGCAACGGCGTGTTGCTGGCCGATAATCGTCCCAGCTACAACCTGACCATCACCCGCGAACGGGCGACTGACGTCAATCAAGAGCTGGATGAAGTCATCAACCTCCTGCACCTGCCCGCCGAAGACCGCGCAGTCTTTGACAAAGCCATGAAGCAGTCGCGTCATCCGTTTACACCCGTAACGCTGTTCTATGAGCTAACCGAAGAACAGATCGCCGTGCTGGCAGTTAACGAGTTCCGTCTACCGGGCCTGGATGTCGAGCCACAATTCGTTCGTAACTACCCGTTGGGTGCGCACTTCGCACACTCGATCGGTTACGTTGGCCGTATCAACGAAAAAGAATCCAAAACCCTCGACTCCGTCGAATACCGTGGCACCCAATCCATCGGCAAGACGGGTATCGAACGCTTCTACGAGCCACAGCTGCACGGCCACGTCGGTTACGAGGAGGTAGAGACCAACGCACAAGGTCGAGTACTACGGGTCCTGAAACACACCGATCCAATACCAGGCAAAAACATTGTCCTGAGCCTCGACGTCAAACTCCAGGAAGCCGCCGAAGCCGCACTGGGCGACCGTCGCGGCTCGGTCGTTGCACTGGACCCCTCTACCGGCGAAGTGCTGGCCATGGTCAGCAACCCGAGCTTCGACCCCAATCTGTTCGTGACCGGTATCAGCTCCAAGGAATATTCCGCGCTGCGCGACTCCATCGACCGTCCGCTATTCAACCGCGTGCTGCGCGGTCTGTATGCACCCGGTTCGACGATCAAGCCGGAAGTGGCCATCGCTGGCCTCGACGCCGGTGTCGTCACTCCACAAACCCGAGTCTTCGATCCGGGCTACTACCAACTGCCGGATTTCGACCACAAGTATCGCAACTGGAACCACAGCGGCGACGGTTGGGTAGACATGGATGCAGCGATCATGCGGTCCAACGACACCTACTTCTACGACCTGGCGCACAAGCTCGGCATCGATCGCCTTCACGACTACATGGCGATGTTCGGCCTTGGCGAGAAAGTCTCGCTCGACATGTTCGAGGAGTCACCGGGCTTGATGCCGTCCCAGGCGTGGAAGCGCGCCACCCGGCGTCAGGCCTGGTTCCCCGGCGAAACCGTGATCCTCGGCATAGGCCAGGGCTATATGCAAGTCACGCCGCTGCAACTGGCTCAAGCCACCGCACTGATCGCCAACAAGGGCGTCTGGAACCGTCCGCACCTGGCCAAGACCGTCGACGGTGTGGCGCCGGTGGACGAGCACCCGATGCCGAACATCCTGCTCAAGGATCCGCGTGACTGGGAGCAGGTCAACCACGGCATGCAGATGGTGATGCACGATGCCCGCGGCATTGCTCGTGCGGCAGCGGCCGGTGCGCAATACCGCATCGCCGGCAAGAGTGGTACGGCGCAAGTGGTGGCGATCAAGCAGGGTGAGCGCTACAACCGCGAGAAAACCCTCGAACGTCACCGTGACAACGCCTTGTTCGTTGGCTTTGCGCCCGCCGAACATCCGAAAATCGCGATCTCGGTAATGATCGAAAACGGCGAGGCTGGTGGCCGAGTCGCAGGTCCGGTGGTGCGGCAGATCATGGACGCCTGGCTACTCGACCAGGACGGTCACCTCAAGCCGCAATACGCGGCGCCGACCAAAGCGCCGGGCGATCCTCACGTGTAACCCGCTAAAGCTTCACAGCACAGGCTCACGCAAGCTGAGCATGTGCTGGAAGCTGTCGAGGAATACCGTTTCCGCCTGAGTCATCTTCTGCTCGCGGTTCCACAGCAGCTGAATATCGAAATCCACCACCCCATCCTCCGGCGGCAAGCGCCACAGCAAACCCTGTTCGACATCCCGTCGCACCAGGTGAATCGGCAAGCAACCAATCCCGAACCCCGCACAGATCAGGCGATAAATCTCTTCGAAACTGGTGGAGGAAGCAACGATCTTGCCGGTAAACCCCTGCTGGTCACGAAACAGCGTCAATGGCGAAAGATTGCCACCGAGCTGATCGCTGGTGAAGCTGACGAAGTTCTCCGCCGCCAGTTGCTCCAGCGTCAGATTCTGCTGCCCGAACAATCGATGTCGCTGTCCGCAAAAGTACGCATAGCGCTCACGAAACAGTACCCGTTGCTCCAACCTTGGTTGGGGCAATCGACACAGTCCGACCCCCACCGTAGCAGTCTTTTGCAGCAATGAACTGATGATGTTCGAGCTGCCCATCACCTCGACTTCCAGCTCGATTTTCGGGTGAGTTTCGTGGAAGTCCGCAAGAAACTCATCGTAATGCCGCGCCTGAACGCCACTGACGGTGAGGATACGGATCTTGCCCACCACGTCGTCATGGCGATTCTCGACCACGGTGCCCAGACGGGAAATATCCCCATAGATGTCCGCCGCAATCCGCAGGACTTCCTCCCCGGTTTCCGTCAGATCAAAGCGCCGTCCGCTGCGCGCAATCAACACACAATCCAGTTGTTCCTCGAGACGTTTCAACGCCTGGCTGACGGCTGATTGGGTGATGTGCAATCGCGCAGCAGCACGGCTCATGCTGCCTTCCTGACCGATCACCAGATACGTGCGCAGCAGGTTCCAGTCCAGCCGGTCATTGAGAAAACGCCGACCGACCCAAGGATTAGCAGTAGAAGTCATGTAGTAGTCACGCTAATAGTAAAGATAAGTTTTTGAAAATTGACTAATCCTGTCACGGAAGCGATAAAGCCCACAAGCGCCACAGAGCGCGACCGTCAGCCGCCTCGATACCTGCCCAAAACTATAAATACACAGGGTTCTTGCATGCACACCACCGCTCAGCCGCGTCGCGCCGCGGCCGCTGCCTTCATTGGCACGACCATCGAGTTTTACGATTTCTACATCTACGCCACCGCCGCCGCACTGGTGCTCGGGCAAGTGTTCTTTCCCAGCAGCGATCCGGTGACCAGCACACTCGCGGCGTTCGGCAGTTTCGCCGTCGGCTTCATCGCCCGCCCGATGGCCGGCATGGTGTTCGGACATCTGGGTGATCGCCTCGGTCGCAAGAAAATGCTGCTGGTGACCATGGCACTGATGGGCCTCGCCACCGCCGGTATTGGTCTATTGCCGAGCTACGCCAGCGTCGGCATCTGGGCGCCGATCGGGTTGATCGTATTACGCCTGATCCAGGGCATCTCCGTCGGCGGCGAGTGGGGCGGGGCGGTGTTGATGGCCAGCGAACACGCCCCGGCCAAACGCAAAACCTTTTACGCCTCGTTCGCCCAGCTCGGCAGCCCGGCGGGTTTGCTGCTGGCGTTGATCGCGTTTCGACTGGTGACGTCGCTGTCCCCGGAAGACTTCCTCGCCTGGGGATGGCGTCTGCCGTTTCTTGCCAGCGGCGTGCTGATGATGGTCGGTCTGATGATCCGTTCCGGGGTGCATGAATCGCCGGAATTCGCCAAGGCCAAAGACAACAACGAAACCGCCAAATACCCGGTGAAAGACGTGATCCGTCAGTGCTGGCGGCAGATCCTGTTTGCTGCCGCCGCCGTCACCATCGGCTCGGCCGGGTTCTTCTTCACCAACACCTTCATGATCACCTACGTCACCCAATATCAGGGCATCCCAAGGGCGACCATTCTCGACAGCCTGTTCCTGGTGACGATCATTCAATTGCTCTCGCAACCGTTGTCGGCACTGCTCGCCGAGCGCATCGGCGAGGGCCGATTCCTGATGCTGGTGGCGTTGCTGTGCACGGTCACGCCGTACCCGATGTTCCTGCTGGTCGGCACTCAGAACATTCTGTTGATGACCCTCGGCATCGCCGTCGCGGTGGTGATTCTCTCGGCCCTGTACGCGGTGATCGCCGGGTACATGACCCAGGCCTTCCCGGTGCATCTGCGCTATTCGGGCATCTCCATCGCTTACCAACTGAGCTGCGCAGTAGCCGGCGGCACCACGCCGCTGATCGGTACGCTGCTGGCCAGCAAGTTCTCCGGGCAGTGGCTGCCATTGGCGGTGTTCTTCACGTTGCTGTCGGCCCTGTCTCTGATCGGTGTCTGTGGCCTCGCACGTCTGCGGGCCAACCCGGTCACCCTTCATACCAACAAAGAGGTGTATTCGTGAGTAAGCCCGCCCACATTGACCCGATCGAATGGCAAGCCCGTTGCGAGCTCGCGGCGCTGTACCGCCTGATCGCGCACTTTCGCATGACCGACCTGATCGACACCCACATCACGCTGCGGATTCCGGGGCCGGAGCATCATTTCCTGATCAATCGCTACGGGGTGATTTTCGACCGCATGCGCGCTTCCGATCTGGTGCGCATCGATCAGGACGGACGCATCGTCGACCCTGAATACGCCGGGCATCGGGTCAACGCTGCCGGCTTCGTGATCCACTCGGCGATCCACATGGCGCGCCCGGATCTGAACTGTGTGATCCACACTCACACCGCCGCCGGCATGGCCGTCGCTGCGCAGAAACAAGGCCTGCTGCCGATCAGTCAGCACGCGCTGAAGTTCTACGGAAAACTCGCTTACCACACCTACGAAGGCATCGCCTTGTCGCTGGATGAGCGCGAGCGGTTGATCGCCGACCTCGGCCCGCATCGGGCGATGATCCTGCGCAATCACGGTTTGCTGGTCGGTGGTTCTGGGGTGGCCCAGGCGTTCCAGGAAATCCACTTTCTGGAGCGCGCCTGCCAGGCCCAGGTGCAAGCGCTGGCCGGCGGTTGCGAGCTGCATTTCCCGTCGCCGGAAGTCTGCGCCCACACCGCCGAACAGTTCGACCGCGATGAGCAGGACAACATCATCGACCTGGCCTGGGAGGCCGCACTGACCCTGATCGAATCCCAGCGCGAGTCCTATCTGTCATGAACACCGTTGCACTGATGTCCCGCGATACGCTATTGCTCAAACAATTGCAGGAAGCCTTTGCTCGCCGTGCGCCGCAGCTTTCGGCGGTGCTGGCTGACGATCCCCGGGCGGTGAATGCGCAGATCGCAGCGTGCTGGTTTCCGTTGTCGGACAGCCTCGCCGCGTTGCCCAATCTGCAAGTGATTCACTCGGTCGCCGCCGGCATCGATCACCTGGAGCACGATCCGTCATGCCCGGATCTGCCGGTGTGCCGGGTGGTCGATCCCGGCCACCGCCAAGGTATGACCGAGTACGTACGCTGGGCGGTGATTCATTTTCATCGCGGCTTCGATCAAGTGCTGGAGCAACAACGCCAACAGCATTGGGAGCGACCGCTGCAACGCCCGGCCCATGAGTTCCGGATCGGTGTGATGGGGCTCGGCTCGCTCGGCAGCGCGATCGTCCAAGACCTGGCCAGTGCCGGTTACGACGTGCGGGGCTGGGCGCGGAGTAGCAAGAATTTGCCGGGCGTGCAGACCTACGCCGGCATCGACGCCTTCAATCCGTTCCTCGAAGGCGTGGAGTTGCTGATCAACCTGTTGCCACTGACTCACGAGACGCGCGGCATCCTTAATCGCCAGACGTTCGAGCGTCTGGGCAATGGCGCGGCACTGGTCAACGTCGGACGCGGCGGTCATTTGAATATCGACGATCTGCAACAAGCGCTGGCCCGTGGAAAACTGCGCGGTGCGCTGCTCGATGTCTTCGAACAGGAACCGCTGCCCGCCGATCATCCGTTGTGGAAAACTCCGGGCGTGACCATCACCCCGCACATGGCCTCGGCGGCGTCTCATGACTGCATTGCGGAGCAGATCGCCGAGAACTTCCGCCGTCTGAATGCCGGTGAGCCTTTGCTCAACAGCGCGGATCGGCTACTCGGTTACTGATCCGCCAGACAGGCCTGCAAGCGTTCGATGAACAGCGTCTCGGCGCGGCTCATGCGCTGCTCGCGATTCCACAGCAGATGAATGTCGACATCGGCAATCCCCTCGTGGGGCGGCAGGCGCCAGAGCAATCCGGCCTCGACGTCCGCCGCCACCACATGCTCCGGCAAACAACCGATACCGAACCCGGCGATCACCAGTCGCCGCACCTCTTCCAGGCTTGGCGAGGAGGCAACGATGCGTCCGCTGAAGCCCTGTTGATCGCGAAAAATCGTCAGCGGCGAGAGCATGCCGCCAATCTGGTCGCTGGTGAAACTGACGAAGTTCTCACGCTGCAGATCGCCTTCGCCGATGTCCTGTCGGCCAAACAGCGCGTGGTGTTTGCCACAGAAAAACGCATAGCGTTGACGCAGAAACAGACGCTGTTCCAGACGCGGTTGCGGGCGGCGATTGAGGCTCAGGCCGAGGGTCGCGGTTTTCTCCTGAAGGGCGCTGACGATGTCCGAACTGCGCATCACGTCGACCTCCAGATCGACCCGTGGATACAGCCTATGGAAGTCGGCGAGGAAGTCATCGAAGCGATCGGAAAAGATCCGACTGATGATCAGCAGTCGCACCTTGCCGATCACTTCGTCGGCCGGTTGCTCCAGCAGGCTGCTGACCTGGGACATCTGCCCGTAGATCTCGCCGGCCAGTTCGAAGATCTGCTCGCCGACTTCGGTAAGGGCAAAGCGCGGGCCGCGCCGGGCGATCAGCTGGCGACCCAGTTGCTCCTCAAGACGCTTGAGCGCCTGGCTCACCGCCGGTTGCGTCAGGTGCAGACGCGCGGCGGCGCGGCTGATGCTCAGCTCCTGACCGATCACCCGAAAGGTGCGCAACAGGTTCCAGTCGAGGCGGTCGTTGAGCAGGCGCTGGACGTCGCGTTCGGCCATGGGATTTCTCGATTATAAGGAAGGGTAATACTCGGAATAATAAATAGAAAATTGACTAATCATAGCCCCGGGACGATAAATCACCCCACGACAGGCGCCGCCAGAGCGCCTTGGATTTACGTTTTCCTCCTGCCAAAAAAACAATCAAAGGAGCCCGACCCATGAAGCCCCACGCTTCGAACCAGCCGCGCCGTGCGGCGGCCGCAGCCTTCATCGGCACCATGATCGAGTGGTACGACTTTTACATCTACGCCACCGCCGCCGCGCTGGTGTTCGGCGCGCTGTTCTTTCCCTCCGACGATCCGCTGTTCAGCACCATGGCCGCGTTCGGCACCTTCGCCGTGGGCTTCTTTGCCCGGCCATTGGGCGGGATCATTTTCGGTCATATCGGCGACCGCATCGGCCGCAAGAAATCCCTGATCATCACGCTGTTGATGATGGGCGTGGTCACGGTGTGCATCGGTCTGCTGCCGACCTACGCGCAGATCGGCGCGACGGCTCCGGTGCTGCTGATTCTGCTGCGTATCGTCCAGGGCATCGCCGTCGGTGGCGAGTGGGGCGGGGCGGTGTTGATGGCTGGCGAACATGCGCCGAAGGGCCGGCGCAATTTCTTCGCTTCGTTCGCGCAACTGGGCAGTCCGGCGGGTTTGATTCTGTCGCTGCTGGCCTTCAGCGCGGTGACCCGTTTGCCGGAAGAAGACCTGATGAGCTGGGGCTGGCGCCTGCCGTTTCTCGCCAGTGCGCTGTTGCTGCTGGTGGGCCTGGCGATCCGACTGGGCGTGAACGAATCGCCGGAATTCCTCGCCAGCCGCGAGCAGGCCAGCAAGCAAATCAAGAATGAACAAGCGCCGGTGATGGAAGTGTTGCGCACCGCGTGGCGTCCGCTGTTGCTGTGCATCGGTGCCAACACGCTGGGCATCGCCGGGGTGTATTTCACCAACACCTTCATGATCGCCTACACCACTCAGCAACTGGCACTGCCGCGTTCGTTGATTCTCGAATGCCTGTTCTTCGTCGCGATCATCCAGTTCTGCGTCCAGCCGCTGGCCGCGTGGACGGCGGAGAAGATCGGCGCGACGCGTTTCCTGTGCCTGGTGTCGCTGCTGGCGATGGCCTCGCCGTACCCGATGTTCGTGCTGGTCAGTTCGGCCCAGGCGCCGCTGATCATCCTCGGCATCGCGCTGGCGGTGGTGTGCATGGCCTCGTTCTACGCAGTGATCGCCGGCTACGTCAGCGGCATGTTCGAGACCCGCGTGCGCTACACCGCGATCTCGCTGGCCTATCAGATTTGCGGCGCGGTGGCCGGTGGGCTGACGCCGCTGATCGGCACGATGCTGGCGCACAAATTTACCGGGCAGTGGTGGCCGATGGCGGTGTTCTACAGCCTGATCGCCGGCATTTCGCTGGTCTGCGTGCTGTCTCTCGCTCGTCGTCACGCCAACGTCCATCGCGCGGAAATGGCCCGTGCCTGACCCGGAATCTCAGGAGAACCTCATGTTGAAAATCAATGGCGAACGCCTGTGGGCGAGCCTGATGGCCATGGCCGAAATCGGTGCGACAGCCCGAGGCGGCAGCTGCCGTCTGGCATTGAGCGACGAAGACAAGGCCGGTCGCGAACTGTTCGCCCACTGGTGCCGCGAAGCCGGCATGACCCTGAGCGTGGACGCCATCGGCAACCTGTTCGCCCGTCGCGCCGGCACCGATTCGGACGCCGCGCCGGTGATGATGGGCAGCCACCTCGACACCCAGCCCGAAGGCGGGCGTTTCGATGGCGTCTACGGTGTACTCGCCGGTCTGGAAGTGGTGCGTTGCCTAAACGACCAGAACATCCAGACCCGCAAACCGCTGGAAGTGGCGGTGTGGACCAACGAAGAAGGCGCGCGCTTCACCCCGGCCATGTTCGGCTCGGCGGTGTTCACCGGGATCATGGATCTGAACGCCGCGCTGACGGTACGCGATATCGATGGCATCAGCGTCGCCGATGCTTTGCAGCGTACCGGTTACGCCGGTGAGCGTCCGTTGGGCGGCGCGGTGGACGCGTATTTTGAAGCGCACATCGAACAAGGCCCGATCCTCGAAGACAACGCCAAAAGCATCGGCGTGGTCACGGGCGGTCAGGCGATCCGCTGGCTCGACGTGCGCGTGGAAGGCATGGCTGCCCACGCCGGTACCACGCCGATGCCGCTGCGCAAAGATGCGCTGTACGGCGTGGCGCGGATGATTCAGGCGATTGAAGGTCTGGCGGCGGATTTTGCCCCCGAAGGTCTGACCACGGTCGGCGAGTTGAGCATCAATAAATCCTCGCGCAACACCATTCCGGGGCTGGTGAATTTCACCGTCGATCTGCGTCATCACCGCGACGACGCCATTGCCGCCATGGAGCAACAGGTCCGCGCCCGGTTGCAGGCCATCGCCGATGGCCGAGGCCTGAACCTGACGATCACCCAGCACTGGAACAGCCCGGCCACGCCGTTCGACGCCGAATGCGTGGCAGCCGTGCAAGAAGCGGTGGATGCGCTGGGCTACGCTCAGCAGTCGATTGTCAGCGGCGCCGGGCATGACGCGATTCACCTCGCGCGCTACTGCCCGACGGCGATGGTATTCATCCCGTGTGTTGGCGGCCTGAGCCACAACGAAGCCGAAGACGTGTTGCCCGAAGACGTGAAGCAGGGCACCGATGTATTGCTCAACGCCGTGCTGGCCCGCGCCGGTCGAATCGAACAGGAAGCCTGAACCATGCGCAGTTTTTTCCACCCCGAACAATTGCTCCACCATCCACGCAGCTATTACTCGCGCGGGCAGATGCGTACGCCGCAGGAAGTTCCCGAGCGTGCGCAACGTCTGGTGCAGGCCGCCCACGGTCTGGGCTTCAGTGTCGAGCAACCCGCCGATGCCGGTCTCGCGCCGTTGCTGGCGGTGCATGGCGCGCCGTATCTGACCTTTCTTCAGGAAGCGCACGCACGCTGGAAGGAAATCCCCGAAGACTGGGGCGATGAAGTGATGTCGAACATTTTCGTCCGCGAGCCCAACGCTTTGCGCGGCATTCTCGCCCAAGCGGCGCGCTATCTGGCGGACGGCAGTTGCCCGGTCGGCGAGCAGACCTGGCGCTCGGCCTACTGGTCGGCGCAAAGCGCAGTGGCCGGGGCGCAGGCGTTGATTGATGGCGAGCCGGCAGCCTACGCCCTGTGCCGTCCGCCGGGGCATCATGCCCGGGCCGAAGCGGCGGGCGGTTTCTGCTACGTGAACAACGCAGCGGTGGCGGCGCAGGTGCTGCGCGACAAGTTTGAAAAAGTCGCGGTACTCGACACCGACATGCACCACGGCCAGGGCATTCAGGAGATTTTCTACGACCGCGATGACGTGCTCTACGTCTCGGTGCATGGCGATCCGACCAACTTCTATCCGGGCGTCGCCGGGTTCGCCGACGAACGTGGCAGCGGCGCGGGGGAGGGCTTCAACCTCAACCTGCCGATGGCCCATGGTTCAAGCGAAGCGGATTTCCTTGGGCAACTGGAAGTCGCTTTGGCTGCCGTGCGCGAGTTCGGCGCTGAGGTGCTGGTGCTGTCGTTGGGCTTCGATATCTATGAGCTGGACCCGCAAAGCAAGGTCGCTGTGACCCGCGAAGGTTTTGCAGCACTGGGCGAGCGGATCCGCAGCCTGGACCTGCCATGCCTGATCGTGCAGGAGGGCGGCTATCACCTGGAAAGTCTCGAAGACAACGCACGGGCGTTTTTCGTGAATGCTGAGGTGTGGCAGATCTGAAATTGATGTGATCCGACAGGTCGCCATCGCTGACAAGTCAGCTCCCACAGGGGTTTGTGCAGTTGCAGTTTTTTGTGATCGACACAAAAACTGTGGGAGCTGGCTTGCCAGCGATGAGGCCTTCAATAACTCTGGAAGATCAGGCTCCGGGCACCGGGCAGCTCATGTCACCTTCCTCACACTTCAAATACTGCTTGAGCGCCTCGGTTCGCGTCTTTGTCACTGAGGTGATGCAATTGTTGTAGATCAACGGATAAACACTCCCGCCTGCCACCCCGGATGCCGAAAACTTGCACTCGGTATCGCGAAAGCCGATCCACGCCCGTTGCGCGCTCACCAGCAGTTTCTTGCCATCAGGGTTGTCCTTCAACCGAGCGGTAATCTGCTGATAAACCGTATTCAACTCCTTGTCCGCCGCCTTGTTTTCCTGCGCGGCGCACTGGTTCATGGTGGCCTGATCGCTGGCATTAGCGCAGTCCACGGCAGCGTGAGCAACGGAAGTGAAAAGAAAAGGCGTCAGGGCCAGAAGCAGGCGTGGGGACATGAGTCATCTCGCTTTGATGAATGAACGTGCCGGGCAGTTTAGCGACTTCATGGCGCTAAGAAGGTGTGCGATGTCTGGATGCGTTGAGCAACCGTTCGGCAGTCGCGGCGATCTCTTCTCCGTCATGCAGCTTTTCCAGCCACCCGGACGGGATTCCCTGCACACCATAATGGGCGCCGGCCAACTGGCCGACGATGGCGGCCGTGGTGTCTGCGTCATCCCCCAGATTGGCCGCTCGCAGGACGGCTGCGGCAAAACTGTCGGTGTGGTGGAAGCACCATAACGCCGCTTCCAGGGATTCGACGCAGTAACCGCTGCCGCGAATGTCGCGCTCGGTCTTGTGCAGGTACTCGCCCTGGGCAATCGCCGCGACCTTGGACTGGCTGAAGGCTGTTGGCGGCAGGGTGCGCAGTTGCGCTTTCGATGCGCCTTCCAGGGCCTTGCCGAGCAGGTCGGCAAACAGCTGGCAGCATTCGATGGCCTCCGGTGCCGCGTGCGTGGTGCGCGAACTGTCGGCGGCGAATCGCCTGATTTTCCGGGCATCGGGGAAATAAAACAGAACCACGGGCACCAGTTGCATCAACGAGCCATTGCCGGCACTGTGCGGGTCAGTAGAGCCGGCAAACGGCTCTCCGGTGTGTTGATAGCGATCCAGCGCCTGACTCACGGTCATGCCGATATCGAAGCATTCGCCGGTCGAACTCAGATAACCCCATTGCCACCAGTTCAGATAGCGACCCATCTGGTCAGCGGCGTCGAAGCCGTTTTTGTTAAGCAGACTTTCCGCCAGGCACAACGCCATCGAGGTGTCGTCGGTCCATTGTCCGGGCTTCAGGCGAAACGGCCCGCCACCGGCCATGTCGGTCAGGGGCTGGAAGCTGCCGCGAGGCTGGAATTCGACGCTGGTTCCCACGGCATCGCCGCAGGCCAGGCCGAGCAGGGCGCCACGGTAACGTTCGGGGAGGGAGGGCTGCATGATGACGTCCTTGTGTCGTTCAGTTCGCTGCGAACGTTATCAGTTTCGCAACGCTGATCCGTGCGCATTCTGACGAACCGGCGCCGCAAAATACTGCCGGATATTTCAATCAGAGCCGACCTTTGCACTGGATTGATACAACTTCGGATTGGACATGTGGTCATACAAGCCTACTGTTCAAAACAGGAGGTGACGTATGAAACCAGTACCCAACAGCTTTGAACGCAAGATCATGCTCAGGTCGCCGCGCTCCCATGTCTGGCGCGCCCTGGTCGATGCCGAGGCGTTCGGCCAGTGGTTCGGCGTTGCGCTGGAGGGCCGGCGGTTTATCGCCGGCGAATGGACGCAGGGGCAGGTCACTTACCCCGGTTATGAACATGTGCTCTGGAACGTGCTGGTGGAGCGGGTCGAGCCGCAGCAGCTGTTCTCATTTCGCTGGCACCCGTACGCGGTGAACCCGAAAATCGACTACTCCCAGGAACCGACCACGCTGGTCAAATTCGAACTGCAGGACTACGAGAACGGCACGCTGCTGAAGGTCTCCGAATCAGGCTTTGCGCACATCCCCGACGTGCGCCAGAAAGAGGCCTACTACATGGACAGTCGGGGCTGGGAGGAACAGTTGAGTCGACTTGAGCACTTCCTCACGGAGAGCGACCGGGCCCGTGAGCGTGAAGGTGGCTGATCTCGACCTGTTCGCGCCGTGGCTGGGACGCTGGGCGCTGGCGCCGGACGGCGAGCCGATCATCACCCCGGGCAGCCGCCTGTTGCCGGTGCGTCAGGACGATACTCCGGCGATGCTGAAAGTCGCGGTGGACGACGAAGAAAAGTACGGCAACCTGCTGATGACCTGGTGGGACGGCGACGGCGCCGCCCGGGTGCTTGCCCATCACGACGAAGGCCTGTTGCTGGAGCGGGCGATGGGCCAGCGTTCGTTGATGCACATGGCGCTCAACGGCGAGGACGACGAGGCCTCGCGGATCATGTGCCGATCCTTGGCCCGGCTGCACGCACCGCGTCTGACGCCGCCACCGCCGTTGGTGGAACTCGCGCCGTGGTTCGCATCATTACGAGTGGCGGCGACCCGATACGGCGGCCAATACGCCGAATGCCTGCAAACCGCCCAGACCTTGCTTGCCGAGCCGCATGACGTAGTGGTGCTGCACGGCGACATGCACCACGACAACGTCCTCGATTTCGGCCCACGGGGCTGGCTGGCCATCGACCCCAAGCGGGTGCAGGGCGAGCGCGGTTATGACTACGCCAACCTGATCTGCAACCCGGAATTGCAGACGGCCACCGATCCGGAGCGCTTTCGGCACCAAGTCAATGTGATCTGCGAAGCAGCGGCAATTGAACGCAAGCGCCTGCTGCAATGGGTACTGGCCTTCGCCGGACTGTCTGCCGCGTGGTTCATGGAAGATGACGAGCGAAAAGCCGCCAACGGACAGCTGAAAGTCGCGCAACTGGCGGCTTCTGCACTTGATGCCTGACACGCCTAAGGGTTTTCGGAAGGCCTGCTATGGCGAATGTCTTACACGCGCTGGTAGCTTTTTCGACTATTGCCGATTGGATCCAGAGCGTAATCTAGCCTCATCAACTGAAGCACAGGGAGTGTTTCAGGATCACGGATGATCGACCATTAGCAAGGATCGCTGCCGACAGGGAGTCGATAATGGTCTTGGGAAAAACCCGCTTCGGCGGGTTTTTTTTCGCCCGCAGAAAAGTGCCGTGCCCAAACAGAAACACCGCCAATCGGCGGTGTTTCTGCATCTGCAGGTTTTACGAAGCAATCAACTGGCGCAACACGTAATGCAGAATCCCGCCGGACTTGAAGTACTCCACCTCGTTCAAGGTGTCGATGCGGCACAGCACTTCGATTTTCTCCTGACGCCCGTTTTCACGGGTGATGACCAGGGTCAGGTTCATCCGTGGCGTCAGCTCGACACCGCTCAGGCCCTGAATATCCAGGGTTTCCTTGCCGGTGAGGTTCAGGCTCTTGCGGTTCTGATCGAGCTTGAACTGCAACGGCAGCACGCCCATGCCCACCAGGTTGGAACGGTGGATGCGCTCGAAGCTTTCGGCGATCACCGCTTTAACGCCCAGCAGGTTGGTGCCCTTGGCAGCCCAGTCACGGCTGGAACCGGTGCCGTATTCTTGCCCGGCAATCACCACCAGCGGCGTGCCTGAGGCTTGATAACGCATGGCCGCGTCGTAGATCGCCAGTTTCTCGCCGGTCGGAATGTAGATCGTGTTGCCACCTTCTTCGCCGCCGAGCATTTCGTTGCGGATACGGATGTTGGCAAACGTGCCGCGCATCATCACTTCGTGGTTGCCCCGGCGTGAGCCGTAGGAGTTGAAGTCCCGTGGCTCGACGCCTTGCTCGCGCAAGTAACGTCCGGCCGGGCTGTCGGCCTTGATGTTGCCGGCGGGGGAGATGTGGTCGGTGGTCACCGAATCGCCCAGCAAAGCCAGCACTCGAGCACCTTTCACATCGGCGATCACCGGCAAAGGCCCGGCAATGTCATCGAAGAACGGCGGATGCTGGATGTAGGTCGAATCCGCTTGCCAGACATAGGTCGCCGCTTGCGGGACTTCGATGGCTTGCCACTGTTCGTCGCCGGCAAACACTTCGGCGTATTCCTTGTGGAACATCGCCGTATTGACCTGATTTACCGCGTCGGCGATTTCCTTGCTGCTCGGCCAGATGTCTCGCAGGTAAACCGGATTGCCCTGCTGGTCGTTACCCAGCGGCTCGCTGCTGATGTCGGTGCGCACACTGCCGGCCAGGGCGTAAGCGACGACCAGCGGTGGCGAGGCCAGCCAGTTGGTTTTCACCAGCGGATGCACCCGGCCTTCGAAGTTGCGGTTGCCGGACAGTACCGAAGCCACGGTCAGGTCGGCTTTCTGGATGGCTTTTTCGATCGGTTCCGGCAGCGGCCCGGAGTTGCCGATACAAGTGGTGCAGCCATAGCCGACCAGCGAAAAACCGAGCTGATCGAGGTACTGCGTCAATCCGGCGGCCTTGTAGTAATCGGTGACGACTTTCGAACCCGGAGCCAGCGAACTCTTCACCCACGGCTTGCGGGTCAGGCCTTTTTCCACGGCTTTTTTCGCCAGCAGCCCAGCCGCCATCATCACACTCGGGTTGGAGGTGTTGGTGCAGGAGGTGATCGCGGCAATCACCACCGCGCCGTTTTTCAGGCGATAGGTGTGGCCGTCGTACTCGTAGTCCGTTTCGCCGACCAGATCGGCATTGCCCACCGCCACGCCACCACCGCCTTCGCTTTCCAGACGTCCTTCTTCTTTGCTGGTAGGTTTGAACTGCAAGTCGAGGAAGTCACTGAACGCCTGGCCGACATTCGGCAGCGAGACACGGTCCTGCGGACGTTTAGGCCCGGCGAGGCTGGCTTCGACGCTGCCCATGTCCAGCGCCAGGCTGTCGGTGAACACCGGTTCCTGACCGGGCAGGCGCCACAGGCCCTGAGCCTTGGTGTACGCCTCGACCAGTTTCACCACTTCAGGCGGGCGGCCGGACAGGCGCAAGTAGTCGAGGGTCACGTCATCCACCGGGAAGAAACCGCAGGTCGCGCCATATTCCGGGGCCATGTTGGCGATGGTCGCGCGGTCGGCCAGCGGCAGGTCGGCGAGGCCGTCGCCATAGAACTCGACGAATTTGCCGACCACGCCTTTCTTGCGCAGCATCTGGGTCACGGTCAGCACCAGATCGGTGGCGGTGATGCCTTCCTTGAGCTTGCCAGTGAGTTTGAAACCGATCACTTCCGGAATCAGCATCGACACCGGTTGCCCGAGCATGGCGGCTTCCGCTTCGATCCCGCCGACGCCCCAGCCAAGTACGCCGAGGCCGTTGATCATGGTGGTGTGGGAGTCGGTGCCGACCAGCGTGTCGGGGAAGGCATAGGTGCGGCCGTCTTCGTCCTTGGTCCACACCGTGCGGCCGAGGTATTCGAGGTTGACTTGGTGGCAGATCCCGGTGCCCGGCGGCACCACGCTGAAGTTATCGAAGGCGCTCTGGCCCCAGCGCAGGAAAGCATAGCGTTCGCCGTTGCGCTGCATTTCGATGTCGACGTTCTGTTCGAAGGCGCTGGCGCTGGCGAATTTGTCGACCATCACCGAGTGGTCGATCACCAGATCCACTGGCGACAGCGGGTTGATTCGCTGCGGATCACCGCCGGCCTTGGCCATGGCGGCGCGCATCGCGGCCAGATCGACCACGGCCGGTACGCCGGTAAAGTCCTGCATCAGCACGCGGGCAGGGCGGTACTGGATTTCGCGGTCGGAGCGGCGCTCCTTGAGCCACGCGGCAAGCGCCTTGAGGTCGGCGCCGGTGACGGTTTTTTCATCTTCCCAGCGCAGCAGGTTTTCCAGCAGGACTTTCAGCGACATCGGCAGCTTGTCAAGATCGCCCAAGGTCTTGGCGGCATCCGGCAGGCTGAAATAGTGGTAAGTCTTGTCATCGACTTTGAGGGTTTTCAGAGAATTCAGACTATCGAGGGACGGCATTACGATCACTCCTTTGAGTCCGCACGGCTACGGACTGAGGGGACGGGCAGAGCTATCAACGTAGCCCTGTTTTCAGTAGCTGGCTAATAACTGGACTCTATGGGCAAGTCCAAGGTTCCGACATGGGCTATCATGCGCCGGTTTTCGTGACAGGCTTTGCTTCAATGCAGGTCTGGGCATCGCGCAGGGGATGAATGATCGCCCTCTGCCCAGGAGTAAGAATGAACACCCTATTCATGCATTGCCGGCCAGGCTTCGAAGGCGAAGTCTGCTCGGAGATTTCCGACCTCGCCGCCCGACTGAATGTGGCCGGCTACGCCAAGGCCAAACCGGCCACCGCTTGCGCCGAGTTCGTCTGCACCGAAGAAGACGGTGCCGAGCGCCTGATGCGCGGTCAGCGTTTCGCCGAGCTGATCTTCCCGCGCCAATGGGCGCGCGGGTTTTTCATCGATCTGCCGGAAAACGACCGTATCAGCGTGATCCTCGCTCACATGAGTGAATTCCCGGTGTGCGGCAGCCTGTGGCTGGAAGTCGTCGACACCAACGACGGCAAGGAGCTGTCGAACTTCTGCAAGAAATTCGAAGGCCCGCTGCGCAAGGCCCTGACCGGTGCCGGCAAACTGGTGGAGGACACCAGCAAGCCGCGTCTGCTGCTGACCTTCAAGAGCGGCCGTGAGGTGTTTCTCGGTCTGGCCGACGCCGGTAACTCGGCGATGTGGCCGATGGGCATTCCGCGCCTGAAGTTCCCGCGTGAGGCGCCGAGCCGTTCGACCCTGAAACTGGAAGAAGCCTGGCACCACTTCATCCCCCGCGACCAGTGGGAAGATCGCCTGCACAGCGACATGACCGGCGTGGATCTCGGCGCGGCGCCGGGCGGCTGGACCTGGCAGCTGGTCAATCGCGGCATGCTGGTGACTGCTATCGACAACGGCCCGATGGCCGAAAGCCTGATGGACACCGGTCTGGTGCAGCACCTGATGGCTGACGGCTTCACCTTCAAGCCCAAGCAGCCGGTGGACTGGATGGTTTGCGACATCGTCGAGAAACCGGCGCGCAATGCCGCGATGCTCGAAGAGTGGATCGGCGAGGGGCATTGCCGGGAAGCGGTGGTCAACCTCAAGTTGCCGATGAAGCAGCGTTACGCCGAAGTGAAGCGCCTGCTCGAACGCATCGCCGATGGTTTCAAGGCCCGTGGGATCAAGGTCGACATCGGCTGCAAGCAGCTTTACCACGACCGCGAGGAAGTGACCTGCCATTTGCGCCGCCTTGACGTGAAGAAAGCCAAAGCCCGCTGAGCGCACGACAGGTGACCGAAGACCCAGCATTGGGCGACAATGCCGGCCAGTTTCAGGAGTGAATCATGAGTGAAATGATCAATACGCCGGTCGACGGCACCCTTGACGCCACGGGCCTCAACTGCCCGGAGCCGGTGATGATGCTGCACCAGCACATCCGTGATTTGGTGCCTGGCGGCCTGCTCAAGGTGATCGCCACCGACCCGTCGACCCGCCGCGACATCCCCAAGTTCTGCGTGTTTCTCGACCATGAACTGGTAGGGCAACACGAAGAAGCCGGGACCTATCTGTACTGGATTCGCAAGAAGTCCGGTTGATCGGAAGGCAAAAAAAAGACCTGCATGTGCAGGTCATTTTTTATGGCCGGTCAGCCCATCGAACGGCTGATGCGAATGCGTTTGCGTGCACTGCGCGTCAGGCGGATCGACAGCATCAGCGCCGCGCAGCTCAGGCCGACGATCAGGCCTTCCCACAAGCCGCTCGGGCCGCGTGGCTCGCCGAGCCAGTCGGTCAGGCCGAGGGCGTAACCCACCGGCAGGCCGATGCCCCAATAGGCGAACAGGGTCAGAATCATCGTCACGCGAGTGTCCTGATAACCGCGCAGGGCGCCGGCGGCGGTGACCTGAATCGCGTCGGAAAACTGGAACAGCGCCGAATACACGATCAGCATCGCGGCGATGTGAATCACCATCGGATCCGACGTGTAGATCGCCGCAATGTGCTCGCGCATCAGCAGCATCATGCTCGCCGACAGGCAGGCGTAAGCCAGCGCAGTGCCCATGCCGACACCCGCCGCGAAACGTGCTTCGCGAGGTTCTTCACGGCCCAGGGCCTGACCGACCCGCACGGTCACGGCCATGCCCAGCGAGTACGGAATCATGAACACCAGCGAGCTGACGTTCAGCGCGATCTGGTGCCCGGCCACCACGGTGGCGCCGAGGCTGCCGATCAGCAGCGCGATCACCGCGAAGATGCTCGACTCGGCAAACACCGCGACGCCGATCGGCAGACCGATAGCCAGCAAACGCTTGATCACCGCCCATTGCGGCCAGTCGAAACGGCTGAACAGTTCGCTCGACTTGTAGGCCGGTGCCCAGCGCTCATAACCGGCCAGACCCAGTGCCATCACCCACATCACGATCGCCGTGGCCCAGCCGCAACCGACGCCGCCCATGGCCGGTACGCCAAAGTGGCCATAAATGAACACGTAGTTGAGCGGAATGTTCAGCGCCAGGCCGCACAGGCCCAGCACCATCGCCGGGCGGGTGCGACCGAGGCCGTCACTGGTGCAGCGCAGCACATGGTAGAACGCCACGGCCGGCAGACCGCTGGCGATGCCGTGCAGGTACTGCATGCATGGGCCGATCAGCTCCGGATCGACTTTCATCAAATGCAGGATCGGTTCGGCGCTGAACAGCATGGTGGTCGCCATCAGGCCCACCACCAGTGCCAGCCACAGGGCCTGACGCACGATCGGGCCGATCTCGCTGTGGGTGCCGGCGCCAAAGCGCTGGGCGACTTTAGGCGTGGTCGCCAGCAAAGTGCCGGTCATCAGCAGGAACACCGGCACCCAGATCGAGTTGCCCAGCGCCACGGCCGCCAGATCCTTGGGCCCGACGCGCCCGGCCATCACCGCATCGACGAAGCCCATGGCGGTGGTTGCCAGCTGCGCGATCATGATCGGCAGGGCCAGGCCGAGCAGATTCTTCAGCTCCAGGCGAACCCGGGCAGGGCGGTTGAGGGAAACGGCAGCAGGGCGGTCAGTCACGGAATTCACAGGCAAAGCGTCCAAGGGGTTGATGCGCAAGGCCGGGCATTCTACGCCGCTGACGTTATGGTCAGGAAAAATCCTCTGTTGCGGATTTGTAATCGCCGCGCCTCATCAAGAAATCAAAGCCTGCTGGCTCATCGCAGTCCCAACGCCTACACTGCCGATCCGCCCAAGGAGCCCCGCCATGCTGATTGTTGCCGACGAAAATATCCCGCTGCTCGATGCCTTTTTTGCCGGTTTCGGTGAGATTCGCCGAGTACCGGGCCGTTCCATCGACCGGGCCACGGTCGAACAGGCCGATGTATTGCTGGTGCGCTCGGTGACCAACGTCAACCGCGCACTGCTTGAAGGCAGCAAGGTGCGTTTTGTCGGCACCTGCACCATCGGCACCGATCATCTGGATCTCGATTACTTCAATGAGGCCGGGATCACCTGGTCCAGCGCGCCCGGCTGCAATGCCCGGGGCGTGGTCGATTACGTGCTCGGCAGCCTGATGACCCTGGCTGAAATCGAAGGCGTCGATTTGCGTGAACGCACTTACGGTGTGATCGGGGCCGGTGAAGTGGGCGGTCGCCTGATCAAGGTGCTCAAAGGCCTGGGCTGGAACGTGAAAGTCTGCGATCCGCCGCGTCAGGCGGCCGAGGGCGGCGACTATGTCAGCCTGGAGCAGATCATCGCGCAGTGCGACGTGATCAGCCTGCACACCCCGCTGACCCGCAGCGGTGACGGTGCGACCTGGCATTTGTTCGACGAGCAGCGTTTGCAGCAGCTCAAGCCCGGCGCCTGGTTGATCAACGCGGCTCGCGGTCCGGTGGTGGATAACACCGCGTTGCGCGAAGTGCTGCTGGAGCGTGAAGACCTGCAAGCAGTGCTCGATGTCTGGGAGGCCGAGCCGCAAGTCGATGTTTCTCTGGCCGAGCTCTGCGTGTTGGCGACGCCGCACATCGCCGGTTACAGCCTCGACGGCAAGCAGCGCGGCACCGCGCAGATCTATCAGGCTTACTGCGACTTTATCGGTGAGCCCGCCAGCATTCAGCTCGGCGATCTGCTGCCGGCGCCGTGGTTGTCGGAAGTTTCCCTGCATGCCGACAGCGATCCAGCCTGGGCGCTGGCGATGTTGTGCCGCGGTGTGTACGACCCGCGCCGGGACGACGCGGATTTCCGTCGCACGCTGCTGGGCAGCGTCGGTGAGCAACGTGCGGCGTTCGATGTGTTGCGCAAGCAGTATCCGTCGCGACGCGAGATCGAAGGTTTGAAGGTGCGGATCGAGGGCGATTCGCCGGCCCTGCGCCAGATCGTGGCCGCGCTGGGCGCTGTGGCGGTATAAACAGCGGGCAGAAAAAACCCGGCCTGCAGGGGCCGGGTCAGGAAGACTGTGGCGATATCACTTTTGTTCGGCAGGCTTGACCAATCGCTGTTCCAGTTCGCGGCAGGCTTGCTGGATCATGTCTTCAGTGATCGGCTTTTCGTTGCCATTTTCATCAATAATTGAACAACCCAGAGACTGATCTGGCTGTGTGCGGATCACTTGAATCTTGTCATCGCTGCTGTGTTGCAAGGACATGGCCTGTCTCCTCATCAGGTTGTGTGCCTAGATTAAAACCGTCAGGTGACCAGGCTGTGACAACTCCCTGCGGTCGGTCCGGAACGGCATCTCCACTCAAACAGAAATGACCGTCTGTCTCAACCCGGACCTTAGACCAATAGCGTCTAGGGGGTAGTCTTGCCGGTCATAATTAACCTGACTCATTGTGATTTGCAGAGTTCCACCCCATTTGAGTCTGTAGGCTGGCCCTATCCATCAGCACACGACGTGAACCTGAATGATCCCGATGCTTTCCTCGCGCCACCGCCGGGCCTTGCGCCTGACCAGTTCTTTCCTTGCCCCTTATCGCTGGCCGGCCTTTGGTGCGCTGCTGGCACTGATCGTCACGGCGGGCATCACCCTGTCGATGGGGCAGGGCATCAAGTTGCTGGTCGATCAAGGCTTCATGACTCAATCGCCGCACTTGCTCAATCAATCCATCGGCCTGTTCATGCTGTTGGTGCTCGGCCTCGCGGTCGGCACGTTTGCGCGGTTTTATCTGGTGTCCTGGATCGGTGAGCGCGTGGTGGCGGACATCCGTCGGCAGGTGTTCAACCATCTGGTGTACCTGCATCCCGGGTTTTACGAGGACAACCGCAGCTCGGAAATCCAGTCGCGGCTGACCGCTGACACCACGCTGCTGCAATCAGTGATCGGCTCGTCGCTGTCGCTGTTCCTGCGCAATTTGCTGATGGTCATTGGCGGTGTGGTGCTGCTGTTCATCACCAACCCCAAGCTCACCAGCATCGTGGTAATAGCACTGCCGCTGGTGATTGCGCCGATCCTGATTTTTGGCCGCCGCGTGCGTAACCTCTCCCGGCTGAGTCAGGACCGGATCGCCGACATTGGCAGTTACGTCTCGGAAACCCTCGGCCAGATCAAAACCGTGCAGGCCTACAACCATCAGGTGCAAGACGAACAGCGTTTCGCCAGCACCGTCGAGCAGGCATTCGAGACTGCGCGCAAACGGATTTTCCAGCGGGCCTGGCTGATCACGCTGGTAATCGTGCTGGTGCTCGGCGCCGTCGCGGTGATGTTGTGGGTCGGCGGCATGGACGTGATCGCCGGGCGGATTTCTGCCGGTGAACTGGCGGCGTTCGTGTTCTACAGCCTGATCGTCGGCAGTGCGTTTGGCACGTTGAGCGAAGTGATCGGAGAGTTGCAGCGAGCGGCTGGCGCCGCCGAGCGCATCGCCGAATTGCTGCGTTCGGAAAACATCATCCAGCCACCGACCACAGGATTGGTGACGCTGCCGGAGCGGGTCAAAGGCGAGCTGGAGTTGCAGGATGTACGTTTTTCCTACCCTTCGCGTCCCGATAGCCTCGCCGTCGATGGCTTGAGTCTGACGATCAACGCCGGGGAAACCCTCGCGCTCGTGGGACCGTCCGGCGCGGGCAAGTCCACGGTGTATGACTTGCTGCTGCGTTTCTACGATCCCCGGGAAGGGCGGATCCTGATCGATGGCGTACCGCTGACGAGCCTCGATCCGCTGGACCTGCGTCGCTGCTTCGCGCTGGTCTCGCAAACCCCGGCACTGTTCTTCGGCAGTGTCGAAGAGAACATTCGCTACGGCTGCCCGACCGCCACGCTGGAGCAGGTGCGGGAGGCGGCCAGAATCGCCCACGCCCACGACTTCATCGAACAGATGCCCGACGGCTACCAGACCCATCTGGGCGACGGTGGCCTCGGTCTGTCAGGCGGACAACGCCAGCGCCTGGCCATTGCCCGGGCGTTGCTGGTCGACGCGCCGATCCTGCTGCTCGACGAAGCCACCAGCGCCCTTGATGCCCAAAGCGAACACCTGATTCAGCAAGCACTGCCGAGCCTGATGCAAAACCGCACCACGCTGGTCATTGCCCACCGGTTGGCGACGGTGAAAAACGCCGACCGGATTGCGGTGATGGATCAGGGCAAACTGGTGGCGATCGGTACGCATCAGGAGTTGATCGCCAGTAATCCGCTGTATGCGCGGTTGGCGGCGTTGCAGTTCAGTGATGGTCGTCAGGTTTCAACCGACCCTGTAACCGACTAAGTAATCGACCTAGTAGAACGCCATAAAAAATGCCCGCATCTCTCGATGCGGGCATTTTTGTTTACGTCGATCTATCGGCGAAACACGCCCCGATCACTGATCGTCGAAATACCGCTCATGCCAATCCACCAGCGGTTGCGGCGAATTGAGTTTCTGGCCGTAGATCACCGAGTAGGACAGCACGTTCTGCACGTACTGGCGGGTTTCGTCGAACGGGATGCTTTCCACCCACACGTCGAAGCTCAGATGGTCGGCGCCACGCAGCCACTGGCGCACGCGGCCGGGGCCGGCGTTGTAGGCGGCGGAGGCGAGCACGCGGTTGCCGTTGAACTGGCTGTGCACCTGGCTCAGGTAAGCGGCGCCGAGCTGGATGTTTTTATCCGGATCCAGCACCTGCTGTGGCGAGGCCAGCGGAATGCTGAACTTGCGCGCGGTTTCCTTGGCGGTGCCGGGCATCAGTTGCATCAGGCCGCTGGCGCCGACGCTGGAACGGGCGTCGTCCATGAATGCACTTTCCTGACGGGTGATGGCGAACACCCAGCTCGAATGCAGGCCGCGCACCTTGGCTTCGCGCACCAGAGTGTCGCGGTGGGCCATCGGGAAACGGATGTCCAGATCATCCCAGTACTGCGCCTGACTGATGGTGCGGATGGCCGGGAAGTACCATCTCAGGTCGTAGGCCAGTTTCGCCTGGGCGACCATTTCGTCGCGGCTGAAATGCCGGCTGACGTGATACCACTCGCGGCGGCCATCGACGATCTGCCCACGGGCGTGGAACTCCAGCGCACGACGCACGCCCGGGGTGTTGCGCACCTTGTTGATCAGCGCCTGACTGAGCACCAGCGGCTTGTTGTTCAGCGAGTACGGCGATTGCGAGCGGTCGGCGGCGAGGAAGCCGTAGAAATCCCGTTCCCGCGACAGATTCTTGTACAGCGTCTGCGCTTCCGGGTTTTGCGGTTGCGCCAGTTCCAGGCTGCGGGCCTGCCAGTAGCGCCAGCGGTTGGTAGTGGCCAGATCCTGCGGGAGACGGCGGGTCAGTTGGTAGGCGTCGTCCCAGCGCGCCAGACGCAGCAGCAGCCGCAGGCGCCATTCGGACACGGTGTTGTCGCGCAGTTCCGGGTCGTACTTGGTCATCACGTCCAGCGCGCGGCTGTCGAAGCGCCGGGCGAGGGTCAGGCCGATTTCCCGGGCGATCGCGACTTTTTCATCGCGGGAGAAATGCATGCTGCTGGCATAACCGTCGAGCAGGGCCATGGCCTTGTCCGGGTCCTGACGCGCGAGGCGGCGCAGGCCGAGGCTGACCACGTCCGACATCGGTTCATCGGCCGGCATGAACCGCGAAGGCTGATTGAGCAGTTCCGGTTTCTGCGCCACGTCCACCAGCAGGCGGCCGCGCGGGGCGAGGGTGGTCAGGCCGTTGACCAGGCTGTTGGCCAGCGGATAGTTGCGGTGTTGGGCGGCGAGTTTGGCGCGCTCCCAGCGTTTCTGTTCGGTCAACTGACCTTCGGCGGCCCACATGCCAAACAGCGCATCACAGGCGGCAGGCTGGGATTTGCCGGTCAGCCAGAGCTTCTCGGCGTTGGCGTAGCCCTCGGCCTTCTTGTTGTGGCTGATCTGGTATTGCGCGTGGAGGCAGTCAAGTTCAGTGAAATTCAGTTTCGGGTCGTAATACTTGACGAACGTCGCCCAATCGCCGCGATCGGCCAGCCAGCGCAGCCAGCGCAATTTCATCCAGTTGGCCTGCGGCAGGTCACCGTGCTCGGCGAGGAATTTCTCGATCTCCGCGTTGCTGGCGGTTTTCAGCCGCGCAGTCAGCTCGTCGTAGGCGAGGTACGGCTCCAGCGGATAATCGGCGAGAGCCTGGCTGTAACGGAAATACGGGCCGCTGTCGCCCTTGGCCAGGGCGCGCTTGGCTTCATCGTAATACTGGCGTTGGGTGGACAGGTCCACCGCCTGAGCGGATTGAACGGCAGCGGCGGAAAGCAGCAAACATGACAAAACACTGAAGAGGCGACTGCGCATGAGACATCCGGGCAGAGAAATCATGACAAGTGCCGGCTCAAAACCCGCACTGAATTGCCTGTAGCTTAGCCTTTTGCCAGCAAGGGGCGAAAGCTTTGCCGGCCTTGCAGCACAAGTTCGCAACAATTGTTGTGCAGAGTGCGTCAGCGGCGAAATTGCCGGCCTGTTCGGGCCCCGATTCAGGTAGAATGCGCGCCCGGTTTTTGGAGAAGCTCATGACCCTGCTCAAATTCAGCGATGTGTCCCTTGCATTCGGCGCGATGCCGTTGTTGGACAAGGTGTCCTGGCAGATCGCCCGTGGTGAGCGGGTGTGCATCATCGGCCGCAACGGCACTGGCAAATCCAGCATGATGAAACTGGTCAAGGGCGACCAGAAGCCTGATGACGGCTCGGTGTGGCGTGCCCCCGGTCTGAAAATCGGTGAATTGCCGCAGGAATTGCCTGTGGCCGACGAGCGGACAGTGTTCGACGTGGTTGCCGAAGGACTCGACGGCGTTGGCGCTTTGCTCGCCGAATACCATCACCTGAGCCAGAACATCGTCACCGATGCCGATCTGGACAAGCTGATGCATGTTCAGCACGACCTCGAAGCCCGCGATGGCTGGCGCTTGCAGACTTTGGTCGACAGCACCCTGAGTCGTCTGCAATTGCCGGCCGACAAGACCCTCGCCGAACTGTCCGGCGGCTGGCGTCGTCGCGTGCTGCTGGCGCAGGCGCTGGTGTCCGAGCCGGATCTGCTGCTGCTCGACGAGCCGACCAACCACCTGGACATCGGTGCGATTGCCTGGCTTGAAGAAGCGCTGAAGGATTTCCAGGGCGCCGTGCTGTTCATCACGCACGACCGTTCTTTCCTGCAAAACCTCGCCACCCGCATCCTTGAACTGGATCGCGGCGGCCTGATCGACTGGAACGGCGACTACGCCAGTTTCCTCGTCCATAAAGAAGCCGCACTGGCCGCCGAAGAAACCGCCAACGCGCTGTTCGACAAGCGTCTGGCCCAGGAAGAAGTGTGGATTCGTCAGGGCATCAAGGCCCGTCGCACCCGTAACGAAGGCCGCGTGCGTGCTCTGAAAGCCCTGCGCGTGGAGCGCAGTGAGCGTCGCGAGCGCACCGGCAAGGCCAACATCCAGCTGGAAACAGCGGAGAAGTCCGGCAAGCAGGTGATGGTGCTGGATAACGTGAGCTTCGCGCATCCGGGCGGTCCGTTCCTGATTCGCGATTTCTCCATGGTGCTGCAGCGCGGCGACCGGATCGGTCTGCTCGGCGCCAACGGTACCGGCAAAACCACTTTGCTGAAACTGATGCTCAGCGGTCTGCAACCGACCAGCGGCAAAGTGGAAGAGGGCACCAAGATCGACGTGGCCTACTTCGACCAGTTGCGCCATCAGCTGGATCTGGAAAAAACCGTGATCGACAACGTCGCCGAAGGTCGTGACTTCATCGATATCGACGGCCAGAGCCGCCACGTACTGAGCTACCTCGGCGACTTCCTGTTCAGCCCGCAGCGTGCCCGCACGCCGGTGAAGGCGTTGTCCGGTGGTGAGCGTGCACGTTTGCTGCTGGCCAAGCTGTTCAGCAAGCCTGCAAACCTGCTGGTACTCGACGAACCGACCAACGACCTCGACGTGGAAACCCTCGAGCTGCTCGAAGAAGTGCTGCTGACCTTCAACGGCACGGTGCTGATGGTCAGCCACGACCGGGCATTCCTCGACAACGTGGTTACCAGCACCTTGGTCTTCGAAGGTGAAGGCAAGGTTCGCGAATACGTCGGCGGCTATCAGGACTGGATCCGTCAGGGTGGTTCGCCGCGTCTGCTGGGCGTGACTGAAAGCAAATCCGGCAAGGCCGATCTGAATTCGGCGGTGGTGACTGCCGAACCGGCTCCGGTTGCCGCGCCGGTTGCTGCGGCCCCGGCTGCGAAGAAGAAACTGAGCTACAAGCTTCAGCGTGAGCTGGAAGCGTTGCCGGGCGACATCGACGCGAAGGAGCAGCAGATTGCTGCTGTCGAGGCTGAAATGGCCGAGGCCGGCTTCTATCAGCGTCCGCCGGCCGAGACGGCCAAGGTGATTGCTTCTCTGGAGCAGTTGCAGGCCGAGCTGGATGCGCTGGTGGAGCGTTGGGCTGAGCTGGACGCCTGATTGTTTCAAGGCATGAAAAAGCCCGGCATCCAGTAATGGGTGCCGGGCTTTTCAGCTTTTCACAAGCGAGTGGGATCAGCGTTTGACCAGGTGCACCGCCAGCACATCGCAAGGCGCGCCGTGCAGGACATCGTTGGCGGTCGAGCCCAATAGCAGCGCCAAACCGTGTCGGCCATGGCTGCCGACCACGATCAGGTCGCACTGCTGTTCCTTGGCGAAATGGTGGATTTCCTGACGCGGCTGGCCGTAGGTCAGGTGGCAGTTGGCGCCTTCGAGTTCGGTGTATTTGTGCTTCAGGCGTTCGAGGCGTTCCTTGGCCTGATCGAACTGCTGTTGTTGCAGTTGTGACAGATCCATCGGCACGTCACCGCCGAAGGCCATGGCCATCGGTTCGACGATATGCACCAGCGACAGCTTGGCGCCATTGCTCACCGACAGCTCTCGGGCGCGGTGGATCACAGGGTCGCACTCTTCGGTCAGATCTACGGCGACCAGGATATGGTGGTAGGGCATGAGGTGCTCCTCGTGAGGGATCAATATTGTTAAGTATGGCTGGTTTCAAGCGCATTGGTTCCAAAGTGACGCAATGGGCTCATGACAAAACGGGAGTAGAGATATGACGGTCTGGCTGGTGGTGTCAATCCTGCTGGTAGTGTTGAGTCCGCTGGCGTGGTTGCGTCCGTCCCGTGCCCAGAGTGGCCGGATAGCCTTGCGCACGGAGGCACGGCGCATCGGGCTGGCCATGCAACTGGCGCCTCAGGAATGGCCGCACTGGCTGAGCCAGGAGCCGCCAAACCCGTGCGCGCAATACCATCGGCCACGCCGTGGAAAGCAGCCGGCGTGCTGGACGTATTGGCAGAAATCCCCGGGGGTTTGGGTGAATCAGTGGCAGGAAGTCTGTGAGGATCCGCTGCTGCTCAATCATTTCGAAAAATTGCCGGGCAACGTTTTCAAGGTCGAGGCGGACAAGCAGATGATCGCGCTCTATTGGGGTGAGAAGGGTGACGCTTCGGTTTTGCTGGAAATTGATGCCACGCTGAAAGCGCTGGCATGACTCCCGGACTTTTCGCGCTGCAACGGTGCGAAACGTCCGGCAGACGCGCAATAAAAAGCCCGACATGATTCATCGGGCGGGGTTGGCCAGGCAGGCCGGAAATTCTTTTTTTGCGTTGGCCCGGAGTCATCCGGTCAGCAAACGTGCGCCTGTTTTCCTTCGTAGTCCAGCCAGCGTAGCCTGTTAAACAAGGCTTGCGGTGAATTAGGGCGACTTTTCTAACTATTAATCTTATGAATACCCTCACATGCAAGCGTGGGTGGCCGGGCTGCGTCCTACAGAAATGACCGCAAAGTCGCATTTCAACCCGTATTTAGGGCGATTGACAATTGTCGGAAATTCCGTGAAGGTGGCGTACCCAAATCAAACGGGCGTATGAATTGAGCGTTTGTATTGCAGACTGCTCCTACAGAATCCCGACTATCGCGTTGGCGGGTGTGCCGGGTGGATGGGTGTCAGCATCGACGAAAAAGCGTCCTGCCGAGCCATTTGCCTGCGTCCGACGTGTACTGTTCAGCTTCCATATCGTGGAGATCAGTTGATGATTTACGAAGGTAAAGCCATCACGGTTAAAGCTCTTGAAAGTGGCATCGTCGAATTGAAATTCGACCTCAAGGGTGAGTCCGTCAACAAGTTCAACCGTCTTACCCTGAACGAACTGCGTCAGGCCGTAGACACCATCAAGGCAGATGCTTCGATCAAGGGCGTGATCGTCAGCAGTGGCAAGGACGTGTTCATCGTCGGCGCCGACATCACCGAATTTGTCGACAACTTCAAGCTGCCGGATGCCGAGCTGGTTGCTGGCAATCTCGAAGCCAACAAGATCTTCAGCGATTTCGAAGACCTCAACGTTCCGACCGTCGCCGCGATCAATGGCATCGCTTTGGGCGGGGGGCTGGAAATGTGCCTGGCAGCGGACTACCGCGTCATGTCGACCAAGGCCAAGATCGGTCTGCCGGAAGTCAAGCTGGGCATCTACCCTGGCTTCGGCGGCACCGTGCGTCTGCCGCGCCTGATCGGTGCCGACAACGCCATCGAGTGGATTGCCGCCGGCAAGGAAAACCGTCCTGAAGACGCGCTGAAAGTCGGCGCCGTCGATGCCGTGGTTGCCCCTGAAAAACTGCAGGATGCCGCCCTTGAGCTGATCAAGCGCGCCGTCTCCGGCGAGTTCGATTACAAGGCCAAGCGTCAGCCTAAGCTGGAAAAGCTCAGGCTGAACGCCATTGAACAAATGATGGCTTTCGAAACCGCCAAAGGTTTCGTGGCTGGCCAGGCTGGCCCGAACTACCCGGCCCCGGTCGAAGCGATCAAGACCATCCAGAAAGCCGCGAACTTCGGTCGTGACAAGGCGCTGGAAGTCGAAGCCGCAGGTTTCGTGAAACTGGCCAAGACCTCTGCCGCGCAGAGCTTGATCGGTCTGTTCCTGAACGATCAGGAACTGAAGAAAAAGGCCAAGGCCTACGACGAAATCGCCAAGGACGTGAAGCAGGCCGCCGTACTGGGCGCCGGCATCATGGGTGGCGGTATCGCCTATCAGTCGGCTTCCAAAGGTACGCCGATCCTGATGAAGGACATCAACGAGCACGGCATCGAGCAAGGTCTGGCTGAAGCCGCCAAGCTGCTGGTCGGTCGCGTTGATAAAGGCCGCATGACCGCCGCGAAAATGGCTGAAGTGCTCAACGGCATTCGTCCGACCCTGTCCTACGGTGATTTCGGTCACGTCGACCTGGTCGTTGAAGCCGTGGTCGAGAATCCGAAGGTCAAGCAAGCCGTTCTGGCGGAAGTCGAAGACAAGGTCAAAGAGGACACCATCCTCGCGTCCAACACTTCGACCATTTCCATCAGCCTGCTGGCCAAGGCCCTCAAGCGTCCGGAAAACTTCGTCGGCATGCACTTCTTCAACCCGGTGCACATGATGCCGCTGGTGGAAGTGATCCGTGGCGAGAAGTCCAGCGAGCTGGCCATCGCCACCACCGTTGCCTACGCCAAGAAAATGGGCAAGAACCCGATCGTCGTCAACGACTGCCCGGGCTTCCTGGTCAACCGCGTACTGTTCCCGTACTTCGGCGGTTTCGCCAAACTGGTCAGTGCCGGTGTGGACTTCGTCCGTATCGACAAGATCATGGAAAAATTCGGCTGGCCGATGGGCCCGGCGTACCTGATGGACGTGGTCGGCATCGACACCGGTCACCACGGTCGTGACGTGATGGCTGAAGGCTTCCCGGACCGCATGAAGGACGACCGTCGTTCGGCCATCGACGTGCTTTACGAAGCCAAGCGTCTCGGTCAGAAGAACGGCAAGGGCTTCTATGCCTACGAGGCCGACAAGAAGGGCAAGCAGAAGAAAGTCGCCGATCCGTCGGTACTGGAAGTGCTCAAGCCGATCGTCTACGAGCAGCGCGAAGTCACTGACGAGGACATCATCAACTGGATGATGATCCCGCTGTGCCTGGAAACCGTGCGTTGCCTGGAAGACGGCATCGTCGAAACCGCCGCCGAAGCCGACATGGGTCTGGTCTACGGTATTGGTTTCCCTCCATTCCGTGGCGGTGCGCTGCGCTACATCGACTCGATCGGTGTTGCCGAGTTCGTTGCCCTGGCCGACCAGTACGCTGATTTGGGCGCGCTGTACCACCCGACCGCGAAGCTGCGTGAAATGGCCAAAAACGGCCAGAGCTTCTTCGGTTAAGCGCCCCCAACTAGAGTGAGAGTGAACTTATGAGCTTGAATCCTAGAGACGTCGTGATTGTCGACTTCGGTCGTACTCCGATGGGCCGCTCCAAGGGCGGCATGCACCGCAACACCCGCGCCGAAGACATGTCGGCACACCTGATCAGCAAACTGCTGGAACGCAACACCAAGGTCGATCCTGCCGAAGTCGAGGACGTGATCTGGGGCTGTGTGAACCAGACCCTGGAACAAGGCTGGAACATCGCGCGCATGGCGTCGCTGATGACCCAGATCCCGCACACCTCGGCCGGCCAGACTGTCAGCCGTCTGTGCGGCTCGTCGATGAGCGCGCTGCACACTGCTGCGCAAGCGATCATGACCGGCAACGGTGACGTGTTCGTGGTTGGCGGCGTCGAGCATATGGGTCACGTAAGCATGATGCACGGTGTCGATCCGAACCCGCACATGTCTCTGTACGCGGCGAAAGCCTCAGGCATGATGGGCCTGACCGCTGAAATGCTGGGCAAAATGCACGGCATCACTCGCGAACAGCAGGACGCCTTTGGCGTGCGTTCCCACCAGTTGGCCCACAAGGCGACTGTGGAAGGCAAGTTCAAGGACGAAATCATCCCGATGCAGGGTTACGACGAGAACGGTTTCCTGAAAACCTTCGACTACGACGAAACCATTCGTCCGGAAACCACCCTGGAAAGTCTGGCGGCTCTGAAGCCGGCGTTCAATCCAAAGGGCGGCACCGTGACCGCCGGTACTTCGTCGCAGATCACCGATGGTGCTTCGTGCATGATCGTGATGTCGGCGCAGCGTGCACAGGACCTGGGTATCCAGCCTCTGGCCGTGATTCGCTCGATGGCGGTAGCGGGTGTGGACCCGGCCATCATGGGCTATGGTCCGGTACCGGCTACTCAGAAAGCACTGAAACGTGCCGGCCTGGGTATCAACGATATCGACTTCTTCGAGCTCAATGAAGCGTTCGCCGCACAGGCCCTGCCAGTGCTGAAAGACCTGAAAGTGCTCGACAAGATGAATGAGAAGGTTAACCTGCACGGCGGCGCGATCGCCCTGGGTCACCCGTTCGGTTGCTCCGGTGCCCGTATTTCCGGCACTTTGCTGAACGTGATGAAGCAGAATGGCGGCACCTTCGGGGTGGCCACCATGTGCATTGGTCTCGGCCAAGGCATCTCCACCGTCTTCGAACGCGTTTAAGCGTCTCGTCGATGGAAGCCGGGGCCAAGTGCCCCGGTTTTTGTTTTTGCGGATTTATTTTTGTTTTTATTTTGAAAAAATTTGAGTGAGGGCCGAAGCATGCCGATACAACCTGGGCTCTACCAACATTACAAAGGTCCGCAGTACCGCGTATTCAGTGTCGCGCGGCATTCCGAGACCGAAGAAGAAGTGGTCTTTTACCAAGCCCTGTATGGTGATTACGGCTTTTGGGTACGTCCCTTGAGCATGTTCCTGGAGTCCGTCGAGGTTGACGGGGAGCAGGTCCCACGCTTTGCTTTGGTGCAAGCCGAACCGAGCCTTTTTTCGAAGCCGTAAGGCGAGTGTGCGCAAAACCCTGCGCTTGACCTCACCTTGTAGCCACTATATATAGCGGTGCCGCGTCAGGCGCCAACCGCCTTTCACTTCTAGAATTCAGGAATTTTCTGATCCATGGGCAAATCGCTGGTCATTGTGGAATCCCCGGCTAAGGCCAAGACCATCAACAAGTATCTGGGTAACCAATACGTGGTGAAGTCGAGTATCGGCCATATCCGAGACCTGCCCACCAGCGGTTCGGCTAGCGCCAGCAAGGAGCCTGCCGCCAAGCGCGGCAAGGCTGCTGCGGGCGAAGCGCCAGCGCTGTCGCCGAAAGAGAAGGCGCGCAAGCAGCTGGTCTCGCGCATGGGTGTCGATCCCGAGCACGGCTGGAAAGCCAAGTACGAGATCCTCCCAGGCAAGGAAAAGGTCATCGAAGAGCTGCGCCGGCTCGCCAAGGATGCTGACACCATCTATCTCGCAACCGACTTGGATCGCGAGGGGGAAGCCATTGCCTGGCACCTGCGCGAAGCCATCGGTGGTGACGACAGCCGCTACAAGCGCGTGGTGTTCAACGAAATCACCAAGAAGGCGATTCAGGAAGCCTTCTCGGAGCCGGGCGAACTCGACATCGATCGAGTGAACGCGCAGCAGGCCCGTCGTTTCCTCGACCGCGTTGTCGGCTACATGGTTTCGCCGCTGCTGTGGGCGAAGATCGCCCGTGGCCTGTCCGCCGGTCGCGTGCAATCGGTTGCCGTGAAGCTGGTGGTGGAGCGTGAGCGCGAGATCCGTGCGTTCAACCCGGAAGAGTACTGGGAAGTGCACGCCGACCTCGGCACCGCCAAAGGCTCGACCGTGCGTTTCGAAGTCGCTCGCGAGAAAGGCGAAGCGTTCAAGCCGCTGAACGAAGCGCAGGCCACGGCCGCGCTGGAGAAGCTCAAGTCCTCCAGCTACAGCATCGTCAAGCGTGAAGACAAACCGACCAGCAGCAAGCCGTCGGCACCGTTCATCACCTCCACACTGCAACAGGCCGCGAGCAACCGCCTGGGCTTCGGTGTGAAGAAAACCATGATGATGGCCCAGCGTCTGTACGAAGCCGGCTACATCACCTATATGCGTACCGACTCGACCAACCTCTCGGCTGATGCCGTAGCGATGGCGCGCGATTACATCGAAACCGAGTTCGGCAAGAAGTACCTGCCGGAGTCGCCGAACGTTTACAGCAGCAAGGAAGGCGCACAAGAGGCTCACGAAGCGATTCGTCCTTCCGACGCCAACACCACGCCAGCCAAGCTGGCCGGCATGGAGCGCGACGCTGAGCGCCTCTACGAGCTGATCTGGCGCCAGTTCCTGGCTTGCCAGATGCTGCCGGCGCAATACCTGTCGACCACCGTCAGCGTCGCTGCTGGCGACTTCGAGCTGCGCGCCAAGGGCCGCATCCTGAAGTTCGACGGTTACACCCGCGTGCTGCCGCAAATCACCAAGCCTGGCGACGATGACGTTCTGCCGGACATGGCGCAGGGCGACGTGATGAAGCTTATAAAGCTCGATCCGTCCCAGCACTTCACCAAGCCGCCGGCCCGTTATTCGGAAGCCAGCCTGGTGAAGGAAATGGAAAAGCGCGGCATCGGTCGTCCTTCGACCTACGCAGCGATCATCTCGACCATTCAGGATCGCGGCTACGTGACCCTGCACAATCGTCGTTTCTATTCGGAAAAGATGGGCGACATCGTTACCGAGCGTCTGTCGGAAAGCTTCTCGAATCTCATGGACTACGGCTTCACCGCCGGCATGGAAGAGAACCTCGATGACGTGGCCCAAGGCGAGCGCGACTGGAAAAACGTGCTGGACGAGTTCTACGGCGACTTCAAGAAAAAACTCGAAGTGGCTGAAAACCCAGAAGCTGGCATGCGTGCCAACCAGCCGGTGATGACCGACATTCCGTGCACCACTTGCGGCCGTCCAATGCAGATCCGTACTGCATCGACCGGCGTGTTCCTCGGCTGCTCCGGCTACAGCCTGCCGCCGAAAGAGCGCTGCAAGGCCACCGTCAACCTGGTGCCGGGCGATGAAATCGCGGCGGACGACGAGGGCGAGTCGGAATCCCTGGTACTGCGCGGCAAGCATCGCTGCCCGATCTGCAGCACGGCGATGGACGCTTACCTGCTCGACGAGAAGCGCAAGCTGCACATCTGCGGTAACAACCCGGATTGCGCCGGCTACGAGATCGAAGAGGGCAGCTACCGCATCAAGGGCTACGAAGGCCCGAGCCTGGAATGCGACAAGTGCGGCAGCGAGATGCAGCTCAAGACCGGCCGTTTCGGCAAGTTCTTCGGTTGCACCAATCCGACGTGCAAGAACACTCGCAAACTGCTGAAGAGCGGTGACGCGGCACCGCCGAAGATGGATCCGGTGAAGATGCCTGAGCTGAAATGCGAAAAGGTCAACGACACCTACATTCTGCGTGACGGTGCTTCCGGCCTGTTCCTGGCGGCTAGCCAGTTCCCGAAAAACCGCGAGACCCGTGCTCCGCTGGTGATTGAGATTCTGCCGCACAAGGATGAGATCGATCCGAAGTATCACTTCCTGTGCGAAGCGCCGCAGAAGGATCCGGATGGTCTGCCAGCCGTGATCCGCTACAGCCGCAAGACCAAGGAGCAATACGTTCAGACCGAAGTCGACGGCAAGCCGACTGGCTGGAAAGCATTCTTTGACGGTGGCAAATGGACGGTTGAAGACAAGCGTCCGGCGAAAGCCAAGGCTTGAGCAATCGCTGATCTGAAGGTGTCCTGACTGGGCATCTTCAATACAAAAGGCCGCATGACAACCTTCGGGTTTTCATGCGGCCTTTTTGTTTAATGCTTGCGGTTGGATTGGCTGATCCATGACACTGTCCGGCCTGTGTGAAGCAATTATTTCGTTGTGGAGAGTGCCAACATGGCCCACGAACTCTATACCCGTACCAATCAGAAGATCTATTTCGCGGGTTTGTCGCTGGAAGCGCTGGCCAGGGCCGAAGAGGGGCGGGCGATGAACTCGCTGGCGCTGATTCAGGCCGGGCGCGAATCCGCACTGTTTCATCTCTACGGTGCGTTGTTGGGGCTGTGTCATGAAATCGCCGGCTTCTATCGTCTGCCGCAAGCCAATGCGTCGCGGGCGGAAGTCTTGCTGACCCGCGAAGTGCTGGAGTCGATTGCCATTCCTGAGCTGGCGGAGATGATCGAGCTGGCAGGTAATCCGGAGACCTGGCTGTCCAAATTGCTGGCTGCGCACTCGGCGCTGTTTCAGCCGCCACGGGTGCCACACAAGCCGAAGGGTGATGTGACGCAGCCGTTGATTCAGGCGGTGAATCTGGATGAAGAAGAGGCGGTTGAAGAGCTGAGCCGCGAAGAGCTCGAGATCTGGCGGCAGAACCTCAAGGGGCTGGCGATCCGTTTCCGTGAAGGCTTGAACGAGTGCTGAGGAGCTGTGGACTGGCGGCGACGAGAGGCGTGCTGCTGGTCAAGATCCCGAGCGAAGCCTGAATGATGTCTATATAATCCCTGCCTTTCGTGGAGAACAGACCTATATGCCAACGTCCTTTCTAGAAATTGTCGAGCTACCAGACGGCCGAATCGAACTGCGCAGGGCCGAGGACGAGGGTTCTCTGGTGACTCTGGATTTCTCCGAGGATGCCAAGGCGTTTCTGCAGGGCCAGCACGTTGAAATTGCCAAAGCGATGTTGAGCGTCGGCGTGCAAATGGCGGGGCGTATGGTTGAAGGTGAATTCGATAAGGATGAGGGGCCGCGGGTTCTTCATTGATCCGCTGTCTGTCAGTTACTGCTCCAGATCGGCTTCTCTATCCCTGGAGAAGCCCTGCGCTTTATATGGCGCGCTTTGTTGCTGAATCACCCCAAACGAATGTTCAGGCTTTGAGCGTCCCCGGTGCGGGCGGCGCTGATCAGCTGTTGCCGTGACCCTGCGCTCAGTGGATTTAGCCACGTGACGACCGTGTGGCTGCGGCCCAGGCGTAATGCCTCACAGGCCAGTTGCTGCGTGCTTTGAGCGCCGCGCGGTTGCAACAGCAGGATGCGTTCTCGATTCAATCCAGCATCCCGCAACCAGGTCTGGGTCAGGCTTGCAGGCGGTGCAATCAGGGTCAGCCAGCGTGCGTCCTGATCTTCACTCAATTCGCGAAGAATCGGTGCCAGCAGGCTCAGGCAGTTCCCGGCCGCGCCGCGCAGTGACAGCTCGCTGAACGCTTCAGGTTCGGTATTCCACGGACGCTCGACGACATCCTTGAGGATGGGGGCGAGGGGTTGCGCCAGAAACGCTTCGAACAACGGCAATTGTGTTTGCTGAGGTGCGTGTGGGAACTGCATAAAGCCTCCTTTAGCGGCGGATAACGCCGACACTCAAGCCTTCGATCACCAGTTCCTGATCTTTCAGGTTGACTTCGATGGGGGCGAACTCGGGGTTTTCGGCAATCAGCCAGACTTTGCTGCCGTCACGCTTGAAGCGTTTGACGGTGACTTCGTCGCCGATCCGCGCAACCACGATCTGACCGTTGCGTGCCTCGCGAGTGGTATGAACCGCCAGCAGATCACCGTCGAAAATGCCGATGTCCTTCATGCTCATGCCATGAACGCGCAACAGGTAGTCGGCACGCGGATGAAAGAAGGCCGGGTTGATGTTGCAGGACTCTTCGATGTGTTGTTGGGCGAGAATCGGCGCGCCGGCAGCTACTCGACCGATGATCGGCAGGGTGGATTCGTCGACCTTGGCTTCAAAACCGGGGATCCGAATGCCGCGCGAGGCGCCGGGAGTCATCTCGATCGCGCCTTTGCGGGCGAGTGCCTTGAGGTGCTCTTCGGCCGCATTGGGCGACTTGAAACCCAGTTCCTGAGCGATTTCCGCACGGGTCGGCGGGTAGCCGTTGTCTTCGAGGCAACGTTTGATAAAGGCCAGAATCTCGGCTTGGCGTGGCGTCAGTTTAAGCATATTGATCGCTCTGTCTTTTTATACAGTGACTGGGATTATATACAGTGAAGCGGTCTTGGCAATGATCGTTTTTTGCCATGCCGCCGGACGGTCAGTGACGACGCCGATTAATGTGGCGTCCTTGTTGTGGTTAAATATCTGACCGACCATTCCCAAAACGAACTGGCAGGCTTGACAAGGCATAGGCTGAAACGTATGTTTCAAACAAGTGTTTGTCAGGCGGAGTAGCCATGGCCCAGTCGGAAACCGTTGAACGCATTCTTGATGCTGCAGAACAGCTGTTCGCGGAAAAAGGTTTCGCTGAAACCTCATTGCGTCTGATCACCAGCAAGGCAGGGGTCAACCTCGCTGCGGTGAACTATCACTTCGGCTCGAAGAAGGCGCTGATCCAGGCGGTTTTCTCGCGCTTCCTCGGTCCGTTCTGCATCAGTCTCGACAAAGAGCTGGAGCGCCGCCAGGCCAAGCCAGAGAACAAGCCTTCGCTCGAAGAGCTGCTGGAAATCCTCGTCGAGCAAGCGCTGGTGGTACAACCTCGCAGCGGCAACGATCTGTCGATCTTCATGCGCTTGCTCGGTCTGGCCTTCAGCCAGAGCCAGGGCCACCTGCGGCGTTATCTGGAAGACATGTACGGCAAGGTATTCCGTCGCTACATGTTGCTGGTGAACGAAGCTGCCCCGCGCATTCCTCCGATCGAACTGTTCTGGCGCGTGCACTTCATGCTCGGTGCCGCAGCATTCAGCATGTCGGGTATCAAGGCCTTGCGCGCGATTGCCGAGACCGATTTCGGTGTCAACACCTCCATCGAGCAGGTAATGCGTCTGATGGTGCCGTTCCTGGCAGCCGGCATGCGTGCCGAAACCGGTGTCACCGACACGGTAATGGCCACCGCGCAGTTGCGGCCACGCAGCAAATCCGCGCCGGCACCTGCCAAGGTTTAACCGTCCATGGGTGGGCGCGGCAGCTGACATCCGCTAAGCTAGCCGCCCATGTCGACTCTCGTTCTGAACCCGTTTCTCATTGAAATCACCGACCCGCCGGACAATGCCCCAGGCGGTGATTTTGTGGGCGACGGGTTTTTCGTTTTCAAGGAATCTCTATGACTGCTGGCCTGCAAGGCTCGTTGATGGTGGACGTCGCCGGTACCTGGCTGACGGCCGAAGATCGCCAATTGTTGCGCCAGCCCGAAGTGGGCGGCCTGATCATCTTTGCCCGCAACATCGAGCATCCGCGCCAGGTGCGCGAGCTGAGCGCGGCGATCCGTGCCATTCGTCCGGACTTGCTGCTGGCGGTGGATCAGGAGGGCGGCCGCGTCCAGCGCCTGCGTCAGGGCTTCGTCCGTTTGCCAGCCATGCGCGCCATCGCTGACAACCCGAACGCCGAGTATCTCGCCGAACAATGCGGCTGGATCATGGCCACCGAAGTGCTGGCGGTCGGCCTCGACCTGAGCTTCGCGCCGGTGCTGGATCTGGATTACCAGCGCAGTGCCGTCGTCGGCACCCGCTCGTTCGAAGGTGACCCGGAGCGCGCCGCGCTACTCGCCGGTGCGTTCATCAAAGGCATGAACAACGCCGGCATGGCCGCCACCGGCAAGCATTTCCCTGGCCACGGCTGGGCGGAAGCCGACTCCCACGTCGCAATCCCCAACGACGAGCGCAGCCTTGAAGAGATCCGCGCCAACGACCTCGTGCCGTTCGCCAGACTCAGCAAGCAACTGGCCGCCGTCATGCCCGCCCACGTCATTTACCCGCAAGTCGATGCACAGCCCGCCGGTTTCTCCCGGCGCTGGTTGCAGGACATCCTGCGCGGCGAGCTGCAGTTTGACGGCGTGATCTTCAGCGATGACCTGTCGATGGCCGGCGCGCATGTAGTGGGCGACGCCGCCAGTCGTATCGAAGCGGCTCTCAGCGCCGGTTGCGACATGGGCCTGGTGTGCAACGACCGCGCCGCCGCTGAACTGGCCCTGAGCGCTACGCAGCGCATGAAGGTCAAGCCGTCGCCGCGTATCGCACGCATGCGCGGTCAGGCATTCGCCAACACCGAATACCGTCAGGATCCGCGCTGGCTGACCGCTGTCGGTGCGCTCAAAGACGCTCAACTGATCGATTAAGGATTTTTCGCTATGACGGTTTACGCAATCATCGGCGGCACCGGCCTGACCCAGTTGGAAGGCCTGAGCATTCGTCAGTCGCTGGCGGTGGATACGCCCTATGGCGCGCCATCGGCCGAGGTTCAGATTGGTGAGTACGCCGGCAAGGAAGTGCTGTTCCTCGCTCGCCACGGTCATCCGCATCGCTTTCCGCCGCACAAGGTCAACTACCGCGCCAACCTGTGGGCGTTGAAGCAGGCCGGAGCCGAATCGATCATTGCGGTCAACGCCGTGGGCGGGATTCATCCTGCAATGGGCACCGGACATTTCTGCGTGCCGCATCAGGTCGTGGACTACACCAGCGGTCGCGAGCACACCTATTTCGCCGATGACCTGGAACATGTCACACACATCGACTTCAGCTTTCCCTACAGCGAACCGCTGCGTCAGCAATTGATTGCTGCGTTGGCCGCCGAAGGTTGCGAGTACAGCGATCAGGGCGTTTACGCCTGCACCCAAGGCCCGCGTCTGGAAACCGTGGCCGAGATCGTGCGCCTGGAGCGTGACGGTTGCGACATCGTCGGCATGACCGGCATGCCGGAAGCGGCGCTGGCCCGCGAGCTGGATCTGAATTACGCCTGCCTGTCGTTGGTGGTGAACCCGGCGGCGGGCAAGACCACTGAAGTGATCACCATGGCCGAGATCGAGCAGGCGCTGCATGACGGGATGGGCAAGGTGAAATCGACGTTGGCGCGGGTGCTCAAGGGCTGAGTCTGGCTCCGCAATGACGTGACTGAACAAGCGCTGAGAATCTCAGCGCTTTTCAAACTTGTCCGGCAACGGCGCAAACAGCGCCTCGATATCATCACTCTGCAACTTCCAGTCCCCGGCCTTGCGCCCATCCAGCACGCCGGCCGCCAGGTCGGATTTCTCCCGCTGCAGAAGCTGAATTTTCTCCTCGACCGTGCCCCGGGCAATCATCTTGTAAACGAACACCGGCTTCTCCTGACCAATGCGATAGGCGCGGTCGGTTGCCTGATTCTCGGTCGCCGGGTTCCACCACGGATCGTAGTGAATCACCGTGTCCGCTTCTGTCAGGTTCAGGCCCACACCACCAGCCTTCAGGCTGATCAGAAAGATCTGACGCTTGCCGCTCTGGAATTCCTTCACCGGGGTGCGTCGGTCACGGGTCTGTCCCGTCAGAAGCGCATACGCGACATTGCGTTTTTTCAGCTCGTCCTCGATCAGTGTCAGCATCGAAGTGAACTGCGAAAACAGCAGAATCCGCCGACCTTCCTCAAACAGCTCCTCAAGCATTTCCATCAGGCTGTCGAGCTTGCCCGATGTGCTGCCGCGGGCGGGCAGGGTGGCGTCGTTGACCAGGCGCAAATCGCAGCAGACCTGGCGCAGTTTGAGCAACGCTTCAAGAATAATGATCTGACTGCGCGCCACACCTTTGCGAGTGATCTCGTCGCGAACCTTTTTATCCATGGCCAGGCGCATGGTTTCGTACACGTCGCGCTGCGCCTCGTTGAGATCGACCCAGTGAATGATCTCGGTTTTCGGTGGCAACTCAGTCGCGACCTGTTCCTTGGTGCGGCGTAGCAGGAACGGTTTGATCCGGCCGTTGAGGTGCTGAAGTCTGACTTCGCTGGCGCGTTTTTCGATCGGCACACGGTAATCGGCGTTGAAGCTTTTGATGTCGCCGAGCCAGCCGGGCAGCAGGAAGTGAAACAGCGACCACAGTTCGCCCAGGTGATTTTCCAGCGGCGTCCCGCTCAGGCACAGACGCTGACGCGCATTGAGTTCACGGGCGGCCTGGGCGGCTTTGCTGTTCGGGTTCTTGATGTACTGCGCCTCATCCAGCACCAGCACGTGCAGTGGCTGCTGGGCCAGACGTTCGACATCCTTGGGCAGCAATGCATAAGTGGTGAGGATCAGGTCGTAATCGGCCAGATGCTCGAAATGCTTTTTTCTGCTGGCACCGTACAGGGCGACAACCTTGAGTTGTGGCGTGAAGTGCGCCGCTTCGTCCAGCCAGTTGGGGATCAGGCTGGTAGGCATCACCACCATGCACGGTCGATCCAGTCGCCCTGCGTTTTTCTCGCTGAGAATGTGCGCCAGCGTCTGCAGGGTTTTACCCAGGCCCATGTCGTCCGCGAGAATCCCGCCGACCTCCAGTTGCCGCAACGACTGCATCCAGCTCAAGCCTTCGAGCTGATAAGGACGCAGCGTCGCATTCAGCCCCTTCGGTGCCTTGGCGCTGTAATCGCGGATGTCGCGCAAGCGTTGGGCGAAGCTGCGGATCTGCTCGCCACCTTCCCAGAGCAGGGGAATGCCTTCCAGCGAATTCAGGCGCGTGGCGTCGGCTTTGCTCAGGCGCAGGGTGGTTTCGCCCGGCTCCTGCAAATAAAACTCGCCCAAGGTCGCCAGCACCGGTTTCAGCCGGCCGAGGGGCAGGGCGACTTGCAGCGGCCCGTGCTCGCTGTTGCGTTGCGGGATGTTCACCAGAATCAGTTCATCGTCGCGACGGCGGGCGAGACGTTCCGGGTTGAGTATTTCCGTGTGCGAACGCATCAGGTTGAGCAGGATCGGCAACAGGCTCAGGCGCTCACCGTTAACGATGATCCCCAGCTCCAGATCGAACCAGTCGCGCTCCGGCGTTTGCTCGACGGTGGCGTACCAGTCGTCGACGGCGGTCAGGTCGAAACCGAACTCATCGTCGACCAACAGCTCCCAGCCCTGGGTGCGCAGCTTCGGCAGATCGTTGAGGGTGAACGTCAGCCAAGCGCTGTCGTTGACCATCTCGTAAAGTTCGCCGGCGCTTTCCGGCAGGGCCTTGCTCTGCCGGGTGGCAATGCGGAAGCCGAGAATTCGCAGTTGCTCGCGGTAGCTCTGTTCGACGTCCGGGTGGCGCTTGACCCGCAGGGTCTGGGCTTCCTGGCGAATCAGAATGTCGCTGTTTTTCTGCCCGCTGACGTATTCGTCGAGGTAGCTGAAGGACAGCGCCGCACGGTGCTGGATGTAACGCTGCATCTTGCCGTTGCGCGGCTCGAACGCGCTGAACTCGACGCTGGCCAGCCACAGGCGCGGCACTGGCTGCACATTGTCCACCAGCACTTGCGGCGGCGCTTTCGGGCTGCGGTTTTCCAGCACGGCCTGGAGTTTTTCCAGCAGTTCGGCGTCTTTGGCAGCAGCGGGGTATTCGAGGGTTTCCTGCACTTGCAGCAACACCGCCGCGCAATGTTTGCAGTTGCTGTGCACCGGGCAGGTGCATGTGGCGTCGACCATCAGCAACGTGCCTTTGGCCGACTCACGCAGATGAATCGTCTGACGGTAGACGTTACCGCCAGAGCCTTCGCAGCTGGCGGTAATGGTCGCGTCGCCGACCTGCACGAATCGCACCCGGTTTTCCAGCGCGTAGCGACGGCCACGCTCCAGGCTTTGTTCCTTGAATCGGCTGACCCAGGAGGAGGCCAGCGGTTTACTCAGTGGCGGGGGCATAAGGACTTCGATCAGTCCGGAACGACTTCAGGCGCTTCCCGAGGCGCGGGCGCCGTCAGTGAAGTGATCTTGATCAGCAGGGCCAGATGGCCGTTGTCGAGGTAGTTGAGTTGGCCATTTTTGGTGTGGCTGTCCTGTTTCAGGCGCTCGCTGGCTGTGACCATGCCGTTGGCGTCGATCTGGTTGACCCAGAAGTCGGCGTTCACGTCGGTGAAGCGCCCGAGCTTCATTTCAATCGTGCCTTCGATCGGGAACTGGCCGAACTGCTCCTGACCTTCGCTGACCGCCACTTTGGCAGGCGTCTCGCCCAGCGTCTGCTGCCAGGCTTTGTGCATCAGCACGCTGTATTCGCCGCTGGCGGTGAGTTTGGTCACAACATCGTTCAGCGCCGGGGTGCGTTTGCTGTCATCGCCCAGGCGTTGCGCGCCGGCCGCCCAGTCTTCCGGTGCGGCGCGGCTGACAATCGCCGGCACGGCGTTCTGGCGTACCAGAATCATTTCGACCTGATACAGGTCATCGGCAAACGCCGTCGGTGCTACGAGCGTCAGTAGCAAAGTCAGAGAGCGAAACAGGCGCATGCGGCGTCCTTCAAGCAGTTTTCGGGATGAGGCGTTCGAACAACGCCTCCACAGTATTAAAGCGCTCTTCCGGGCGCTCCATCGGCACCTGGAACTTGAACATCGTGGCGCCTTCGAATTTGTAGCGTTTTGGCTGGCTCTGGATCAGTTTGATCAGGGTCATCGGATCGACCGGCGTCTGCGCCGCGAACTCGATACGGCCACCTTGCGGGCCGCCATCGACTTTCTTGATGCCCAGCTGCTCGGCCTGCAATTTAAGCGCCGTGATGCGCACCAGATTTTTGGTCGGCTCCGGCAGCAGACCAAAGCGGTCGATCATTTCCACTTGCAGATCCTTCAGACCTTCCTCGTCGGTGGCCGAAGCGATGCGTTTGTACAGGATCAGGCGTGCGTGAACGTCCGGCAGGTAATCTTCCGGAATCAGCGCCGGCACCCGCAGGTTGACTTCCGGGCCACCGCCGAGCGGTTGGTCGAGGTTCGGCTGTTCGCCCTTGCGGATCGACTTCACCGCGCGCTCGAGCATTTCCATGTACAGCGTGAATCCAACGGCCTGAATCTGCCCGCTCTGACCGTCGCCCAGCAATTCGCCGGCGCCACGGATTTCCAGATCGTTGGTGGCCAGCACGAAACCGGCACCCAGATCCTGAGTATTGGCAATCGCCTCCAGACGTTTTTCCGCGTCACCAGTAATTTGCTGGCGTGGCGGGGTCAGCAGGTAGGCGTAAGCCTGGTGGTGACTACGACCAACACGACCGCGCAACTGGTGCAACTGCGCCAGACCGAACTTGTCGGCGCGCTCGATGATGATGGTGTTGGCGCTCGGCACATCGATGCCGGTCTCGATGATGGTCGAGGCGATCAGCACGTTGAAGCGTTTGTGATAGAAATCGCTCATCACCTGTTCGAGTTCGCGTTCGCGCATCTGCCCGTGGCCGATGCCGATCCGCGCTTCCGGCACCAGTTCGGCCAGCTCGGCGGCGCACTTCTCGATGGTCTTCACGTCGTTGTGCAGGTAGTAAACCTGACCGCCACGCAGCAGCTCACGCAGCAAAGCCTCTTTGACCGTGCTCTTGTTCTGCTCCATGACGAAGGTGCGCACGGAGAGGCGTCGCGCCGGCGGCGTGGCGATGATTGACAGGTCGCGCATGCCCGACACCGCCATGTTCAGCGTGCGCGGAATCGGCGTGGCGGTCAGCGTAAGAATGTCGACTTCGCTGCGCAGGGCCTTGAGCTGTTCCTTCTGACGGACACCGAAACGGTGCTCTTCGTCGATGATCACCAGACCGAGGTTTTTGATCTTGACGTCGTCCTGCAGCAACTTGTGAGTGCCGATGACGATGTCGATATTGCCTTCGGCCAGTTGGGCGACCGCTGCGTTCACTTCCTTCGCCGACTTGAAGCGGCTCATCACTTCCACGGTCACCGGCCAGTCGGCGAAGCGGTCGCGGAAACTGTTGTAGTGCTGCTGGGCGAGCAGGGTGGTCGGCACCAGGATCGCCACTTGCTTGCCGCCGTGCACGGCGATGAACGCGGCGCGCATGGCCACTTCGGTCTTGCCGAAACCAACGTCGCCGCAGACCAGGCGATCCATCGGTTTCGGCGAAAGCATGTCCTCGCGCACGGCTTCGATGGTGGATTGCTGGTCTGGGGTTTCTTCGAACGGGAAGCCGGCGCTGAAGGTCGCGTAATCGGCCTTTGGATCGGCAAACGCATAACCTTCGCGTGCGGCGCGGCGGGCGTAGATGTCGAGCAATTCGGCAGCCACGTCGCGCACTTGCTCGGCAGCCTTGCGCTTGGCTTTCTGCCAGGTTTCGGAGCCGAGGCGGTGCAGCGGGGCCAGCGCATCGTCGCTGCCGGTGTAGCGGGCGATCAGGTGCAGGTTGGCCACCGGCACGTAGAGCTTGGCGTTCTCGGCGTATTCAAGGGTCAGGAATTCGGCAGCCTGATTGTCGATTTCCAGAATCGTCAGGCCGAGATAACGGCCGACGCCGTGATCGATGTGCACCACCGGCGCGCCTTCACGCAGTTCGGTGAGGTTCTTGATCACCGCATCGTTGTTGGCGTCGGCGCGTTTTTCGCGACGGCGACGCTGCATCACGCGCTGGCCGAACAGCGGACTTTCCGCGACCAGTGCCAGCGCCGGGTCGTCGAGCATCAGGCCTTCGTCGAGCGGGGCGATGGTGATCGCCAGGCGATCCTTGCTTGCGACAAAGTCCGGCCAGCTGTCGACGGTTTTCGGCCGTAGCTTCAGGCGATCCAGCAACTCCAGCAGCACCTCGCGACGACCGGCGGATTCGGCGGTGAACAGCACGCGTCCGGGGAATTCGTCGAGGAATGCCGACAGCGCGGCCAGCGGCTGGGTAGCCTTGGCCTCGATCGCGAGATTCGGCAGTGCCTGCGCCGGGAAACGCTCGCGGCCTGCACCGGACTCAACATCCTGCTGACTGGCGACCACACGCGGCCAGTTCTTCAGGCGGGCAAAGCAGTCCTCCACCGGCAGGAACAGTTCGGCCGGCGGCAATAAAGGACGCGAAGGGTCGACGCGGCGCTCTTCATAACGGTTGCGCACGTCGTTCCAGAAGTTTTCCGCCGCCTGCTCGATACCCGGCAGCGAGAACACCTGGGTGTCCTGCGGCAGGTAATCGAACAGCGTCGAGGTTTCTTCGAAGAACAGCGGCAGGTAGTACTCGATACCGGCCGGTGTGATGCCGCTGCTCAGGTCCTGAAAGATCGGGCAGCGACGGAAGTCGACGTCGAAACGCTCGCGAAAACGCGCCTTGAAGCGGGTGACCGCGTCTTTCAGCAGCGGGAATTCCTTGGCCGGCAGAAGCTTGACTGAATCGACCTTGTCGATGGAGCGCTGGTTTTCCGGATCAAAGGTACGCAGGGTTTCGATTTCGTCGTCGAACAGGTCGATGCGATAGGGCAGTTTGCTGCCCATCGGGAACAGGTCGATCAGTGCGCCACGTACGGTGAACTCGCCGTGCTCGTAGACCGTGTCGACGTAGCGATAGCCACTGGCTTCGAGCCGCGAGCGCATTTGCTCGACGTCGAGCTTCTGACCGACATCCAGCACCAGGCTGCTGCCGAGCAGGAATTTGGTCGGCGCCAGACGATGCAGGGCGGTGGTGATCGGCACCACCAGCACGCCGTGCTCCAGCTCCGGCAGCCTATAAAGGCTGGCGATGCGCTGGGAGATGATGTCCTGGTGCGGCGAAAACAGGTCGTAGGGCAGGGTTTCCCAGTCCGGGAAATGCAGCACCGGCAAATCCGGGGCGAAGAAACTCAGCTCCTGCTCCAGCCGTTCGGCACTCTGGCTGTCGGCGGTCAAAAGCAGCGTGAAGCGCTTGGCAGCGCTGGCAGCCTCGGCAATCGCCAGGCTCAGGGCGGCACCGGGGAGGTTGCCCCAGTGCTGTTTACCTGCCGCGGCAGGGAGAAGCGGTAGACGCAGAACAGGCACGGAAGGTTGAGCTCCAGGCGTTGCGACAAAGTCGGTAATTGTAGCGGCGTCCGGTGCCGCCTGTCAGTTGCAGGATGCGTCTATCTGCGCTGTTTGAGAAAAATGTAGTGGTAACCATAAAAACCAGCGCTTTTTTTACGGTTATGTAGTGCCAAAAGTCGGTGGTGTTACGGAGGGTTACAGACATCGTCTAACAGTCGTCGAAAAACTGACTGCGCTGGAAGCCCCGGTTTTACTGGGCTGGCGGAGAGCGTTATTTTTTTGGACGGATTTTTGTTACCGATTGCGCGACAAGCGCGCATTGCTACAAGAGGTTCTCGGCGGCATAATGTAGCCCCTTTTTTCTGCCCCTACATGTGGAAGGTTACCGTGACTCAGAAGCCCGACCAGTGTCTTGGTGAATGGATCGACCGTGAAGCACTCGCAGAAGCGATGATTCCGCTTATCGGTCAGCTCTACCGCAACAACAACGTGGTGAGCTCGATCTATGGCCGCAGCCTGATCAACCAGTCTGTCATCGCGATTCTCAAAGCTCACCGCTTTGCTCGCCACCGTTCTGCCGACGACAGCGAACTCTCCGTCCACGAAACATTCCCACTGCTCAAGGCCATGAGCGAGCTCAAGCTCGGCGCGGCCTCGGTAGATCTGGGCAAACTGGCGTACAAATTCCGCAACGAAGGCAACGGCCGCACCGCCGAGCAGTTCGTCCGCGAAGAAATGGCTGACGTGGTTGGCCAGCAAAACGCTTCGGCCCGCAAAGGCACCGACGTTGTTCTGTACGGCTTCGGTCGTATCGGCCGTCTGCTGGCGCGCATCCTGATCGAGAAAACCGGTGGCGGCGACGGCCTGCGTCTGCGTGCCATCGTGGTGCGCAAGGGCGCCGAAAACGACCTGACCAAGCGCGCCAGCCTGCTGCGTCGCGATTCGGTACATGGTTCGTTCAACGGCACCATCACCATCGACGAAGAAAACAACACCATCACCGCCAACGGCAACCTGATCCAGGTTATCTACGCGAAGAACCCTACCGAAGTGGATTACACCCAGTACGGCATCAAAGATGCGCTGCTGGTGGACAACACCGGTGTATGGCGTGATGCCGATGGCCTGGGCCAGCACCTGGCGTGCCCGGGTATCGACCGCGTGGTTCTGACTGCGCCTGGCAAGGGCAAGCTGAAGAACATCGTTCACGGTATCAACCACAACGAAATCACTGCTGACGACAAGATCGTGTCCGCCGCTTCCTGCACCACCAACGCCATCGTGCCGGTGCTGAAAGCCGTGAATGACAAGTTCGGCATCATCAACGGTCACGTCGAAACCGTTCACTCGTACACCAACGACCAGAACCTGATCGACAACTTCCACAAGGGCGATCGCCGTGGCCGTAGCGCCGCGCTGAACATGGTGATCACCGAGACCGGTGCTGCCACCGCTGCTGCCAAGGCCCTGCCTGAGCTTGCTGGCAAGCTGACCGGTAACGCGATCCGTGTTCCGACGCCGAACGTGTCGATGGCCATTCTCAACCTGAACCTCGAGAAAGCCGCCACCCGTGAAGAGATGAACGAGTACCTGCGCTACATGGCGCTGCACTCCGATCTGCACAAGCAAATCGACTTCGTCAATTCGCAGGAAGTGGTTTCGACCGACTTCGTGGGCTCGCGTCACGCCGGTGTGGTCGACGCTGAAGCGACCATCGTTCAGGACAACCGCGTTGTTCTGTACGTCTGGTACGACAACGAGTTCGGTTACAGCTGCCAGGTGGTTCGCGTAATGGAAGACATGGCCGGTGTAAACCCGCCAGCGTTCCCGCGCTAAGCCTTAGCTGCAAATGAAAACGCCCCGACTCTGGTCGGGGCGTTTTTGTTTGTGCGCGATTTGCCTTAGCGGGGGATGGCGGCTTGTGCCGTGCGCAGTTCGTGCCTGTTGCCACGAAACAGCACCAGCGTGGCGATCACGCCCAATACCGCTGCACCACTGAGCCAGATCCCCGGTGCCGCCTTGTTGTCCAGCACATGGATCAGATAAGTGCAGGCCGCCGGGGTAAAGCCACCAAAGGTGGCGGTCGCCAGGCTGTAGGCCAGCGAGAAGCCAGTCGTACGAACTTCTACCGGCATGATTTCGGTGAGTGCCACCACCATTGCCCCGTTGTACGAGCCGTACAGGAACGACAGCCACAGCTCGACGATCAGCAAATGGCTGAAGCTCGGGTTCGCCACCAGCCACGACAGCGCCGGGTAAGCGGTCAGGATCGCCAGAATCGTCGCCGCCAGCAGTAGGGGTTTACGCCCGACCTTGTCAGACACCGCGCCCATCACCGGCAACCAGAAGAAGTTCGACAGACCGATGCACACGGTCACCAGCAACGCATCGAAGTCCGACAGGTGCAATTCCGCCTTGCCGAACGTCGGTGTGTAGGCCGTGATCAGGTAGAACGACACCGTGGTCATGACCACCAGCGCCATGCCGGCGATGACGATGCCAAAGTTCTGACCGATCGAGCGGACAATTTCCTGCAGGGTAGGGCGATGTTTGCGCGCCTGGAACTCCGGGGTTTCCTCCAGCGAGCGGCGGATGACGAAAATCACCGGGACGATCATGCAGCCGATCAGGAACGGCACCCGCCAGCCCCATTCGCCCATCTGCTCAGGGCTCAGCCAATGGTTGAGGGCGACACCGAGCAGGCCGGCGAACACCACGGCCGCCTGCTGGCTGGCGGACTGCCAACTGACGAAAAAGCCCTTGCGGCCCGGCGTGGCGATTTCCGCCAGGTACACCGACACACCGCCTAATTCGACGCCAGCCGAGAAGCCTTGCAGCAAGCGGCCGAACAGCACGATCAGCGGCGCGGCAACCCCAAGGGTGGCGTAGCCCGGCACGCAGGCAATCAGCACGGTGCCGGCCGCCATCAGGGCCAATGTGATGATCAGGCCCTGGCGTCGGCCGTGACGGTCTATGTAGGCGCCGAGAAAAATCGCCCCCAGCGGACGCATCAGGAAACCTGCGCCGAAAGTGGCCAGAGAAAGCATCAGGGAAGCGAAGGCGCTGTCGGTGGGAAAGAAGGTCTTGGCAATGGCCGTGGCGTAGAAACCGTAGACCATGAAGTCGAACATCTCGAGAAAGTTGCCGCTGACAACGCGAAAAATCGCCTTGCCTTTGCCGGTCGTTGAGGACATGGGTAGGTACTCACTCTAAATCTTGTAAGAAAGCGTTGCGCTCGTAGCCCATAATGGCCGGCGCGGTTTTGCGGGGAGATGAAGAATTGTTAACTGGACGGTGGGGGATTCTCGTGCTGCTGGGCTGGGTTTTGGCCGGCTGTGGCAACGGCGATTCCCTTGAGACTTTCGGTGGCCCGACGATGGGCAGCACCTATTCGATCAAGTACGTGCGCCACGCCCATCTGCCTGCCCCCCAGACGGTGCGTATCGAAGTGGAAAAAATCCTCGCGGACGTCGACCGGCAGATGTCGACTTACCGCGCAGACTCCGATATCTCGCGCTTCAATGCATTGCCGGCTGATCGCTGTCAGGTCATGCCCGCACCGATCCTTGAATTGATCCGCGTGGGCGAACAGCTGTCGCAACAAAGCGAAGGCTCCTACGACCTCACGGTTGAGCCGCTGATGAATCTGTGGGGTTTCGGCCCGCAGGGGCGTGAAGAAAAAGTCCCGGATGCGGCGGCGCTGGCCAAAGTGCGCCAACGAGTCGGTCATCAACACCTGCACATCGACGGCGACCGGTTATGCAAGGATGCGGCGGTCGAGGTGGACGTCAACAGCATTGCCGCCGGGTACGCGGTTGACACCATTACCGCGCGGCTCGAGGCTCTGGGCATCCATGACTATCTCGCGGAAGCCACCGGCGAGCTCAAGGCTTCCGGCAAGAAGCTTGATGGTTCGCCGTGGCGTATCGCTCTGGAAGAACCGCAAGACGATCAGCAGGTGGCAGAGCGCGTCATTAATGTGGATGGCTACGGCCTGTCCACCTCCGGCGACTATCGCAACTATTTTCAGCAGGATGGCCGTCGCTATTCCCACACCTTCGATGCCCGGACCGGTGCGCCGGTCCTACACGATCTGGCGTCGGTCACGGTAATTCATCCTTCAGCGCTGATGGCCGATGGACTATCGACGCTGTTGCTGATTCTCGGGCCTGAAAGAGCTTGGGACTATGCCGAAAAACACGACATTGGTGCATTCTTTGTGATTCGTGCCGATACAGGTTTCGTCACACGCACCAGTCACGCTTTTGAACGGCTCAGTGGCGCAAAAGTTGACTGAGAACAGTACGAAAGCTGGCGTTGTAGTGCAGGCAAAAGTAGCCTACGACGCGACCAAGGGTTAATGTGCGCGGCGTTGACGCTTCTATAGACTGTGTCCGGGTTTTCTACTGGCCCCCAATTGTTCCTTCGCGCCGTCGTTCGGCGTGATTTAGCCGCCGGTGCTGCTGGCACCGCGGCCTGTTCTGAGGAGTACGCATGGCTGTCTACAACTACGACGTGGTGGTGCTGGGTTCCGGCCCGGCGGGAGAAGGCGCGGCAATGAACGCCGCCAAAGCAGGGCGCAAGGTGGCGATGGTCGACAGCCGTCGCCAGGTCGGCGGCAACTGCACCCACCTGGGCACCATCCCGTCCAAGGCCCTGCGTCACTCGGTGCGGCAGATCATGCAGTTCAACACCAATCCGATGTTCCGTGCGATCGGCGAGCCGCGCTGGTTCTCCTTCCCGGATGTGTTGAAAAGCGCCGAGAAAGTCATCTCCAAGCAAGTCGCTTCGCGTACCGGCTACTACGCCCGTAACCGCGTCGACGTGTTTTTCGGCACCGGCAGCTTTGCCGACGAGCAAACCATCGAAGTGGTCTGCGCCAACGGCGTGGTCGAAAAACTGGTGGCCAAGCACATCATCATCGCCACCGGTTCGCGTCCTTATCGCCCGGCGGACATCGACTTCCACCACCCGCGTATCTACGATAGCGACACCATCCTCAGCCTCGGCCACACCCCGCGCAAACTGATCGTTTACGGCGCCGGCGTGATCGGTTGCGAATACGCTTCGATCTTCAGCGGTCTGGGCGTGCTGGTCGAGCTGGTGGACAACCGCGGCCAGTTGCTGAGCTTCCTCGACTCGGAAATCTCCCAGGCGTTGAGCTACCACTTCAGCAACAACAACATCACCGTGCGTCACAACGAAGAATATGACCGCGTCGAAGGCGTGGACAACGGCGTAATCCTGCACTTGAAGTCCGGCAAGAAGATCAAGGCCGACGCCTTGCTCTGGTGCAACGGTCGTACCGGTAACACCGACCAGTTGGGTCTGGAAAACATCGGGGTCAAGGTCAACAGCCGTGGCCAGATCGAAGTCGACGAGAATTACCGCACCTGCGTGCAGAACATCTATGGCGCCGGTGACGTGATCGGCTGGCCGAGCCTGGCCAGTGCCGCCCACGACCAGGGCCGTTCGGCCGCTGGCAGCATCGTCGACAATGGCAGCTGGCGCTTCGTGAATGACGTGCCGACCGGCATCTACACCATTCCGGAGATCAGCTCGATCGGCAAGAACGAGCAGGAACTGACCCAGGCCAAAGTGCCGTATGAAGTGGGCAAGGCGTTCTTCAAGAGCATGGCGCGGGCACAGATCGCCGGCGAGCCGCAAGGCATGCTGAAGATCCTGTTCCACCGTGAAACCCTGGAAGTGCTGGGCGTTCACTGCTTCGGTTATCAGGCGTCGGAGATCGTGCACATCGGTCAGGCGATCATGAACCAGCCAGGTGAGCTGAATACTCTGAAATACTTCGTCAACACGACGTTCAACTACCCGACCATGGCCGAAGCCTATCGGGTAGCGGCGTACGACGGCCTCAACCGGCTTTTTTGACGGGCTCCGGCCGGTGGCCTGAGCCGGCCGGGGAGACCGATTTCAGCAATTCCCGAGGGTGGCAGTGGCCAAACCGGGAAAGTCTGTAATCAGGCTGTCAACGCCGAAGTCGGCGAGTCTGCGCATCAGCGCAGGCTCGTTGACGGTCCACACCGACACATGCAGCCCCTGACGCTGCGCCTTTTGCAGGCGTTCCGGCGTACACAGCGTCCAGTTCAACGCCAGAATCTCGCAACCGTAACTCTGTGCGACCTTCAACGGGTCGAGCCAGGCGTATTCGGCCACCAGGCCGCGCGATACGTCGGGCACCAGATCCAGTGCAGCCTTCAACACTTCCCGCGAACTCGAGGTGATTGTCACTTTGTCGAGCAGCCCGTGTCTGACTGCCATTTCACGGATCGCCAGCACGGTGGTCGCGGCGCGGGTGCGAGAAGCGCTTTTGACTTCCAGCTGCCAGTGCTCGAAATCACACTTTTCGAACAGTTCTTCCAGCGTTGGAATCGGGCATGGCTTGATCCAGCCCGGACCGCCCTTGCGCGCGTCGTAGGTCACCAGCTCGGCGGCGGTGTGCTCGACTACCTTGCCGCGCCGGTCGGTGGTGCGCTTGAGGGTCGGGTCGTGGATGACCATCAGCTCGCCGTCCTTGGACAGGTGCAGGTCCAGCTCGCAACGGCGAACGCCGTGCTTGAGACATTCCTGAAAACTGCTCAGGGTGTTTTCCGGTGCTTCGCCCTTGGCGCCGCGGTGGCCGTAGATAAGGGTCACGGTTCTTCCTTAATTTAGATGCCTGATTCGTTCTGTTCGCGGGCCAGGCGTCGTTCCTGGGCCTGCTTCTGCAAGATATAGCGGGCGAGCAACTGGCGCTGGGCGTCGGTCAGGTGTTCGAACTCGGTGCCGACGTCGTAGCCGTCGCCCTTGCGGTCGCAATGGGTCACGCGGGCACGCAACAACAGGCCAAGCGCCTGAGGCATCAGCACCAGTTTTACCGACAGGTGGGCGCCGCTGGCGATCGGGGTAGGGTGCTGAAAGTCGATGCCGCCCTCGGAGATGATCACCGGTTGCGGCTCGCCGATATGGCCGAGCACGGTCAGGGCGACCACCTGGCTGAGCAGGTCGATGCGTTTGTTCTGGGATTTCAGGAACGCCGCGATGGCGCGGTCGCGTTCACTGATCTGGCGCAGCAGGTGCTGCGACTCGAATTCGCTCAGGTGCAGTTCGCTGAGCAGGTTGAACAGTGGAGAAGCATCCTGCAACACTTCCTGGCCTGCGGCTTCGGGAGCGGACAGGGGCCGAATTTCCAGTGCGATCGTGTCCTCGATACGGTAGTATTCGCGGCGATCTTCTTCATCTAATGTCGACATGGCGAACCCATGGTAGCGGCGGTGGTCTGAGTGTAAAGCTGGTTATCGACCCCCGCCACAAGGACGTTCCTTTTCCCTCCGAACAAGCCCCGACATGTTCAGACCTCTCTTCGTATTTATCGGCACGCGTTATACCCGTGCAAAGCGTCGCAATCATTTTGTGTCATTCATTTCCCTGACTTCGATGATCGGGCTCGCCCTTGGCGTGGTCGTGATGATCGTGGTGCTGTCGGTGATGAACGGCTTCGATCATGAGATGCGCACCCGCGTGCTGGGCATGGTGCCCCACGCGACCATCGAGTCCGGTGAAGCCATCAACGACTGGCCGAGCCTGGCCGCCAAGGTCAAGCAGAACCCGCAGGTGGCGGCCGTCGCGCCTTTCACCCAGATGCAGGGGTTGCTGACCAACAACGGCCAGGTGTCCAAGGTGTTGCTCAATGCCATCGACCCTGCGCTGGAGCGCAACGTCTCGATCATCGACAACTTCATGAAGCAGGGCAAACTCGACGATCTGACGCCGGGCAGCTTCGGCATCGTGATCGGCGACAAGGCCGCGACCAAGCTCGGCGTAGGCATCGGTGACAAGATCACCTTCGTCGCACCGGAAGTCAGTGTGACCCCGGCCGGGATGTTCCCGCGCATGAAGCGCTTCACTGTGGTCGGCATCTTCCATGTCGGCGCCGGCGAGCTGGACGGCTATCTGGGCGTCACCAACCTGCAGGATCTGGCGAAGATGCACCGCTGGAAGCCTGATCAGGTACAGGGTCTGCGTCTGAAGTTCGACGATCTGTTCCAGGCGCCGCGTGAAGCGTGGAACATCGCCCAGCGCCTCGGCGAGGACCGTTACTACGCCCGCGACTGGACCCGTACCCACGGCAACCTGTATCAGGCGATCCGCATGGAAAAAGCCATGATCGGCCTGCTGTTGCTGCTGATCGTCGCCGTGGCGGCGTTCAACATCATTTCCACGCTGGTGATGGTGGTGAACGACAAGAAGGGCGACATCGCCATTCTGCGCACACTGGGCGCCACACCGGGCACGATCATGCGCACATTCATGGTGCAAGGCACGGTGATCGGCGTGGTCGGCACGGCCATCGGCGCCGTGGTCGGGATCTTCGCCGCGCTCAACGTCAGCGCCGCGATTTCGGCCCTCGAAGGCGTGATCGGACACAAATTCCTCAACGCCGACGTGTATTTCATCGATTACCTGCCGTCGCAGGTGCAGAGCCAGGACGTGGTCATGGTCTGCGCCGCTGCGTTGGTCCTGAGTTTCCTCGCCACCCTGTATCCAGCCTGGCGTGCCGCGCGCACCCAGCCGGCGGAGGCGCTACGTTATGAGTGAGTCGGGCATGAGTGAAAAAGCAATCTTGAGCTGCCGCAACCTGGGCAAATCCTACGAGGAAGGCCCGGAGTCGGTGGAAGTGCTGGCCAACCTGCAACTGGAACTGCATCCAGGCGAGCGGGTGGCGATCGTCGGCAAGTCCGGTTCGGGCAAAAGTACCTTGCTCAACCTGTTGGGCGGTCTCGACACGCCGACCAAGGGCGGTGTCTGGCTCGACGGTGAAGAACTGTCGGCGCTGAGCGAGAAAAAGCGTGGCCTGCTGCGTAACCGTGCCCTCGGGTTCGTGTACCAGTTCCACCACTTGCTGCCGGAATTCACCGCGCTGGAAAACGTCTGCATGCCGCTGCTGATCGGCAAGACCGCGATCCCGGAAGCCCGTCAGCGTGCCACGGCGTTGCTGGAGCGAGTGGGCCTGGGCCATCGCCTGGAACACAAACCGGCGGAGCTGTCCGGTGGCGAACGCCAGCGTGTGGCCATCGCCCGTGCGCTGGTCAACAATCCAGGACTGGTGATGCTCGACGAGCCGACCGGCAACCTAGACTCCCACACCGCTGAGGGCATTCAGGATCTGATGCTGGAACTCAGCACGTCGATGCGCACGGCGTTTCTGGTGGTGACTCACGACATGAACCTGGCTCGCCAGATGGACCGCGTCCTGCAGCTGCAGGAAGGTTGCCTGACCCCCATCTGACGGCTTGAAACCCGGTGCCTGAAAAGGCATCGGGTCTTTTATTTTTATACGGTGCCCCAGCGAATGTTCAGACCGTTATCGATCTTTATCGGCACGCGCTATACCCGCGCCAAGCGCCGCAATCGCTTTGTTTCGTTCATTTCGATGACCTCGATGATCGGCCTCGCCCTCGGCGTGCTGGCGATGATCGTGGTCCTGTCGGTGATGAACGGCTTCCAGCGCGAAATGAGCTCGCGCATCCTTGGCATGGTGCCTCACGCGACCATCGTCGGCGTCAAGCCGATCGACGACTGGCAGCCAGTCGCTGCCGCCGCGATGAAGAATCCGGAAGTGACCGCCGCCGTGCCGTTCACCGAGATGGAAGGCATGCTGTCCTACAAGGGCATGATGCAGCCGATCCAGATCAGCGGCGTCGATCCGGCTCAGGAAGGCAAGGTGTCGATCGTTGCCCAACATATTGTTCAAGGCCGTCTCGATGCCTTGAAACCGGGCGAATTCGGCGTAGTGCTCGGCGAAATCACCGCTCGGCGTTTCCGCCTCAACGTCGGCGACAAGATCACCCTGATCGTGCCGGAAGTCAGCACCGCACCGGGCGGCATCACCCCGCGCATGCAGCGTCTGAATGTGGTCGGCGTGTTCAAGGTCGGTGCCGAACTCGACGGTTCCATGGGCCTGATCCACGTCTCCGACGCCGCGACCATGCAGCACTGGGAGCCGAATCAGGTGCAGAGCGTGCGTCTGGCGGTGAAGGATCTGTACGCCGCACCGAAGGTTTCCTCGGACATTGCCTCCGGTCTCGGCGCCGATTTCAAGGCTGACGACTGGACCCACACCCAGGGCAGCCTGTTCAGTGCGATGAAGATGGAAAAAACCATGATCGGCCTGTTGCTGCTGATGATCGTCGCGGTGGCGGCGTTCAACATCATCGCGACCCTGATCATGGTGGTGAACGACAAGGGCGCGGATATCGCGATCCTGCGCACCATCGGCGCCACGCCACGGCAGATCATGGCGATCTTCATGGTGCAGGGCACGGTGATCGGTATCGTCGGCACCATCATCGGTGGCGTGCTGGGTGTGATTGCCGCGCTGAACGTCAGTGAGATGGTGGGCTGGGTCGAGCGAGTGACCGGGCAGCACATCTTCAGTTCGGACGTGTATTTCGTCAGCAACCTGCCATCGGAATTGCAGGGCGGTGACGTGCTGCTGATCTGCTCGGCGGGCTTTATCCTCAGCTTCCTGGCCACGGTTTACCCGGCCTGGCGGGCGGCGAAGATCGAACCGGCGCACGCATTGCGCTATTCGTAAGTTCCCCATTGAGGCCGGCATTGCCGGCCTCAATCGTTTTTCGGCAACTCAATCACAAACCGCGTCCAGCCCTGAGCCGATTCGCAATGAATCTGCCCGCCATGGGCCCGGATGATCGACTGAGTGATCGCCAGCCCCAATCCCGCATGCTCGCTGCTGCCTTCCTGGCGCGCCGGATCCGCCCGGTAGAAGCGGTCGAACAAGCGCGGCAACAACTCGACAGAAATCCCCTCACCACTGTTCTCCACAGTCACGCTCAAGAATTTCGCCTGCTCGACCACCTTTACACGCACTTCGCCGGCGGCCGGGGTAAAGCGCAACGCGTTATCCAGCAGATTCGACAGCGCCCGACGCAACATCGCGCGATCACCCTCGAACCGCCCCGCACCGTCACGGCTGAGGCTGACCTGAGCGTCTTCGGCCAGCGGCGCAAAAAACTCCAGCAACGCATCGGCTTCTTCCGCCAGCTCCAGCGGTTCACGCTTGGGCACCAGCAAGCCGTGGTCAGCCTTGGCCAGATAAAGCATGTCGTTCACCAACTGCGCCATCCATTGCAGCTCTTCGAGGTTGCTGTGCAGTGCCTCGCGATAGTCTTCGAGGGGGCGAGGGCGGGTCAGGGTGACCTGAGTTTGAGTCAGCAGGTTTGACAATGGGGTGCGCAGTTCATGGGCGATGTCGGCGGAAAACGCTGACAGCCGCTGAAAGGAGTCATCGAGGCGTCCGAGCATGGCGTTGAAGCTGTGGGCCAATTCCGCGAGTTCTGCAGGCATCCGTGCGTCCGGCAGTCGGGCATTCAGCGATTGCGCCGAAATCCCCCGGGCGACCGCACTCATGCGGCGTAACGGGCGAAGACCGCTGCGGGCAGCCCAGGCGCCGAGCAGCGCAGTGGCCAGCGCCGACAGGCCGACGGTCAGCCAGATCAGATGCTGCATGCGTTGCAGGAAGTGCTGGTGGTGGGTGATGTCCAGCAGCAAGGTCAATTGCGGGGAATCGGGTTTTCCCGGTTCAAGCGCGGCGTTGAGCAGGCGATAGTCGGTGCCGTTGTCGTTGATGGTGGCCAGGCCGGGCTGTTGCGGCAGATTCGCCGGGGTATGCAACGAGCGACCGAACCAGCGCTGCCCCTCAGAGCTGCTGATACGCAACGAAACATCGCCCTGTTGGCTCAATTCATCGGTGATGTGCGCGGCGTCGCTACCGCTGCGCAGCGTCTGACGCACGCTGAGCAGTTTTCCTTCGAGCAATTGCTGGTCGAGTTCGATGAAGTGGCCTTCGCTGGCCCGATTGAACACCACCCCGGCGACCAGCGAAACCACTGCGGTGCAGCCGGCGAACAACAGCACCAATCGGCCGCTCAAGGACAGTCGGCGCATCAGTCGGCACGCTCTTCAAGGACGTAACCCATGCCGCGTACGGTGTGGATCAGCTTGTTGGGGAAGTCGTCATCGATCTTCAGGCGCAGTCGACGAATCGCCACTTCGATCACATTGGTGTCGCTGTCGAAGTTCATGTCCCAGACCTGCGAGGCGATCAGTGACTTGGGCAGCACTTCGCCCTGACGGCGCAGGAGCATTTCCAGCAGGGCGAACTCTTTGGCGGTGAGGTCGATGCGTTGACCGCTGCGTTCGACCCGGCGGCGGATCAGATCCAGGCTCAGATCGGCTAGGCGCAGGCTGGTTTCCTGGGGCGTGGAACTGCCGCGGCGTAACAGGCTGCGCACCCGCGCCAGCAGTTCGGAGAAAGCGAACGGTTTGACCAGGTAGTCGTCGGCGCCCAGTTCGAGGCCGTGAACCCTATCTTCCACGGTGTCCTTGGCGGTCAAAAACAGGATCGGTGTTTCCAGGCCGGCGCTGCGCACCGCCTGCAGGATCTGCCAGCCATTGCGTCCGGGCAGCATCACATCGAGGATCAGCAGCGCATAGTCGCCACTCAACGCCAATTGCTGGCCGGTGGTGCCGTCGGCCACCAGTTCGGTGTTGAAACCGGCCTCGGTCAGGCCCTGGCGCAGGTACTGGCCGGTTTTGGGTTGGTCTTCGACGATCAGCAGTTTCATGGGCAACTCGGGTAGCGGGAACGAGGACGTTATACCGTGGGCTCACGCGGTGAGCGCCAAACTGACAAAGTTGTAATCTCTCTGTCAGGTCGCTGCCAGCGCAGGCGGGCTAGAGTTTCCCACAGGCTGAACCTTGATTTATTGGAGTACGACTATGTTTTTGCGCAACCGTCTGGCCCTTGCCGCGTGTCTGCTGGCGCTGAGTTCGCCGCTGTGGGCGTCGCCGGCGCACACCTATGACTTCGGCCAGCCGGCCCCGGCGGCCAAGGCCACCCGCAGCATTGAAGTGGTGATGGGCGACATGAGCTTCGATCCGAAGGCGATCGAGATCAAGGCCGGTGAGACCGTTCGTTTTGTGCTTGTGAATAAAGGCCAGTTGTTGCACGAATTCAACCTCGGCGACGCAACGATGCATGCCAAGCACCAGCAGGAAATGTTGCAGATGCAACAAAGCGGCATGCTGACGCCGACCGGCATGAAGGAAATGTCCCACGACATGGCGGGCATGGATCACGCCGCAATGGGCCATGGCATGAAGCACGACGACCCCAACAGCGTGCTTGTCGAACCGGGCAAGACCGCCGAGTTGACCTGGACCTTCAGCAAAGCGGTGAACCTGGAGTTTGCCTGCAATATTCCCGGGCATTACCAAGCGGGAATGGTCGGCAAACTGACTGTCAGTCAGTAAGCACTCAAAGGCGGAAGCAAAGGCTGGTAGAATCCGCTGATTCTTCAGTCAGGTTTCCGCCATGCATCCCGCAGCCGAACATTCGCCGCTGGGCAAATCCAGCGAATACATCGCCACGTACACGCCGTCCCTGCTGTTCCCGATCCCGCGCACCGCGAAATGGGCCGAATTGGGCCTGACCGCCGAGACCCTGCCGTATAAAGGCGTGGATTTCTGGAACTGCTTCGAACTGTCGTGGCTGCTGCCGTCGGGTAAACCGGTGGTGGCGATCGGTGAATTCAGCATTCCGGCGGATTCGCCGAACATCATCGAATCCAAGTCGTTCAAGCTGTACTTGAACTCGCTGAACCAGACGCCGTTCGCCGACACCGCGAGCCTGGAAGCGACGCTGGTCAAGGATTTGTCCGCTGCTGCCGGCAAACCGGTGGGCGTGCGCGTCCGCAGCCTGAAAGACGTCGAAGCCGAAGGCGTTGTGGCGCTGCCGGGCGTGTGCATCGACGATCTGGATATCAGCGTCAGTGACTACGAACACCCGCGTCCTGAGCTGCTGCGCTGCGACGATTCGCGGGTGGTGGAGGAGAGCGTGCACAGCCATCTGCTCAAATCCAACTGCCCGGTGACCAGTCAGCCGGACTGGGGCAGCGTGGTGGTGGAATACCGTGGCGCGGCGCTGGATCACGCCAGTTTGCTGGAGTACATCGTCAGCTTCCGTCAGCACTCGGACTTCCACGAGCAGTGCGTGGAGCGGATCTTCCTCGACCTGCAGCGCCTGCTGAAACCGGAAAAGCTCACGGTGTTTGCGCGTTACGTGCGCCGGGGCGGGCTGGACATCAACCCGTACCGCAGCACTGAAAGCGTGCAACTGCCGAACCACCGTCTGGTTCGTCAGTAACCCGCCTCGCGGACATGAAAAAGCCCTGCCAGTGATGGCAGGGCTTTTTTGCATTCGCGGGGTCTCAGATGCCCATGCTGACCAGGGAATTCATGATGTTGCGCAGTGTGCCGGCGATGGTGGGGTGATCAACTTCAAAGCGCTCAACGGCCAGGTTCACACCATCGGCAATGTTGGAGTCCTTGGTTTTGGTTTCCAGTTCAAGTTCCAGTTCGATCTGTTTCATCAGGGCATGTAGATCAGCGCGCTCGGCTTCGGTCAGCGGAGGATTTTGATCCAGTTGCTCGCGCAGGGCATTGAGCTGTTTCTGCAGTTCTTGAGCGGGCATGGTTGTTTCCTTTTATCGAGAGGCACTGGCATAGACCGCAGCCGTGCGCCAAAGGTCTATGGCTCTCCTTAAGACTAATCCACTCTTGGCCAACCTGCATGATCCCGGTCAGGGCTTTTCGCCTTTGAGGCGGCGCAGGTTGATGTCCGCCAGACAAGTGTCGAGTTCGCCCAGATGATCGATCACCGAGTGCACGCCCAGGCCGAACAGCTGCACCGTCGCCTTGCCGCGCAGCTGTTCGCGTTCTTTCTGGCTCAGGGCCTGCCATTCGCTTGGCGCCAGGCCGCACAGCGAGCCGCAGGACGCCAGGCCGATGGTCCACAACCCGGCATTCAGGCCCGATTGCAGCAAGCGCGGCTCGCCGCTGACCAGCACGCAACCGTCGAGGCAACCGACATTCAAGCCCATCAGCGCTTGCCAGCAGGCGTTGGGCGCCGGCCATGGATTGATTGTTGCCGAATGTTGCGACGGTTTTATCCAGTCAGGCAGTGTGGATGACAGCACTTGAGTGAAGCTTGCAGACAACTCATCCAGCCAGGCGCAGGGAATTTGCTGGCGCTGCAGGCTGCGCAGGCTGTCCAGGGCGCCGGGTGTGACGTCGGCGTGTTCCGGGCCGACGCTGGTGTGATGACGGGCGCGAGCGCCGAAGTCCACCAGACAGCCGCTGAGTCCGAACAGCACGGCGGTCAGCGTCGGTGCCGCGAGGGGCAAGGCTTCGGCTTGAGGCATGGAAAACGTCCCTGAAATAGCGATCAGGCTAGGCAACATCGGTGACAGTTGCATGACAGGCCAGTGACGAAGCGTCCTACAGAGGGTTTCACCGGGGGAACTGCCTAAAGTGCCGTTTCCGTCTTATACTGACGCACTAATCGCCGCGGCCCAGGTGCTGCGTCCGTACTATCCAAGGAGTTTTCTATGCGCTGGAGCCATCCTCTTGCTCAGCTTTGTGTATGTGCCAGCGTGATGCTGGTGCCGTTCGCCGCTCAAGCCGCAACGGAAGAAGACCCTTGGGAAAGCGTCAACCGTCCGATCTTCCAGTTCAACGATTTCGTCGACACCTATGCGCTGAAGCCGCTGGCGCAGGGCTACGAATTTGTTACTCCGCAATTCCTGGAAGACGGCATCCACAACATGTTCCGCAACGTCGGTGATGTCACCAACCTGGCGAACAACATTCTTCAGGCCAAACCGGCTGCGGCTGGCGTCGACACCGCGCGCCTGATCTTCAACACCACCTTCGGCCTGCTCGGATTCTTCGACGTCGGCACCAAAATGGGCCTGAACCGCAGCGACGAAGACTTCGGCCAGACCCTCGGCTACTGGGGCGTCGGCAGCGGTCCTTACGTGATGCTGCCACTGATGGGCCCGAGTACCCTGCGCGACGCGCCGTCCAAGTACGTCGACAGCTTCACCGGCCCGTACCGCTACATCAACGATGTGCCGGTGCGTAACTCGATTTTCGGCCTGAACATCGTTGATACCCGCGCCAGCCTGCTGTCGAGCGAGAAGCTGATCAGCGGCGACAAGTACACCTTCATCCGCAACGCCTACCTGCAGAACCGCGAGTTCAAGGTCAAGGACGGGCAGGTCGAAGACGATTTCTGATCTCGGTTGATCGGTATGAAAGGGCGGCCGCGAGGTCGCCTTTTTTGTGGGCGCGTCCAATGATTGGGTTACGGTTGAAGCCGTTCTTATAACTGCGAGTGATTTGACAAACAAAGTCTCCAAGCGACCATCGGCGCATGCTTGAAACGCTCGAAGGATGGGAGTACCGTCTGCGCCTTAGAAGGGCACCTCTGGTGCAACCGTGTGCGGGGCGAACGCTCCGAAGCGGTGCAGCAGAGAGGCTAGAAAGCGAATCCAGTAGTCTGTGCCGGGCCTTTGCCCCGCCTGCTACGCCAACCTAATTCTGGCGCCGTTTGCCCACATGCCAAAAACCAGTGCCACGCTGCTGATAATCGATGATGACGAAGTAGTGCGCGCGAGCCTCGCGGCCTATTTGGAAGACAGTGGTTTCAGCGTCTTGCAGGCCAGTAACGGCCAGCAGGGTCTTCAGGTATTCGAGCAAGACACGCCCGACTTGGTCATCTGCGATCTGCGCATGCCGCAGATGGGCGGTCTCGAACTCATCCGTCAGGTCACTGAGCGGTCACCGCAGACACCGGTGATCGTGGTCTCGGGCGCCGGCGTGATGAACGACGCGGTCGAGGCCCTGCGCCTGGGCGCGGCGGATTACCTGATCAAGCCTCTCGAAGATCTGGCCGTGCTCGAGCATTCCGTGCGCCGGGCCCTGGATCGTGCGCGCCTGCTGCTGGAAAACCAGCGCTACCGCGAGAAACTGGAAAAGGCCAACCGCGAACTCGAAGCCAGCCTGAACCTGCTCCAGGAGGACCAGAACGCCGGTCGCCAGGTGCAGATGAACATGCTGCCGGAAAGTCCGTGGGCCATCGACGAGTTCAGGTTCGCGCACCAGATCATCCCGTCGCTGTACCTGTCGGGTGATTTTGTCGACTATTTCCGTGTCGACGAGCGCCGGGTGGCGTTCTACCTGGCGGACGTTTCCGGTCATGGCGCTTCTTCAGCGTTCGTCACCGTGCTGCTGAAGTTCATGACCACGCGCTTGCTGTTCGAATCCAAGCGCAACGGCACGCTGCCGGAATTCAAGCCTTCGGAAGTCCTCGGTCATATCAACCGGGGGCTGATCAGTTGTAAGCTGGGTAAACACGTCACAATGGTCGGTGGAGTCATCGACGAGGAGACCGGTTTGTTGACCTATAGCATCGGCGGCCATCTGCCGTTGCCTGTGTTGTACACGCCTGACAGTGTTCGCTACCTCGAGGGGCGCGGTCTGCCGGTGGGGCTTTTCAACGAAGCCACCTACGAAGACCACGTGCTCGAGCTGCCACCGACGTTCAGCCTGACGCTGATGTCTGATGGCATTCTGGATCTTTTGCCAGAGCCCACACTCAAAGAGAAAGAAGCCGCTTTGCCGCAAAAGGTGAAGTCGGCGGGCGGCAGCCTGGATGGTCTGCGGCAGGTTTTTGGATTGGCCACGCTAGGGGAGATGCCGGATGATATCGCCCTGTTGGTGTTGAGCAGGAATCTTTGATGAGTACCGGTAGAATCCAGTTCGCCGAGCAGGACGGCACCTTCGTCCTGAAGTTCGTCGGTGAAGTTCGCCTGACCCTGTGTTCGGCGTTGGATGCGACTATTGAAAAAATCTTCACCGCGCTGAATTTCAACGCGATCGTGATCGATTTGACCGAAACCCGCAGCATCGACAGCACCACCCTGGGCCTGTTGGCCAAGCTGTCGATCCTGTCGCGGCAGAAGGTCGGCCTGCTGCCGACCGTGGTCACCACCCACGAGGACATCACCCGTCTGTTGCAGTCGATGGGTTTCGAGCAGGTGTTCAATATCGTCAATCATCCCGTGCCGTGCCCGGAATGCCTTGATGACCTGCCGGATCAGGATCAGTCGGAAGAGGTGGTGCGGATCAAGGTGCTCGAAGCGCACAAGATTCTCATGGGCCTGAACGACTCCAACCGCGAAGCCTTCCATGACCTGGTGAATGCCCTCGAGCGGCATTGATCGATCAATCCGCCAGGCACAAAAAAGGGCGAACCTGTGAGGGTTCGCCCTTTTTGCGTTTGTGCTCGGCCGATTACAGCTTGGCTTGCAGCAGCGCCTCGAGTTTTTCCTGGTCGCGGGCAAACTGACGGATGCCTTCGGCCAGTTTCTCGGTGGCCATCGCGTCTTCGTTGGACAACCAGCGGAATTGCGCTTCGTTGAGGCTCAGGCGCGCTTCGCCAGCATGGCCCGGAGCAAGTTTGCGTTCCAGCTTGCCGGTGTCGGCCGCCAGTTTCTCGATCAGGTCCGGGCTGATGGTCAGGCGGTCGCAGCCGGCCAGTTGCTCGATCTGACTGAGGTTGCGGAAGCTCGCACCCATGACCACGGTCTTGTAGTCATTGGCCTTGTAGTAGTTGTAGATGCGCGTCACGGACTGTACGCCCGGATCGTCGGCACCGGTGTAGTCGTTGCCGTTGGCCTTCTTGTACCAGTCGTAGATGCGACCCACGAACGGCGAGATCAGGAACACGCCGGCATCGGCGCAGGCAGCGGCCTGAGCGAAGGAGAACAGCAGGGTCAGGTTGGTCTGGATGCCTTCCTTCTCGAGGATCTCGGCGGCGCGGATGCCTTCCCAGGTCGAAGCGATTTTGATCAGCACCCGGTCACGGCCTACGCCGGCCTTGTCATACAGCTCGATCAGGCGATGGGCGCGCTTGAGCACCGCGTCCTGGTCGAACGACAGGCGCGCATCCACTTCAGTGGAAATGCGGCCCGGGATCACTTTAAGGATTTCCTGACCGACCGCGACGCCGAAACGGTCGCTGGCCAGGCCGACATCGCCCTTGCAGTCGCGCACGCTGGCGTTCAGCAGTTCGGCGTAGGCCGGAATCGCCGCTGCCTTGAGCAGCAGGGAAGGGTTGGTGGTGGCGTCGACCGGTTTGACCCGGGCAATCGCTTCGAAGTCGCCGGTGTCGGCCACGACGGTGGTGAATTGTTTGAGTTGTTCCAGCTTGGAAGTCATGAGCGTGCTCTGTCCTATGGGTCTGGTGACATTACCCGAGCGCCGACAGCCACTCAAGGGCATGTCGGCGTATCGAGCGCCCCGGTGGCAACAACCTGAAAACGGCTGTTTGAAAGGCGGGGCGCGTTATCGATCAATACGATGCCAAAAAGAACCACAGGTTCAAAGCAACCGACCCGCTGTACCGCTCAATCGGCGTTCAAATGAGTCGAGACCGCCGCCTGTGCCGGTTTCGGCTGGCCGTCGGAGGTCAGCAAGCCGAAATTCTTCTCCCGGTCGTTGCTGCCCGATTCGCTGTTCTTCCATTCATAAATCGACGTCAGCGGAATGTTGAGTTTTTTAACATCGGCGATGAACGCGGAGATTTTACTGGCTTGCCCTTCCGGCCCACCGTTTGAAGCGAGCGCCGAGATGCCCCATTCACTGATGACCCCCGGCAGACGGAAGTTTTGCTGGATGAAGGTCTGCGCGTTACTGATCTGCGTCGCGGTCATGCCGTAGGGGTGATAGGAAATGGCGTCCAGGCACTCGGGATACGTGCCGAGAATGCTGTTGAGTGCCACGGTCGGGGCGGAACCGGCCGCCGGCGGGCGGGCGAAACCGAATCCCACCAGGGGCGTCGATTGCGGCTTGCCCTGCAGCGTCTTGCACATGGCCGTCATGAACGGCACGAAGGTATTTTTGAAGTCCCCGGTGGGCCAGTAGGTGTCGAGATCCGGCTCATTCCAGATTTCGATCCCTACCAGTTGCGCGCTCCAGGTTTGCTCAAGCCCGGTTACCGCGTTGGCGAAGGCCTCGCCGGCGGTCGCCAGGTCGCCGCTCAACGGCTTGGTGGCGCGCACGGTCATCAAGACCGGCAAGCCGGCGGAGCGAGCCGCCGCAAACGCATCGCTGATCTGTTTCTGATAGGCCTTGGCGCCGAGGCTGTCGCTCCAGACGCCAAAGCGCACAAAGCTGAATCCGGCCGCTTTGATCTGCTCGGCGTCGGCCGGGTTGAAATTCTGGATCTTGACCTGTACGCCGATGGTTCTGGCGGGCAGTGACGGGAACAGCGCGCTGGCGTGAACCTGCGCGGTAGCACTGAGCATCAACAGGGCGGCGGCACCAAGATGTTTGAGATGTGCTGATTTCATGTCGGCTCTCCTGATGAGAATGACATCTAGCCAATAGTTATCTCGTTGCCTGTATTTCGATGCCGAAGAGGGCGTGAAGTGCACGAATGTTATTTTTTGTCGGAAAACGTTCGCCCGAAAATCACAGTTATTTTTAGTCCGGTAATTCTGGTTGGGAGACTTTTAGAGGCCGTGGTACTTAATGCATCGGTATTAAGGGTGAATCTATTTCCGAGTGAAGGAAGGTCTTGCGGGTTCACTCGAATTTGCAAGGCATGTTGGCCGATTGACATTACACGGGAAAGTAAACCTTGTTCAAAAAGATTCTTGTCGTTTGCGTAGGCAATATCTGCCGAAGTCCGACAGCGGAACTTCTGTTGCGCAACGCGCTGACCCCCTCGGCGATCAGCGTGACCTCCGCAGGCTTGTCTGCACGGGTTGGCGAAGGCATGGAGTCGACCGCGCGCCAGGTGCTGGAAGAACGCGGTCACAGTGCCGAAGGGTTCAAGGCGCGGCAACTGACAGCGGACATCGTCAATGAATCAGACCTGATTCTGGTGATGGAAAAACAACATGTTAATCAAGTACTGAAGATTGCCTCTCACGCCAGGGGCAAAGTGTTTCTGCTGGGCAAGTGGCAGAGCGAACGAGAAATACAGGACCCGTATCGTCAGGGGCAAGCCGCTTTTATTCATGCCCATGCATTGATTGAAGATGCTGTTAGCTCATGGGCGCAACGCCTGGCGCGTTGATGAATATTCTTCAGTTCAGTGAATGGTAAGAAAGACTTATGCAGTTACCGTCAGTAATCGGCACCCGTGAAAATGATCAAGACAGTATTGATCTTCTCGGCATCTTCGGCAGTCTGATCGATCAGAAGTGGTTGATCGGTGCGTTCACCGGCGCTTTCATGATGACCGGTGTGGCCTATGCGATTTTGGCCACGCCGGTGTATCTGGCCAATGCGTTGGTGCAGGTCGAACCGAAAAAGAACGACATGCTCGGTTTTTCCGACCTCAACAGCATGCTCGGCGGGCAATCGCCGTCGGTGACCGAAATCGGCATCATCAAATCCCGCGCGGTGATCGGCAAGACAGTCGACGACCTGCGCCTGGACATCGACGTCACCCCCAACACCTTTCCGCTGATTGGCGGCTTTCTTTCCCGGCGCTATCGCGGTGAGACCGAGCTCAGCGTCGCGCCGCCGCGCTTCGGCCTGAGCAGCTACGCCTGGGGCGGTGAACGCCTGGAGTTTGCCAAGCTCAATCTGCCCAAGGAACTGCTGGGCAAGAAACTCACCCTGATCGCCGGCGAACAACATCGCTTCCAACTGCTCGACGACAACGACAACCTGCTGGTCGACGGTGTGGCGGGCGAAGCCTTCGCCCAGGACGGCGTAGAAGGGCAGATCACGCAGCTGTTGGCCAACCCCGGGACCCGTTTCGAAGTGGTGCGCTACCCACGAATCGTGACCATTCAGGGTTATCAGGACGCGCTGGACATCTCCGAGCAAGGCAAGGAATCGGGGATCATCCGTCTGGCCCTGGCCAGCAGCGACGCCGCCGAAGCGGTGAAGATCCTCAACAAGATCGCTTCGCTGTACGTCGATCAGAACGTGCGCCGCACCTCGGCCGAAGCGGCGCAGAGCCTGGCCTTCCTGCAAAGCCAGTTGCCGCAGGTCAAACGCGATCTGGCCAAGGCCAGCGATGCGCTCAACGCCTATCAGACCCACGGCAAGACCGTGAACATCTCGCTGGAAACCCAATCGGTGCTCGGCCAGTCCGTGGCGCTCGAAACGCGGATTTCCGAGCTGAAACTGCAACAGGCGGAGATGGATCGCAAGTTCACCAAACAGCACCCGGCCTACCGCGCGCTGATGACCCAGATTGGCGAATTGACCCAGCAACAGCGCTCGCTGGAAGGCAAGGTTCAGGACCTGCCAGCCACGCAGCAGGAACTGCTCAACCTGACCCGCGATGTCGAAGTCGCCTCGCAGATCTACACCCAGTTGCTGAACAAATCCCAGGAGCTGGACATCATTCGCGCCGGTGCCGTGGGTAACGTGCGTCTGGTGGATACGGCGGACGTCGACCTGACCAGCCCGGTCAAACCGAAAAAAGCCCTGATCGTGTTGATCGCCACTTTCCTCGGCGCCTTCGTCGGCGTGGCGCTGGTGCTGTTGCGCAAATCCCTGAGCAAGGGCCTGGAAGGGCCGGAAGCCATCGAGCAGCTCGGCTTGCCGGTCTACGCGTCGATTCCCTACAGCGCCCTGCAGCAGGAAGAGGACAGCAAAAAAGTCCGGGCCAAAGTCGCGGCGGATACGCCGGCGTATCTGCTGGCCCTGCGCAACCCGACGGATCTGTCTATCGAATCGATCCGCAGCCTGCGCACCTGCCTGCACTTCGCCGCACTGGATTCGACCAACAACCGCATCATGATTTCCGGCCCGAGCCCGCAGGTCGGCAAGACCTTCGTCTCTTCCAACCTCGCAGCGGTCATGGCCCAGAGCGGGCAGCGCGTGGTGCTGATCGACGCCGACATGCGCAAGGGGCATCTGCACAAGACGCTGAACACGCCGATCACCAACGGCTTGTCCGATCTGCTGGTCAAGCGCTGCACCCTCGATCAGGCGATCAACAAAGTCGAAGTCGACAACCTGCACTTCATCAGCCGTGGCCAGGTCCCGCCCAACCCTTCCGAACTGTTGATGCACGCGAATTTCCGCGACCTGTTGGCGCAACTCAGCGAGCGCTATGACGTGGTGATCATCGACACGCCACCGCTGCTGGCGGTGACCGATGCGGCGATTGTCGGTCGCGAAGCCGGCATCAGTCTGATCGTCGCGCGGTTCGGGGTGAACCCGGCCAAGGAAATCGAAATGACGATCCGGCGTTTCGCTCAGAACGGTATCGAGTTGAAGGGCGCGGTGTTCAACGGCGTCGAGAAGCGCGCGGCCAGCTATTACGGCAATGGCAGTTATTACAACTACGAATACGCGTCCGACCAGTCCTGAATCTCAGCGACGGTCCTTACAGGCATGAAAGTGGGTGGGTTGTGAAAAAAATACTGCACGTGGCGGAAACGATCAAAGGCGGGGTGGCGACAGTCATCCGCACGATTTCGGCGGCTCCGGAAGACGGGCGCTATGAGCTGGTGTATCTGGTCCCGCTCGACCAGAAGAAAGAACTGCACGGCATCGATCCACAGCGGATCCGCACCTTCGCCCGAAGCGGGCGGAATGTGCCGTCGCTGCTGCGTTTCGCCTGGCAACTGGCGCGGGTCCTGCTCAAGGAAAAACCTGATGTGGTGCATTTGCACAGCACCTTTTCCGGGGTAATCGGCCGTTGCGTATGCGTGCTCCTGCGGCCATGGCGCAAGCCGAAAATCGTCTACTGCCCCCATGCGTTTTCGTTCCTGATGGAAAGCTCGCCGATCAAGCAGAAGGTCTATGCGGGGATCGAGCGCGTGCTGCAGAAGGTCACGGACAAGATCATCTGTGTCAGCCAATTCGAGCTGGACAAGGCCGCGAAGTTTGGCATCGAGCGCCAGCGCATGACGTTGATCTACAACGGCATCGACCACAAGGATGAAGAACGCAAAGTCGTTGATCCGGCACCGATTCATCTGCTGTTCGTCGGTCGCCTCGACTACCAGAAAGGCTTCGACGTATTGCTCAAGGCCTACAGCGAAGCACAGCGCAGCGACCTGAGACTGACGGTGGTGGGCAGCGCGGTGAACGAGGACGTCGTCGAATGTCCACCGCTGGACGGGGTGGAATACCTGCCCTGGGTGACGCCAACCGAGGTGCACGCGCTGTATCGGAAAGCCGATGCGCTGATCGTCCCGAGCCGCTGGGAAGGCTTTGCCATGGTGCCGCTGGAAGGCATGGCGCTGGGCCTGCCGGTGATCGCCAGCGACTGCACCTCGTTGCCCGAACTGGTCACCCATGGTGTGTCCGGTTACGTGTTCCCCGCCGGTGACCACCAGGCGCTGGCCGAGCGCCTGAAGAAAATCCAGAAGCCTGCGTTGTCGGCCCTCGGCATCGAAGGTCGGCGCATCGTCCGCGAGCGTTTCAGCGCCGCGTTGATGATCCGCCAGACCTACGACGTGTATTCCGCTCCCTCTTATTAAGTAGAACTCCGCTCATGAACGTAACGATTTTGCATGGCTACAGTGCCTCCAATTCCGGCGATGGTCTGCTGGTCGACCTGGCCATTGCGCTGGTGCAGCGCAACTTTGGCGAAGACACCGCGATCAGCGTCGTGGCGTCCGATCCGGACTCTTTCAAGTACCTGCCGCACCCGCGTTTCGACGCGCCGGTGATGGCGGCCAAGGGCCTGGGCCGGGTCAAGCAGGCGGTGTTCCTCAATCAGTCCTACGCGGGGCTGGCGGATCTGCTGAAGAAGACCGATCTGATCGTCGGCGTCGGTGGCGGTTACATGCGTTCGAAAAGTGCCTTCGAGCATATCAAGCTGAAACTCGGTCACGCCAAGCAACTGGAAACCGCGATCCTCAGCAAAGTGCCGTCGGTGTACCTGCCGCAAAGCATCGGGCCGTTCCACGGCGACAGCGACAAGATCGTCGGCCACTACGCCAGCGCCGATGCGGTGTTCGTGCGCGATAACCGTTCCTCGGCGCTGTTCGATGCCTGTGAAAATGTCTACCGCGCGCCGGACCTCGCAGTGCAGGCGCTGGCCGGCAAGATCCTTCAGCAACCCAAGTTCACCCGCTGCGCCTCGACGCCGGCCACGGTGTGCGTAGTGCTGCGCAAACCGCCGGCGTGGAGCAAGGAAAAGAAACTCGCCTACGTGGCCAACCTGAAGGTGCTGCTGCAGCGTTTGAAGAACAAAAGCAAAGTGGTCTGCGCCGTACAGAGCGCCGTGCGCGGTAATGATGACGGCGCGTTCTATCGCGAACTGGGCATCACCGAAGACCTGTTGCCGCTGAAGGCAACGCTGGCCAAATACCAACCGGACCTGGTGATTTCCGTACGCCTGCACGGCGCGATCGAATCGCTGCTCTCGGGCGTGCCGGCGTACCACATCAGCTACGAACGCAAAGGCTTCGGCGCCTATCAGGACATGGGCGTCGAAGACTGGGTGATCAACGGCGGCGACATCAATGTCGACACCATCATCGACACGGTTTACGCGCCGGACGCGCTGTCGAATTTCGGCAAACGCCTGACCGACACCTGCCGCGAGATCGAGGCGAAAACCGTGGCCATGGACGACATCATCAAGGGCGTCATTCGATGATATTCCGGCTGTTGCTGCGGGGCGGGGCACTGGGCGCGAAGTTCTTGCTGGTGCTCGCCATCACCCATTACCTCGGTTACGAGGCGCTGGGTTTTTACGGCGTGGTGGTTGCGGCGTCGTTGATCGCGTCGAAGTTCTACAGCGTCGGATTCAGTTCCGAGATCAATCGGCTGATCAGCGTCGGCGGCAGTTCGCGCCGTGTGGTGGACAAGGTGCTGCTGCTGTACCTGGCCGTGGGCCTGGCGTTGTCGGTGCTGACGGTGGTGATCTATTCGCTGTTCCAGTCGGTGGAGGCGACCACCGCGCTGATCGCCTGTGTGACGCTGGTGCTGCTCACCGAACACCTGTCGTTCGAGATCAACTCGTTCGTGTTTTCCGCGCAGAAAGCCACGGCGGGTGCGCTGCTGTTCTTCATCAAGACCGGGCTCTGGGCGCTGCTGGCCGTGGGCGGAATGGCGCTCGGCTGGGTGTCCGCAATCGCCAGTGTGTTGTGGCTGTGGGTCATCGCCAACGTGCTGGTGATCGTCGCCGGTTACCTGATCGTGGTGAAGGTTCATCGCGGGCGCGAAGAGGGAACGCTGGCAACGGCGGCCGTGTGGAAAGCCGGGTTGCCGTTTTACCTCGGCACTGGCCTGATCGCGCTGAGTCAGTACGCCGAGCGTTTTCTGATCATCGACCTCGAACCCTACGCCAGCCTCGGTAAATACGTGTACGCGTGGTCGGCGGCCAACACTTTGCAGGCGCTGTCCTACGCGGTGGTGGCGGTGGTCGGCATTCCGCTGCTCGCCAAGCGTTATCAGGCCGATCAGCAACCGTTCACGGTCCGGCAGTTATTCGTGAACAAATGGGTCGCGCGGTCGCTGGCGGTGTCGGCGGCGGTCGCGGTGGGCATTTATCTGTTCTTCAACGTGGTGCTCGATTACGTCGCCACCAGCGTTCCGCGTCCGGACAACGGCATCCTCGGCGTGCTGATTTTCTCCTTCGCCCTGCGTGCCATTGGCGACATCGTCTGGGGCGGGTTGATCGCCTCGAAAAACAGCCGGGTGTCCCTCGCCAGTGCGGCCATTTGTCTGTTGGTTTCAGTGCCGGTCAGTTACCTGCTGATCAAGCATTATTCGATCTACGGCGCGGCCTGGGGCAACGTGTTTGCGATCATCGTGCAGCTCGGCGTGATTGCGTTGCTGACTCGCGCCACTCGCGCGAAAAAGGCTGTCGTGTCATGGGCCTGAAACTGCCGTGCATCGAGTTTCGTGGTCGCCGTCTCGATTCGTCGCTGTCGTTCCTGATCCTGTTCACCGGGCTGTTTCTGTCGGTGGCGATGCCGCTCTTGGTGCCGCGCGATCCGGGCCCGGACGCGATGACCCTGTGGTCGTCCTATGCCCGGGCCGACAACTGTAATTTCTGGAACCCGTTCTCGCCGGATCGCTCGTCCTACGAGTGTTCGGCGTTCCTGCTGCGGCCCACCGGGATCAACCTGACCAACGCCTGGGCCTACGGGATGTTCTGCAACTTTTTCCTCACGGCGATTCCCGTGGTGGTGTTCCGGCGCATGCCGCTGACCATCTTCGGAACCCTGTGCCTGTGGGGCATTGTGCGTTCGTTTTTTCTGGAAAACCTGACCAAGGAAATCATTGTCTCGGTGGCGGTGCTGAGCATTCTGTTCAGCTCATTGACGCGCAAATATCGCGGCGGATTTTTCCTCTCGGCGGTGATCTACGGCGTGCTGATCCGGCCCTACTGGATTCTGTTTTCGCTGTCCTGGGTCGGCGTCTGCGTGATGAAAAAATACGTCTCGCGCACGACCTTCTTCCTGATGCTGTTCCTGTTCTATCTCGCGGTTGCGATGGCGATCCAGCTGGCGCTGGGCTTTCCGGTGTCGTCGATTCGCGCCAGCAACAACGAACTGCGCACGGCGGGCGAGGAGGGTTCCAAATCGCTGATCGTCTCGTGGCTCAGCGGCAGCGACTTCGTCTCGCAGGCCCTCGACTCGATGATCATTTTCTTCCGCTTGTCGTTCCCCGTAGAGCTGATCCTGCTCTCCGGGCCGGGTCAGGTGATCTTCGTCGCGTTGATGATCATGACCGCGCTGCTGCTGTTCAAAGTCATCACCTCGACCGATTACAAGGGCGCGCCGATCCAGACCAAACCCAAGGAACTGATCGCGATTCCGCTGGCGTTTTTGCTGGTTCAAGGCTTGTTCGAACCGGACTTCGGCTCGTTCGCTCGGCACTTTTCGATGGTGGTGCCGGTGCTGTTCGTGGGTCTGGGTCTGATGCTGCGGGCGAACAAGCCGGTGAAGGTTGAATCAAGAATTCTGAATTGAGGCGGGTGCTTTATGTCGAGCAAGAAAAAGTCCCTGGAGATCGAAACCCTGCGTGGCCTGGCGTGCCTGTTGCTGGTGCTCTATCACGTGATCGGGCCGTTGGGCGGTGGTTTGAAAATCGACATCGGCTCGCCGTTCCGGGTGATCGCCGATTCGATGGTGTACGTGCGCATGCCGCTGTTCACCTTTATTTCCGGCTACATCTATTCCCTCTACAAGATTCGCGGCAATGACTTTTCCGCGTTCTTCAGCGGCAAGGTGCGGCGGCTGATCGTGCCGCTGTTTTGCGTGGGCGTGCCGTTCTCGGTGTTGCAGGCGGTGGGGCCGGGCGTGAACAAGGACGTCAGCGTGATGGATGCGTTGTTATCGTTCTATGTGCCGATCAACCACTTCTGGTTCTTGCAGGCGGTGTTCATCATCTTCATGTTCGTCGGCCTGCTGGAATGGCGCGGGTTGCTGCGTACACCGACGCGCCTGTACCTGTTGTTCGCCTTCGCGGCGGCGGTGTTCCTGTTGCCTGCGTTTCCGGTGGATGCGTTCGGCATCAACGGGGCGATTTATCTGCTGCCGTTCTTCGTGGCGGGCATGATCGGCCAGGAGAAAGTCAGCGAGCTGAAGCAGACGTTCAAGGTGATCGGCCCGCTGGTGTTTGTGCTGATCTCGCTGACGCTACTGTACGTGGCGGCGGTGGACCGCGAGCTGATTGTCGACCGCCGCAGCCTGATCGGCCTGACGGTGGGCTGCGTGTCGTGCATCGCGTTGCTGTCGAGTGACATGCGCTCGAAGGCGCTGACCTGGCTTGGCGGTTACTCCTACGCGATTTTTCTGTTTCACGTATTGTTCGCCGCCACGTCGCGTTCGATCCTCGGCCGCCTGGGTGTGAAAGACGAAAGCGTGCTGGTGTTCTGCGGTTTGACGTGTGGCTTGCTCGGGCCTGTGGTGTTGTCGATGATTTTCAGTCGCTTCAACTTCACTTCAGTGTTGTTTCTCGGCGAACGTGCGGCGACGAAAAAGAAACCGGCGGCAACCATCGCTCCGGTGGCGCAGACCCGATGAAGGAAGCGATTCATGCTGGCTGTTGATGAGGTGCCGCCGGTGGCGGCGTCGGTGGTGCAGGTCGGTGACGCCCGCGAGCGGTTTGGCCAGTGGCGCGAAGGCAAGGCCGGCAAGGTGTTGTCGATCTCGGTGATCGGTGACAGCTACAGCGCCGGGCAGGATTTCTACCTGAACAAACTGGTGCAACGCGTGGCCGGGGAGGTCGGGTTTGCCGGGCCGGGGTATGTCGGGTTCAACCACGGCGCAGCGCTGGGCGGCACGCACTTCAAGTACACCCGCAGCAGCGAAAAATACTTCGGCGGTGACTGGCAGGTCTCCGGCCTCGGCCAGGCCAGCCCCGACAGCCGCACGGTGACCGGCCACCCCGGCGCCTGGCTGCAAGTCGAGGCCAGCCCGACGCCCGCCATCAATACCGCCGTGACTCAGGCGAAGCTGCTCTACCTCGGCAACGGTCAGTCCAGTGAGTTGCGTTATCGCTGGTCACCCTCCGCCGACTGGCAACCGTTGAAACTCGCGAGCGAGGGCGTACAGGAAGTCCCGCTGCCCGGTACGTCGGCCGCGACCGATTGGGCCTTCAGGCTTGAAGTGGTAAAAGGCGCGCCGACCCTGTTCGGTCTGTGGCTGAGCAACGATCAGAACGGGGTTCGGGTATCGAAACTGGCGGCGTCCGGCGCGGCGTCCGCTGATTTCTATCACGACGATGCTCGCTGGCAGGCGCAGTGGAAAGCCGTTGTATCGAAGATTCCCGCAGACATTTACCTGATCATGCTCGGTGGCAACGATCAGGGTTTCGGCGTGAAGCCCGAGCAGTATCTGCATAACGTTCAGGGGCTGGTCGGCATGCTCCGCGAGATTCAGCCGGCGGCGAGCATCAACCTGATCCTGCGTCAGGACACCACCCGCTCCAGCGCCTATCCGATGTCGGCTTATGCGCAGGTCATCGAACCCTGGGCCCGTGCGCAGCATCTGGGTTATGCCAATCTGCAATGCGCGTTTGGCACCGACGTCAAACGCTACGCCGCCGCGATGATCGGGCCGGACAAGATTCATCCGCTGCCGGCCACGGGCGGGCGGGTGATTGCCGATTACTTCTATCGTTGGGTCGTGGGCGGGCAACAAAAAGTCTCGCCACAGGACAGCTGTGGCGAGACTTCGAAGTAGCCGTCAGTTATCGAACAGATCCAGATGGCTCAGCAGCTCTGCGGTTTTCTGCGGCATCAACTGCGTCACGCAACGGGTTTCCACGTTGACGATGATCGCCGGGTCGTTGCAGCAGATCCGCACCCGAAAACGCCAGTCGCTGAAGATCATCTTCAGGCCATCGCGGTCATCGACCTCCAGCGCCTGTTCGCCGTAAATCCGTTTCAGGTGGGCGAGCAGGGGGTAGGGATCGCGCATCGGTCGGCGTATGTCCCCGGACGAGGGAAACACGCCGAGGCGGTCGACCAGCAGCAGGGTGCCCAGCCACGGGCCATTGGCGCTGGGCAATGGCTGATGGCGGGATAACCAGCTCATCACCCCGAGGTTGTCCACCTCACGTTCAATCTCTGCGGAATGTTGTGCAATGTTCATGGTTGCCTCGTTGGCTGTGCGTGCTGCGATGGATCAGTGGGGGCCGCTCAGCGGCCCTTCAGGTAAACGTTGTCGTAGCAGAAGTTGGTCGCCTGCAGGTAGCCCTCGGCGTCACCGCAGTCAAAGCGCAGGCCTTTGAATTTGTAGGCCAGCACGCAACCGTTCTGCGCCTGTTTCATCAGGGCGTCGGTGATCTGGATTTCGCCGCCCTTGCCCGGCTCGGTGTCGGCAATCAGGTCGAAGATGTCCGGCGTGAGGATGTAGCGGCCGATGATCGCCAGGTTCGACGGTGCGTCTTGCGGGGCCGGTTTTTCCACCATGTGGTTGACCCGGTAGATGCCCTCGGAAATCGCCTCGCCGGCGATCACGCCGTACTTGTGGGTCTGGTCGCGCGGGACTTCCTGGATGGCGACGATCGAGCAGCGGAATTTCTTGTAGAGCTCGATCATCTGCGTGAGCACGCCGTCGCCTTCCAGGTTCAGGCACAGGTCGTCCGCCAGCACCACGGCGAACGGCTCGTCGCCGATCAACGGGCGGCCGCTGAGAATCGCGTGGCCCAGGCCTTTCATTTCCACCTGACGGGTGTAGGAGAAGGTGCAGGTGTCGATCAGCTCGCGAGTGCCGGCCAGAAACTTCTCTTTCTCGGTGCCACGAATCTGGTGTTCGAGTTCGTAGCTGATGTCGAAGTGGTCTTCCAGTGCGCGCTTGCCCCGGCCGGTGACGATGGCCATGTGTTGCAGGCCGGCGTCCCGTGCTTCTTCAACGGCGTATTCGATCAACGGTTTGTTGACGATCGGCAGCATTTCCTTGGGCATGGCTTTGGTGGCCGGCAAGAAACGCGTGCCATAACCGGCAGCGGGGAACAAACATTTACGGATCATAAAAGTTTCCTGGTCATTCATGGCGCACTGCCATCGTTTATTGCAATAACGAAAGGTTGCAAGTTATTGAAGCTGTACTTTAATACCTGACTCGGGAGATGAGTGGCAAATAGCAATGAGTGTAAAACACGACAATGTTATGAGATGTCGGTTTTGCAGTTGTTGGTTATTTTTAGTCGGCATCCGTTGATAGTGATGAATGCGCGGGAGTGCTAATAAGTACCAGGCAATACAGTTTGGCTTGTAAAAATATTTATAGCCAGTGATTGAACTGTTTTTGTTTCTGGTTGTTGTCGCGCTGTTTGTGTGAATCAAGACACACATTAAACAAACAGCGCTTGACACGCGAGTTGGCACTTTTCCCACTATGGACCGCGCTATGAAGATTCTGGTAACGGGTGGCGCCGGCTATATCGGCTCGCACACCACACTTGCACTACTTGAAGCAGGTTATGAAGTTGTAGTTCTGGATAATCTTTGCAACAGCAGCGACGCCGCCTTGCACGCGGTGGAAGCCATTTGCGGCAAAAGTGCGCTGATGATTCGCGGGGATGTCTGTGACCGGGCCCTGCTGGACCGGATTTTCCAGCAGCACGCCATCGATGCCGTGCTGCATTTCGCCGGGCTCAAGGCTGTCGGTGAGAGCGTGCGCAAGCCGCTCGAATACTACGAAACCAACGTCAGCGGCAGCATCACGCTGTGCCAGGCGATGGCAGCGGCGGGGGTGTTCCGGCTGGTGTTCAGCTCGTCCGCCACGGTCTACGGCGAGCCGGCGCAGATGCCAATCCGCGAGGACTTCCCGACCGGCACTCCGACCAATCCCTACGGCCAGTCCAAGCTGATCGTCGAGAACGTGCTGCGCGACCTGTGCCAGTCCGAACCGCGCTGGAGCATCGCGCTGCTGCGCTACTTCAACCCGATCGGCGCGCATCACAGCGGCCAGATGGGCGAAGACCCCAACGGCATTCCGAACAATCTGGTGCCTTACATCAGCCAGGTGGCGGTCGGCAGCCTCAAGGAGTTGTCGATCTTCGGCGACGATTACCCGACGGTCGACGGCACCGGCGTACGTGATTACATCCACGTCGTCGACCTGGCGGACGGGCACCTGAAAGCCCTGCAAGCCATCGCCGACCGTACCGGCATTCATACCTGGAACCTCGGCACCGGCGACGGCTACAGCGTGTTGCAGGTACTGCGGGCTTTCGAACAGGCCTGTGGGCAGCCGGTGCCTTACCGGGTGATGCCACGGCGTTCCGGGGATATTGCCGAGAGCTGGGCCGACGCCTCCAAGGCGGCGAAGGAGCTCGGCTGGAAAGCCACGCGCAACTTGCAGGACATGGTCACCGACACCTGGCGCTGGCAATCGAATCATCCCCGGGGTTATCAGGGATGATGGCGTTTTAGTGCAATGTTAGTTTCAGTCAGGTTGTTAGATATCGTCGGGAAATTAGACTGGCAATGCCTTTTGCAAGTCCGTAGATATAAACCTGCCGTTCGACTTTTATCAGTTGCGTAAGACTGTGAAAGAACAACGGATCTTGCTCGCGCTTTTTGCGACTTGAACTCTACCACCTCTAACCAACACCCGATGTTCAGGTGCGATGTTAGAAAGGAGTTGATATGAAGAAAGTGATGGCGATCGCCCTGTTGACGATGTTGAGCAACTGGGCCTCCGCAGCTGAAGCGCCGCTTACAGCAGTGACCAATGTATCTGGCAGTGTCGCGGCTTCTACAGCGCCTGCTGCCAGTACTGCCATGGTCGCCAGTGCTGTCGCGGCGTCCAACAGTGGTGGAAGTGCCAACGGCGGTACAACGGGTACCACCGGTACCACGGGTACAACCGGCACGCACAACTAACTGAAGTATCTGTTGGTGCAGTACAGGGTCGCCCGACGAAAGTCGGGTGACTTTGTTTTTGGATTCGCCCTTGAATAGCGTAGTGCCATTATGACCCGTCGTTTTTCTCTTTTATTGTTGGCAAGTATCGCTTTGCAAGGTTGCATGTTCTCCCCCGGCCAGTACCTGAGCACCAGTAGCATCACGCGCCAGGGCGCCAGCGAAAGCAGCCGGGTCGAGCTCATTCCGATCACCCCCAAGCTCATCGCCATGAACCGCGCCACGTACAAGCGTGAGTCGGTGCCGGCGGAGTTGTTGGCGACCCCGGCCGAATACCGCATCGGCAGCAACGATGTGCTGTACATCACGGTCTGGGATCATCCCGAGCTGACCGCCCCTTCGGGTGCGCAGCAGCAGATCGACGCCAACGGTCGTCTGGTGCGTTCCGACGGCACCTTGTACTACCCGTACATCAAGGAAGTCCAGGCCGCCGGCAAAACCATCCAGCAACTGCGCTCGGACATCGAGCAACGCCTCTCGGCGTTCATTGCCGAGCCACAAGTGGATGTCGCGGTGCTGCGTTTCGCCAGCCAGAAAGTCGTGGTCTCGGGCGCCGTCACCAAGGCCGGCCCCCAGGCGATTTCGACCAACCCGCTGAGCGTGGTCGAAGCCCTCGGCTCGGCCGGTGTCGATACCAACAATGCCGACTTGTCCGGGCTGATGCTGACGCGCAACGGGCGGGTCTATCCGCTCAATCTCGATGCGCTCAATCAGCAGGATTCCGAATTGCAGAACGTCTACCTCAAGGGAGGCGATCAGCTGTATCTGCCGTACAACGACAACAAGCGCATCTACGTGATGGGCGAGGTCAACCAGCCCCGTGCGCTGAGCTTCAAGACTGCCACCATGAACCTGTCCGACGTACTCGGCTCGGTCGGCGGCTTGAGCCAGACCACCTCCAACGGCAACGCCGTGTACGTGATTCGCGGGGTGGAAAACCTCGATGTCGAGCCGGCGAAAATCTACCAGCTGGAAGCCGAATCGCCGACCGCCATGGCGCTCGCTTCGCACTTCGAAGTGCGGCCCCAGGACGTGGTCTACGTCGGGCCTGCCAACGTGACTCGCTGGAATCGCCTGATCAGCCAGTTGGTGCCGTCGGCATCGATTGTCGGGACGGGGGCTTCCGCTGCGAAGAACTGGAGCGAATACAGTAACAACAGCAAATAAGGCCGCCGACTGTGAAAACGTTGAAAGTGGGCGTGTGCCTGATGGCGGCCGTGTTGCTCAGTGGCTGCAATCCGCTGATGAGCGCTTCGTTGAACAACCTCAAATCCGCCGTCATCGGGCCGGATGAACTGGACGTGTCGGCGGAGCAGGTCGCGGGGGTCAAGTATCCCCAACTCAAACTGACCACGCCGTCCGGCTCCGGGGTGTTGGCGCTGGTGCGCGAGCGCGAGGACCTGCAGTTCTGGGTCGCCTCCGGCAAGCAGGTGCTGCTGATGCGCGACGGCCTGGCCATGCGCACTGTGGGCCTCGGCGTGGAGGGCGATCTGGACGGCACGCGTCTGTCCGATGACTCGCCGTTCAAACAGGGCCTGCATCGCATCACCGACGGCTACACCAGCCGCCGCTGGATCGACCTCTACAAGGGCCAGGAAGTCGGGATCATCGTCAACAGCCGCTTCTCCCGAAAGTCCCTGGAAACCCTCGACATTCTCGACAAGGAATACTCCGTGCTGCGCGTCGATGAGCAGATTGACGCGCCGGCCATCGGTCTGCGCGCGACCAACCGTTACTGGGTCGATCCGGTGGACGGTTTCATTGTGCAGAGTGAACAGCAACTGACCTCGCAGTTGCGGGTCAGGATCGTGCAACTGACCCCTGACCGCAGGCATGTCCCGTGAAGCGGCTCAGAGCGCTCTCGGCGTGCCTGATGTTGCTTGCCGGTGCCAGCGAGGCAGCGGTCATCGTCAGTGGTGATGTTGCCAACCCAGGCCCGATCGAATTGCCGGCGGGCGGGCGTTTGCGCGATGTGATCGGCGAGGCCGTGCCGAATGCCGAAGGCTACTGGCTGGCGGGTGTGCTGTTGCGTCAGTCGCTGCTGGAAGAACAGACGCGGCTCAAGGTCGGCGTGCTGTTCGATCTGGATGTGCTGCAGCGCATGGCCATGCTGTTCGACAAGCCTAGTCGGGCGGCGCTGGCCCAGCGCCTGGCCGAGCAGGTCCGGCAGATGCCGGTGACCGGGCGGCAGATCGCCGATCTCGATCCGGTGGCGGTGGAAGTCGGCTTTGCCCGCAACATCCGTCTCGACGATGGTGATCAACTGATCTACCCGAAACGGGTCGACGAAGTCGAAGTGCTGGGCGCGGTCGCCGAGCCGTGCCGCCTGCCTTATCAGCCGTTGCAGGAGGCCCGCGAATACCTGCAGGGCTGCACGTTGCTGGAGGCCGACGCCGATGCCGATTATCTGTGGCTGATCCAGCCCAACGGCGAATCGCGGCGGGTCGGCATCGCCCACTGGAACCGCGAGAGCGGGCAGATGCCCGTGGCCGGCAGCAAGATTCTGGTGCCGGTGAAAAACGATGATCTGGATCCGCCTGTCCCTGAACTGAATCAGCAGTTGGCCGAATTGATTGCCACGCAGTTGGCTGAGGTGGTTCGTTGAATTTGCGTTTTGCAGCTGTGTTGTTATTGCCGTGTGGCCTGGTGCATGCCGAGCCACGGATTACCCAGAATGACTTCGGCGGCGTCGGTCTGTTGCAGACCCCGACCGCGCGCATGTCGCCCGCCGGTGAGTTGAGCGTCAACGCCAACCGCACCGAACCGTACAGCCGATACAGCGTTTCGTTGCAGCCGCTCGACTGGCTGGAAGGTTCGTTTCGCTACACCGCCATCACCAACCGTCCGTACGGTTCCGAAGCGCTGAGCGGCAGCCAGAGCTATAAGGACAAGGCGGTCGACGCCAAGGTCCGGCTGTGGCAGGAAAGCCACTGGGCGCCGGAAGTGGCGCTGGGCTTTCGAGACATCGGCGGTACCGGTTTGTTTGCCAGTGAATTCTTCGTGGCCAACAAGCGTTATGACAACTTTGATTTCAGTGCCGGCATCGCCTGGGGTTACATCGGTAATCGCGGCGATGTCGACAACCCGTTGGGTTCGATCAGTGACCGCTTCAACACTCGCCCTGACCTGGAAGGCACCGGTGACGTCAACGCCGGGTCGTACTTTCGCGGCAAGCCGTCGTTTTTCGGCGGCGTGAGTTACCAGACGCCCTGGGACCGCCTCAGCCTGAAACTCGAATACGAAGGCAACGACTACAAGCACGAGCCCAAGGACAATATCATCAAGCAGGACTCGCCGATCAACCTCGGTGCGGTGTTCAAGGTGACCGATTCCGTCGATCTGAGCGCAGCCTGGGAGCGCGGCAACACGGCGATGTTCGGCATCACGTTCCACACCAATTTCGTCAGCCGCAAGGCCCCGGCCAAGACCTTCGACCCACCGGCCGAACCGCTGCCGGCCAAGGCGCCAACCGCGACCATGGAAGAGGTCAACTGGGCCGACGTATCGCGCCGTTTGCAGCAGAACGCCGGCTACAAGGTCGAGCGCATCACTCAGCGCGATTCCGAACTGATCGTGTACGGCGAGCAGCAGCGCTACTTCCATTCGCCCAAGGCCGTCGGCCGCGCGAGCCGGATTCTCGACAACAGCGTCAACGACGACATCGACTGGTTCACCGTGGTCAACAAGCGCTACGACCTGCCGCTGGAAGAAACCAGCGTGCCCCGGCAGACCTTCCGCGAAGTGATCAACAACGAGGAGCCGTTGGAGTCGCTGCACCGCACCACCGAGATCAACCCGGCAATGCCGCGCAACGAGGAAACCCTCTACACCGAAGCGCCGCAGCACTTCAATTACGGCGTCGGCCTGGGCTTCAAACAGAACGTCGGCGGCCCCGATGGCTTGCTCTATCAGTTCACGGCGGATCTGGACGCCGAGTACCGCTTCAACCGCAACACCTGGTGGAACGGTCTGCTGAGTCAGAACCTGATCAACAACTTCGACAAGTTCACCTACGACGCGCCCAGCGGCCTGCCGCGTGTGCGCACCGACTTGCGTCAGTACCTGACCACGTCGGACACCACCATGCCGCTGTTCCAGGTCAGTCATGCCGAGCAACTGGACAAGGATTTGTACGGCATGGTCTACGGCGGTTATCTGGAGTCGATGTTCGCCGGGGTCGGGGGCGAGGTGCTGTTTCGTCCGACCGGCAAGCGCTGGTCGATTGGTGCGGACCTGAACTACGTGCGTCAGCGTGAATTCGACCAGGGTTTCGGCCTGCAGGATTACTCGGTCTGGACCGGTCACATCACCGGCTACACCGACCTGCCGTTCGACACGCTGGCCGCGGTCAGCGTCGGCCGTTACTTGGCGGGCGACTTTGGCGGCACGGTGGATATCTCTCGCGAGTTCTTCAACGGCGTACGCTTTGGCGCCTGGGCGACCATCACCACCGCCGGCAGCGCCGAGTATGGCGAGGGTAGTTTCGACAAGGGGCTGTACCTGTCGATTCCGTTCGACGAAATGATGAGCATGTCGACCATGCGCCGCGCCAACCTGGTGTGGGCACCGCTGACCCGTGACGGTGGCGCGCGGCTCAACCGCAGCTTCCAGCTGCATTCGATGACGGACAGTCGGGAAGGGGACATGTTTTACCGCAACTTCGGGAAGATTACCGAGTAGGTTCGGGGGAAGGGCAGTTAAAGCGGGAGCCTGATGGCTCCCGTTTTGGTTTGTGGTGAAGGGTGATCTTGATGCAGCCGTGATTGCTGTGGGAGTCGGTGTGTTCCAGGTTCAAACCTGATGTTGAATGATCCGGCGCCTTCGCGGGCAAGCCCGCTCCCACAAGTTTCGAGGAGTGGCGAAGATTACGGCATCACCTAAAAACCTGTGGGAGCGGGCTTGCCCGCGAAGGCGTCCGCTCAGTCGACATCAAATCATCAGACTTTCCTCGGCCGCAGAGCCCTCCGTCAACCCCCAAATCCCGCCCACAAAAAAGGGGACTTTCGTCCCCTTGCGGTGTTGCCTTCTCAAGCGCTGCGTCTCAGTAAATATCCTTCGACAACAGGGTGAACGGCGTCTTCACCAGGATCTTCACATCCAGCCACAGCGACCAGTTGTTGATGTACTTCAGGTCGATCTCGACACGCTTTTCCATCTTGTCGAGGGTGTCTGTCTCGCCCCGGCAACCGCTGATCTGTGCCAGGCCAGTGATGCCCGGTTTGATTCGGTGACGGGCCATGTAGGCGAGGATCTTGCCCGAGTAGTAGTTGTTGTGCGCCACGGCGTGCGGACGTGGGCCGACCAGCGCCATGTGGCCTTGCAGCACGTTGAACAGTTGCGGCAGCTCGTCCAGCGAAGTGCGACGGATGAAGCGACCGACTGGCGTGATGCGCGAATCGTTGCGGCTGGCCTGTTTGACCTCACGGTCATCGTGCACGCGCATCGAGCGGAATTTCCAGACCTTGATCACCTTGCCGTTCCAGCCGTGGCGATCCTGCTTGAAGAACACCGGACCCGGCGAGGTGAGCTTCACCGCCAGCGCCACGGCCAGCAGCACCGGGCTCAACAGGATGATGGCCAACAGGGCGACGGCTTTTTCCACCAGACTCTTGCTTAGCGCGGCGGTCGGGCGGCTGGTCAGCGGGCTTTCGTTGAGGTAGATCGCCGGCAGACCGTCCACGACTTTCACCGAGTGGTTGAGCAGCGTCAGGCTGTTCAGGTCCGGCACCCAGACCACGTCAACGTTGGCATCCAGCAGATCGACGTACATGGCTTCGATCTTGGCGGCTTCCGACAGCGGCAGCGTGATGTACAGGCGGCGGATGTCGTGGGTCTGGATCAGCTCAAGCAGTTCGTCCTGAGCGCCGACAACGCGCGGAGCGTCCGCTTCCAGCGACGGGGTATCGCCGTTGCTGACCAGGCCGACCAGCGGCAGGTTTTCGTGCTGGCTCAACTTCTTCGCCAGGCCCAGTGCCAGTTCGCCGGTGCCGACGATCAGGGTCTTGTGTTCGCTTTTGCGCGAACGCTGGTAGAACTTCGAGAACGCATGCAGCGGTGCGTACAACAGCGCCTGACCGAGGAAGCCGTACACCGCCCACTCAAGGATGACCTGGCGGGAGAACAGCGCATCGGCCTTGCAGATGAAGGCGATGAACGCCAGCCCGGCCATGGTCATGAACCAGCCCACGAACAGTCGACCCAGCCCGGTCAGGTAATTGTCTCGCTTTCGGTACGCGCCGCTGAAGGTATAAGCCGGCACTGAGGCCAGTACCGCAAGGATCGTGCACATCCGATAGTAGAACTCGACGGTGCCGGTGTGCTGTTCGGCCAGTATGAACAACAGTGAAACAATGAAAGTCTGTGCCAGCGCCCATTGGCCCCAAAAGGTCAGTCCCTTGAGGCCGGTGTTTCGATTGATACGAAGAGAAAGATCCATACGATATCCCCAAAAGACGTCCATTCAGGTTTCGACAGTAGAAAACCGAGTTGTTAAGCAGACTTGTTATTGTTGTTTGAGCCAGTGTCCTGAGGTAACAACGCCGGAATGCGGAACTGTCGTCAGTCAATAGACTAAGTTATTGCCGGGGATGCTGTCTGACGAGTTCTAACAAGATGGCACAATGCCAACTTATTTGAATTTCCAATATTCAAACGTTAGAAAAGGTCGAAAGGCAGGGGGTGAATAATCAATATTGTGTTTGCTATCGTAGGTGGGGTCAGGAGGCGGGTATAACCAGGGAGGGGTGAAACCAAACAGAGTGCTTTTTTATTTTTGTAATCGCACTTGTATCTGTTTGTCTTGTAGTGGGGGATGCTGTTTAGGCAACAACTTCCTGGATCAGGCAATAACCGCGATTGCGCACGGCACGAAACAATCGTTCACCGTTGCTGGCGTTCTTGAATTTGTCTTGAAGACGGCTCAGGCACATTTCCAGTCCCCGGTATTGCTCCGGCTCGCGGCCGATGCTGAGGATCAGATCGTCCCGACTGACAACACGCTCTTCATGGTGAAGCATTTTGCGCACCAGGGCGGTTTCGAGCCCGGTGAGACTGATCTCGACACCCTCTTTCGTCAATGCACCCTGATCATTGTCCAGATGCCAGGCTTCAGTGCAGGGCGCGTCGGACTCGATCGTTCGGGAAGTGTCAGTGGGGTCTTCGGACATGGCCGTGGAGTTGTGGAATGAATGCGCCGATTGTGCTGCCAGCCATTCCGATTCGAGGGTGGCCAATATGCGCTGGGTATCATGTTCAATGCTGGGTGCGACATGCTTCCTTGTGCCGCGTGGGTAAGTGAACTCCATCAGCATCGGAGTGGAAGAGGGCGAAGCAACACCTTCAATAAACATTTGTGCCTGAGACGTGCCAAACGAATTGAAACGCTCACTGGAGAGAATGCTCTCGAGTTCGCGCTGCGACGCTGAGCTGTTAGTCACGACAACAAAGTATTTTCTTGGGAGGGTCGTGCTGGTTTCCATGTCTCTCTCCTAAAGTACACACCAAATTTGGCGAAAAAATAATGGCAGGCGAGCAATGTTTTCCTCGGAATTAATCGATCAGGCAGGGTCTGGGCCCAAAGATGGCCTCGATAAGTTCCACTCGGTCTGCGTTAGAGTAATGGTTTATTGTTATGTTTAAGTGTTGCAGCGCTCATGCAATTGACAGCTTTTTATTAGATATGTGACGCGGTTAAAACTATGAGAAAGCGGATGTTTGAAGCGTTGCATCAGACGTTCCCTCGTATGCTGCAAAAGAGTGTTTTCCCTGAATCAAGGAGTTGAGATCAACCCCCTCATCAGACGATAGCCATACCCGCGAATGCTCTGTATGGCGTTCGTACCGTACACGTCCTTGATTTTCCCACGCAAGCGGCTGATGGATTTTTCCAGCGCCCGAGGGTCGTAGAATTGGGTGTTCAGCCCCATGATGCTGGCGATTTCATCGTGGCTGAGAATGTGATTGCCGGTCTGCGCAAAGGCTTGCAGGATCTTCATTTCGGCAAAGGAGATATCGAGTTTCTTGCTGGTGTCCGAGAGGCAGATGCGGGTGGAGTCCAGCACCAGGCTGATATCCCGCTGCCATTCTTCGCTGTCGAAGAACTCACCCAGCAGTTCCGCGCTTTCATCGGACAAGGTATTGAGTTTGATACAGAAGTCGGCACCGGCCAGAAAGTACTTGATCTTGTTGTGGGCGCCGCGACCTGTGATCACTGCACAAATAATCGGCTTCAAGTTGTCGTTGCGCAGGTTTTCCACCAGCGCAAGGTTATCTTCGAGTGCCTGAGGGCTGTCGATGATAATGAAGATCGCCCGATACAGGCCGTGATATTCGTTGTGCTGATATGAACTAATGTAGGCGTCGGCTTCAACAGCCACACCGCTCTGCACATGCTTCGTGATTAGCGCGCTAAAGTGTTCAGCCACGCCACGGGTACGACCCAGGGTGAGAACACCTGGTTCGTCGCTTGTGCGGCGCGGGCTTCTAGTCGCTAAGTTACCTGTGAGCATCATGCATTGACTCGAAAAGGTGCTGACATCGGGATGTTAAAGCACCGGTTCTCATCTGTGACTGACAATTGGTAACATTTGGACGAATTTTAGACGTGGCTCCCGAGTTTTCTAACAATAATTAAGCGATTCAAGCTTTTAGTTGATTTTTTCGGGGCTGTGAACTAACGGAATTGAGGTCGTTAGATGGTGGCAATATGGAATGGTGCCACTATTTTGTAATTATCGCGAGCTGTTTTTATGTCCCTTGGCCATCACTCAATTGCATACGTATCAGAACAGTGTGAGGTGGGTCACATTTTATGGGGAGGCCTGTCTTTTGGCTATAACGTCGACAAGTTCACATACGGACGTTTATTAACATGCCTTGAGTGTGGCTTTTGATAAGACATATTCTCCGTCCCCGAGTCGGGCAATGGGTGCGCATCTGCCAATTGTTTTACTTCAGATACTCAATGCCTGAATGCATTTAACAGGGCGCCCGCAAAGAGCGCTCTGACGGAGGATTAATGGATTTACTGACCTTGTTCAAGGTGCTGATTCTTGGGGCGGTAGAAGGCCTGACCGAGTTCCTGCCCATTTCCAGTACGGGCCACCAGATTATTGTTGCCGACTTGCTGGAGTTCGGCGGTGAACGCGCCATGGCGTTCAATATCATCATTCAACTGGGCGCCATTCTGGCGGTGGTCTGGGAGTTTCGCCCGAAAATCTTCGAGATCGTCAAAGGCCTGCCGACCCAGAGCAATGCACAGCGTTTTACCCGTAATCTACTGATCGCTTTTTTCCCGGCGGTGATTCTCGGCGTGTTATTCGCCGACACGATTCATGAATACCTGTTCAACCCGATCACCGTTGCCGTTGCATTGGTCGTGGGCGGCATCGTGATGTTGTGGGCCGAGCAGCGCGATCATGTAGTGAGTGTCGACCATGTGGACGACATGAAGTGGGCCGACGCGCTGAAGATCGGTTGCGTACAGTGCCTGGCGATGATTCCGGGCACGTCGCGCTCCGGTTCCACCATTATCGGCGGTCTGCTGTTCGGCCTGTCACGCAAGGCCGCCACGGAGTTCTCGTTCTTCCTGGCAATGCCGACCATGGTCGGTGCTGCGGTGTATTCCGGCTACAAGTACCGCGAACTGTTCCAGAGCAGCGACCTGCCGGTCTTCGCCCTGGGCTTCGTCGTAGCGTTCATCTTCGCGATGATCGCCGTGCGCGGCCTTCTGAAGTTCATTGCAAACCACAGCTACGCCACTTTCGCCTGGTACCGGATCGCCTTCGGCCTGCTGATCCTTGCCACCTGGCAATTTGGCTGGGTGAACTGGACGGCGGCGGCAGCCGCTTGATCATTGACTGCTGATCAGTGCAGCGACGGCGAGGTCATTCAATTCAGAGTCGGGCGAATCCTGACGAAACCGCTGCAACGCCGAGGTGAAATATGCGGCTTGCAGCATGCCGTCACTGGCGAGGAAATAACGTGCCGCTTCTATTTCCTCTACCGAATACACACGTTTTTTCAGTCCGGAAATGTCCGACATCCCGTCGACTGTGACCATCGTCGTCGTGAAAACCAGAAAACCAGACATCTGGGTAGATTGAAAAGGGCCATCTCCCCCCTCACCGCAGCCCTTCAAAAAATCACAGGATGCATAGGCGCTTGCAGAGAGAGTCGAGAGTAAAGCGAGGAGGGTGAAACGCTTGAATAAAACACAGCTGAACGCGGGCATAACCAAAAGACATCCTGTCAGTACAACAAAACTCCGGGCAACGCTCATTCGTTGCCCACACGCTCAACGCGTCGATCAACGCCCGGCCAGCAACTCCGCTGCCTGATCCAGCAACGCCAGCGGATCCTTGGCCTTGTGGATATCCACCGACAACAACTGACGAAACTTGCGCGCCCCCGGGAACCCGGTGCCCAGGCCCAGCACATGCCGGGTGATGTGATGCATCGCACCGCCGGCAAGCAAATGCTCGGCTATATAAGGCCGCAACTGCGCCAGCGCCTCGGCCCGGCTGATCACCGGCGCGGCACTGCCGAACAACTGCTGATCCACCTCGGCCAGCAGATACGGATTGTGATACGCCTCGCGCCCCAGCATCACCCCGTCAAAGGTCTGCAAATGCTCGTGGCAGGCCTCCATCGTCTTGATCCCGCCGTTCAGAATGAACTCCAGCTCCGGAAAATCCGCCTTCAACCGCGCCGCCACGTCATAACGCAACGGCGGAATGTCACGGTTCTCCTTCGGCGAAAGCCCCTCCAGAATCGCAATCCGCGCATGCACCGTAAAACTGGTGCACCCGGCATCCCGCACCGTGCCGACGAAATCGCACAGCTCCTCATAACTGTCCCGCCCATTGATCCCGATCCGATGCTTCACCGTCACCGGAATCGACACCGCATCCCGCATCGCCTTCACACAATCCGCCACCAACTGCGGATGCCCCATCAGGCACGCACCGATCATATTGTTCTGCACCCGATCACTCGGGCAGCCAACGTTCAGATTCACCTCGTCGTAACCGTGCTCCTGCGCCATACGCGCACAAGCGGCCAGGTCCAGCGGAACACTACCGCCCAACTGCAACGCCAACGGGTGCTCGGCTTCGTTGTGACGGAGGAAACGCTCGTGATCGCCGTTGAGCAGAGCGCCGGTGGTGACCATTTCGGTGTAGAGCAGGGCGTTTTTCGACAGGATGCGTAGGAAGTACCGGCAGTGACGGTCAGTCCAATCCATCATGGGCGCGACGGAGAAACGGCGGGAGAGTGGGGCGGGTGTGGCGGTGATTGGGGGCATTGGGGGTACGGAATCGGTGTGGCTGGGAGGTGGGGGAGTTTATCAGGAATGAGGAGGAGGGGCTTGGGGGAGGACCTGAATGCTGTGCTGAGGGGGCTTGGAGCTTGTAGAGGGGGACTGATAAATAAATTGATAAATAAATCAGTCCCCTTTTTTAATCGTCCCCTTTTTTCCTTTTTCGAAGCGGAGCTTAATAAATCGCGGTAGATGTTTATGTCCGGAAAAAGTTGAATAAGATGCAGGCCTGCGAGCAAAAAAGGGGGAGGATGTTTAGTTAGTAAATAAAGTCGTCCAATTTACCATCGGTTGATTTGATTCAACCGATGGTTGATTTACGCTTCGAATTAGGGTTTGGACTGTGGGAGGGCAGGCCGATCATCTAAAAATATTGAATATTGTCCTCCTGAGTAGTCGAGTCTCCGCCAGTCATTTAGTGATCTTCCAGAGCAAATTTCAACTGCCAATAGCGATGCCTGCTCAAGAGCTGGTTTTGCCTCGCTGTCTACGGAAAGATAATAAGTTATCCATTTCAGATAACCGCTAATCCAAAAGCTCGCTTTGAGGTGATTGTCCCAATCAGTCCAGTTGGTGGTGGATGCTAATGGCCGTTGTATTTTTGCTCTCAAGTTACGAAGCTTTTTCTCAAGAAGGATGTAAACTTCTTTCTGGTAATCTGCGTTACTATTCGCCATTAGAAATGCAGCGATATCGGTCGTCTTTGCTTGATGATCTAATTGAAATAAAGGGTTTTGATTTTTTGTCAGTTTGTTGATCAGTGAAAGAAGCTCGTTTAGCCAAACATCAGCTACGAACTCTATCTTGGTTTTCTCTTGCTCAAGCAAGGGGTTGAGGACTTCGGTTATTAACCATGGGTAGCAATAGCTAAGCTCCTTCATATGGTTTCGCAAATGTTCAAATAAATCTTTAACCTCCTCTCTGCTTGGAGTGGAAGGAAATGAGGATAAATACATTTTGATTAGCTTTTTATGTGTTCTATTATCGCTATCCGTACGAAAGGTTTTGTTAATTAGCCATCCTAAGACAAGGTTTTTTTCTCTGTCTATGACGGTCTTTATAATAGAAGAATTTCGGATGTTTCTATCTATTAGTGTTCCTATTCCTGAGTAGCCAAACCATCTCATCAAAGCGTTTGGCTGAGATATCAAAAACTGTATGTTTTCTTTTGTAATTCCGCAAGCTGAACTTAGCGAGATTTCACAAATTATCTGTGCTGCCACAGAACAAGCAATAGTTTTAGTCGGGTTTTTTGAGTCAATATTTTTATCTATGGTGTATAGGGTTTTTAGTAATTCGTTCTGGTCTTTTGTCCATAGGAATTTCACTGCGTAGTAGTCGCCCCATGTCAAGGGTTTTAGTTTTGTTGGGTTTACAAAATCTGACACTCTATAATGCAGTAGTAGATCTGACATGGAGCTCTTTAAAGTTGAAGTAATATAGGCGTCGTGCGATAGAGTAGGGTGTTCTGTAGACAGAGTTGTTGATTTTTTTATGAGTAATGTGCTGAGTTTTTTTGCTATTGATGGTGTAAGTGTTAAGTTGTTTAATGTTCTTATCGGTGTGTGAGATAGTATGTTGGCCCCTATTTCCCAATAGTCGCTGAATTCTTCGTCTTTAACACTGTGTAGAGAGTTAAGGAAAGAGGTAGGGGGGCCGAGCTTTTTGCTGTTTAGAGTGTTGTTTTCTGTGTATCCGAGTTCTTCAAGTTTGAGTTTCAGGTCTGCTGGGTTTAGGGTGGTCAGTAAAGGTATGTTCACCCAGCTTGAAATAGCTATAGGCGCAACTGGAGAATCAAGGAAAGATAAAGGTTCATAGGCTGAAATCGGTTGTGTTTGTTTCGAGTGGTCCTTTGAGTCAATGAGTAGGTCTAGCGAATTTCCTAAGGTTTTAGACTTTGATAAAAGTTGATGTGTGTATTCTTCGACCTTTGGAAGAGTGTCATTAGGTATTGGTGTTATAAGTAAAGGGTGGCTGTCTGTTGCATTTTGAAGCGAGTTTGAAAGGTGATAACCTTTGATGGGCTTTCCGCTTTTATCGGAAATAATAATGTAGCGATCGTGTAAAAAATCTTTTGGAACTCCGTATAGCTTAAAATCAATGTTGTCAGTTAAAGACGCAATCTGTTGGTATGTCTGAATAGCGTTGGCGATTCTTTGACTAGGTTGGCTAGGTTCCCAAGTGGTAATTACAATGTACTCGCTGCCAGTGCTTGCTTTAGGGAGAAGTAGGGATATGCCAACATCTTCAAAATATGGGTCAAAGATAACAATCTGGTGTTCTTGGTATGAAGCCAAGACTTTGTGTATCCATTCGACTAGCTCAATTCGCCCAATGCCCCCACTGTCTCTAAAACGCTGAAAAAATCCTGCTTCGGATTTCTCGGGAAATGCTTCTTTGACAAGTGACTTCATTTGATGATTGGAAGAAACCCATGGGTCACCCATGTCGAGTTTGAACTTTGAATAGGAAGCTTTAGAGCCGTGGTTGATGGTTTGAAGTGACTTGATTCGATCTAGTTTTGGTGAAATGTTTATAACGTCGGTTAGCCAGCTAAATTTTATTGATTTTCCGGAAATGGTTCCGATACGAGTGGAAATGGTATTTGCACGTATGTAACTTACATTGTAAGAGCAGTATAGTCTTCCGGAACTGCTTTCGTCGGAGAAAGTAAATATTTCAAATTTCAGGCTGTCGATTATTTCTGTTTTATTTTCAGGTACATCAATTGAGAATCTCAAAATTCCTTCTGTTGGGTTTTGGTTTATAGCTGTTGAATGTATAGTTTGGTTGTTGTTGATAAAATGTATGTGTAATGATGCGCTTGTTGTTTTTGGATTGCTGATTCTCGTATTTAAGTTTAATTCAACCTGGAATCTGTTTTTTTCTCTGTCCCATGATGTATGTAGGTTGTCTTGCTCTTTGTTGTTGAGTGTGGGGAATAGTAATAACTCAATTGTTCCGAGTCGGGTGCTATCTTCGAGATTGAAGAGCATCCCGGTTTCTTTATTTATTTGGGTGATGGCAAATGTTGCTATTTCTGCACTAAATATATTGTCGATGTCGAATATTTTTCCTCTGTTTGTAATTATTATTGATGCGCTAAAAGCTGAGGCAGTTCCATGAGGGCTTCTAATGTTGCCTTCTCGGGGGGCATTTCTCATGGGTAACAGAGTTGTTGGTTTGAAAATTAGTTCTTGCGTTATGGAGAAGTCTTCAGTTCTTTTTTCTATTGAGTCGCTTATTTTTATGTCTAATTCTTTGCTTATGTCCGGCAGTGATTTTCCAGATGTTAGATTATTAATCAGCTCTTTTGCTTTAGAGGGAGTGCAGTATAGACTTAAAGGTAAAAGCTGGGCTTTTATGTTTTTAATTGTTTTGAAGTGGTCCTCCTTTGGTGCGCTCCATTCATTGTTTTGATGGCTGGAAGGAAGTATCCTGGCGTAAAGTAGAGTGCTTTTCTTAAATCCATTTTGGATTGTTTGTAGAAGCCAGATTTGAACTGCGCAATTATCTCCTGTGTTGTCGTCTAATAGAAGTCGGAGATTGGTGTCTTCAATTAATGCCTCGATTTTTTCCATGCTAATCCTTGTTGATGGAGCGGTTATTTAAATTTTGAGTGAGTTGGTGTAAAGGGAAAAGGGATGGATATATTTATTTTCGATCTTCCGTATTAAGTTCGTCCCTGCTCTCATTTTCTCAGCTTCAGTTTGGCATTGTTTGCTTTTTGCCATTGGTGAAAATATAAGTGTCAGGCACCCATTCAAATTTCATTTTTTCTGTATCGGAAGCAGCCAACTTCTTGTCGGCGGCCTGAAACTGGTTGTAATCCATTGTCCCGCTATAGATGTACGTTTGACCTGGGTCAATTTGGATGTCGTTAGTGAGGCCAATTCTTTTTATAGGGTCGCCGAACATGTCGCTGAGTACTACTGTTCCCTTTACGCCAGATAGGGCCTCAGTTGTATTGTTGTGTAGAGCAATTTCAATTGAAAAATATTCACTGTATTGCTTGTTTTTATAGTCGGCGGGATTCAGTTTAAGTTTGAGAAGGGACGCTGTAAGCGTTCCGTTCATTTCTTTCAGTGCCACAAGCTGTTGCTGTTTTACTTGCTCGGCCAGGGCTTTTTGTTTTTCCGCTTCGGCAGCTTTGGCTTCGATCCAGGCCTGTTGTGTTTTCAGAGCATCACCCAGTGTTGAGTCTGCAACAACTTTGCTACCGCCAAATGTGCTGGCCACCACTTGCCGGGCAGCATAGCCACCAAACAGTTTTCTATCGTTTTCATCGAGTTTGCCGACAGCTTCCATTAGCCCTTTGTCCTCTGACCATTTACTGATATCGGCAGGCAGTTTGGTTTGCTTTGGGTCAGAACAACCGGCGAGCAGCAAGCATGCAAGAAAAGTTGCGATGGTTTTTCCCTTCATGTATCAGTCCTTAAGATAATTATGTTTTTACTTGGTTGTGTGTTTGTTTACGAGTATAGCTCAAGAAAAAAAGGGTGATGCAATCGTTCCAGTTGCGACGCTTTGTTATTAGCTTATGTTTTGATACTGCTTTTCTATTTCTGTCCAGATGTATTCGTATCTGCTCTTCAGCCATGTCACCAATAAGGCGTTGGCTTTTCTTTTGAACCAGCTGTTCTCTTTTGCTCCCAGCATTTTTTCAATGTCATCTTCCAATTCCTGCCTGTTGAAACAAAGCCATATAGTCGGAAGCGTGCTTTCAAGATTGGAATGGCAAATCGGAGCAACCTCCTCAAAGAGTATGCGCTTCACTTCATCTCGATCGAATTCTCTTGTCCTTCGTGCAATCGCAGCATAGTCGACTTCGTTATCAACAAAGGCATCCGACAACGCCCAGCGCACATCCGCTCTTTGTTGCTTTGTCATAGAACTTCCCATTTGGAAAATTCCTCCAGTTCTTCATCAAAGGTGTCGGCTACTGCGCTGCCAGCAATTCCTCCCACAATACTTCCCGCCAGAACGATTGCCACAGCGCAAGCTAGGGCGCCAGGGCCGCAAAATGCAGAGACGCCCAAGCCAGCCAACCCCCCGCCCGCAGCACCCCCGCCGATAATAATGCCTTGCCGGGCCGTTTCCTTGACTTTGTTGTCTGCGTTCATGATTTCATATACGGCGAAAGTCGCAGTGACCAATAGGCCGACCTTTCCCATTATTCTTAATTTTTGAGTTCCTTTGCTTACCGGTGCGTTGTCACGGCCCGCTGATTCCAGAATCTCGTAATAGACTTTGCTCTTTTGTTCTGGGGTCAGTTTGTTGTATTCGACGTTTGCCGTTTTCAGTGCGTACTTGTCCAGTGTGTCCTGTAACGTCGGAGGCAATCGTTTCTTCCGTTCAGCGAAGGCCACGCCTTGTGCCGAGGTGAATTTTCGATGCTCGACCAAGATTCTATTTCGCATTTCCTGGCAAAATGCTGCTCCTTCCTGCGCACTCAGCCTTCCTGCGGCGACTTCGGCTTTAGTTTCCACTGACATGCGCTTGATGTTGCTCATGTAGTTACTGCGTACTTTTGCATCTGATATGGCATCTAAAGAGAATCTTGTGGCAGCCCCCTCCATACCCGCAATCGCCATGTCCAATGGCGAATTCTCAAGCTCGTGTGCTTTTTGAACAACGTAGCTTCCCGTTACGAGCAATGGCTCAGTCATGAAACAATCCTTATTTCAATGATGCATTGAATAGCGTGTCGAAAATTGAGCCGGTCGGTGGTTCTTCTTGAGAGCCGAACTCTAGCTTTTGGCAGACTTTTCCACGGATGTTGAGAAATTTCACAGTGTTGGTGATATCGAAATTTCCGGATTGGGTAGAACCATCTTCGAAGTGAGCAACGCAGCTCATGCCTAGGTAAGACTCAGAACCGGGGATGGTGAAGCTGATCCATCCAGGATGAATGATCATCGGCGTCGGCGGCGTAAACGGCGCAGGCGTATGTGAGTCGCCGATGATCACCGTTCCCGATCCTCCGATCACAACGTCTCCATGTGAACCCACTGTGCCGACCAGCGCGGCATTTTTGCCGTTGATGAATACGGTGCTGGACACGGCGGAGGCCAGTGCGCTGCCGCAGGTGCAGGTGTCGTCTTTTCGGGCGGCGGCGAGTCCGTCGAAAAATACGTCGGGGGATCCGGAGGCAATGGCTTTGGGGCCGTGTCCGGGGATGGGGCAACTGGTGGGATCGGTGATGCGTGCAGCGGGCTTTGCCATGTTTGACTCCCTGTCAACGGATTAGCTGGCACCGACTGTATCAGAGTTGCTTTGGCAGTTGCCTGACGGCGACGTGCGCGGTGTTGGTTATCCATCTAAACAGCAAAATTTGAGTGTGTTTAAACGAAGCTCTATGACACTACTTCGGCCCTACACATCCTTGCGCCACCCCCTACACCTAAGACAGAATCCGCCGGCTTGTGCGTCTACCCCGTGGCTTTTATCGTTCTCGGGTCACTGAAAACCAGTGATCGGGTTTGGTAGCCCGTGTGTTAGATGTACAGCGTCATCGTCACCGGTCGTGCTTTCGATCGGGGTCTATGGTGGTCATGTACAGGGCGTCTCCGGGCGCGCCGGCTCCTAACACCCGGTCTACCAACCTGTTCATGGCCGCCACCCTAATGAGATGGTCAGCCCAGTACGGGAACCCCGCTAAATCTAAACTTATCGGGGTTCTCACTGACTTGCGGAGACCTCTCATGGACACCTTGAACTTGCTCGGCCTGGATATTGGGAAAAGCACCTTTCATCTTGTAGGGCACGACGTTAAAGGCAAGGAAGTGTTGCGCAAGAAATTCAATCGCAACCGCTTGCTCGAGTTCGCAGCAAGGCTGAAGCCCTGCACCATAGCGATGGAGTCTTGTGGCGGTTCACACTGGCTTGCCAGAAAGCTCTTGTCTTTCGGTCATCAAGTGAAATTGATTGCGCCGCAGCATGTAAAACCTTACGTCACCGGCAACAAGAACGACTACATCGACGCTGAGGCAATTTGCGAAGCCGCATCTCGCCCTAAAACACGTTACGTCGCCATCAAAACCGTTGAACAGCAGGTGCTATCAACCCAGCACCGCCTTCGTGAGGCGTTGGTAGGACACCGTACTCAAACGATCAATCGCATTCACGGGTTCTTGCTTGAGTTCGGGATCGAACTGCCTGCAACAAAAGCGGCTATGAATCAAGTTCATCAAATTCTGGATGACCCTGCCGCCGAGTTACCGCAACAGCTGAAGTCTTTTATTGAACATCTACTGGAAGAGATGAAGCGGCTCAACGACGAGATTAAGGCGATTGACCGGAGTATCAAGGAGCAAGTGGACACTGATGACGCGGGAACACGCCTGATGAGCATCCCCGGCATCGGCCCGATCATCGCTAGCGCGCTGCTGGCCGACGTCGGCGACGCTTCCAATTTTCACTCATCGCGAGACTTCGCCGCTTCGCTGGGACTGGTGCCAAGGCAATATTCAACAGGCGACCAAACCGTCCTTTTGAACATCAGCAAGCGTGGTGATAAATACCTTCGAAAGCTTATGATTCAAGGCTCGCGTGCAGTTCTGGTGCACATAGATAAACGTACCGATGCTTTGGGAACCTGGTGCAGAGACCTGCTGATACGAAAGCACCCGAATAAAGTCGCCTGCGCTTTGGCCAATAAATTGGCAAGGATCGTATGGGCTGTTTTAGCTCGCGGAGGTAGCTACAACGCACAATCCATGGCTTGACCGAAATTCACTACCGGCTTTTGCGACGACAAGATGATGACGATAAACAGCTCAACTCCTGCTTGAAAACCTGGCAAACGAATCAGCTTTCGAGGCTGGCACCCTTTTCAAGGACAGGCAGGAGCGACTACTCATCAAGGGCCAGGTGGCAACACTGCCGACCATGAGCCCGGATACATTAGCGCAAGCATGCTTTACCGTTCATCGCTCGTGATTGCAGGAGATGGGCTGACCATACATTCGTTTGGTAGCGAAAGGGTGAAGCCTTCACTAAAAGTGTTAGGAGTTTCATCCATGTTCAAACCAACACCCAACCCACCAGAAACCGATCCAGTCTCCCCCTACAAATTCCCCGATTCACGAACCCTGAACGAAGCCGCCGAACGCGCCCTCGATCACTACCTCACCCCACAGCAACGGATCATGGGCAGCCACACCCAACATGACCCGATGTACTTCGCCAACCCGGCCTACGACACCGAATCCCTGCTCGCCAACGCCAGCGAGTCCCTGGGATCAGCCTCCGAAATGCTCAACAACTTCGCCGCCACCCTGGAACCCGCTCACCGCAAAACTGCCATCGGCATTGCGCAGTTGGTGATGTTGGGGTCTTTGGCGGTGAATCAGGCGTTGGATAACGTCGAGCCGAAGTAGGTTCGGGCAACCCTCTGCGTTGGAGGGTTGATCGTCAGGCGTGGGTTCAACCTGAACCCCCGCTGAAAACCCCGCAAGTTTCATCTTCCCGCCCCCCACACAGGCCTACGTTCCCTCCACAAGATCCCGACCCCACCCGAGCGCCTCACACCATGAACAACCCACTCAAAGCGCTGTTGATCGTCGCCACCATCTCGGTTTTAACCGCCTGTTCCGGCTCCGGTGGCCTGACCACCACCAGTTGTTTCTCCAGCGACTGTCAGTCGCCGGAGGCGCGGAACGTGAATACGTTGAAGTTTGGCGGGAGCAATATCGGTAACAGTTTCAACCAGTACAGCTCCGGCCTGATGCATGACGATTGAGGGTTACTGAGCTGCTGGTACGGCGATCCATTCGCTCAGGACTTTCTGGTATTTGCCGGTGACTTTGCTCAGGTGCAGCCACTGGTCGACGTAGAGTTTCCAGCTGATGTCGTCGCGCGGCAGCAGGTAGGCTTTTTCGCCGTATTGCATGTACTGGCTCGGGTTGACGGCGCACAGGCCGGGTTTGAGTTTTTGTTGGTAGAGGGCTTCGGAGGCGTCGGTGATCATCACGTCGGCCTTGTTGTCGAGCAGTTGTTCGAAGATGGTCACGTTGTCGTGCAACGCCAGTTGCGCCTTGGGCAGGAAGGCGTGGACGAAGGCTTCGTTGGTGCCGCCGGCGGGTTCGACCAGGCGCACGTTTGGCTGGTTGATCTGGTCGATGGTCTGGTATTTGGACTGGTCGGCGCAACGCACCAGCGGGATCTTGCCGTCGACGTCGAGGGTGTTGCTGAAGAAGGCTTTTTTCTGGCGTTCGAGGGTCACCGAAATGCCGCCGACGCCGATGTCGCATTTGCCGGCCTGCATGTCCGGCATCAGGGTTTTCCAGGTGGTCTGCACCCATTCGACCTTGACGCCGAGGCTGTCGGCCAGGGTTTGCGCCATGGCGATGTCGATGCCTTCGAATCCGCCGTCCGGGCGTTTGAAGGTGTAGGGCTTGTAGTCGCCGGTGGTGCAGACGCGCAATTGGCCCTGTTGCTGGATGGTGTCGAGGTGCGAGGCCGGTTCTTGTGCCTGGGCGGCGCCGGCCATGGCCAGCAGGCCGCAGAAGATCATCGTGCTTTTTGGAATTGTCATTGTGATCGGGCTTGTGCAGTGGGAGTGCGGGCCAGTGTAGTGAATGGGTTTGCCGGGTGTCATCCCGGTTCCGGGCTCAACGTACCCAGCCACGCCACCAGTCCCAAGATCAACAGCGCAATCACCAGCTCCAGTGCCACGCTGCGGCGCAAGGCGTTGGCCGCCACTTGATGCTGCCCCGCGCGCAACGATTGCTCGAGCGACGGCCCAAGGTGGAAGCGGTTCAACGCGGCCAGCACCAGCATGCCCCCGAACAACACAACCTTGATCGCCAGCAGAATCCCGTAGGTGCCGAGCAGGATTTCGCCCAGTGTCGGGCCGATGATGAACAGGTAATTCGCCACGCCGGTGACCGAGAGGATGAGCACAATCGCCGCGCCGACGCCTTCGAAGCGTTTAACGGAATCCGCCAGCGAACGAATGCGCGCTTCGCTGCACAGTGCGTCGAGCCGCGACATCAAGATCAACGCGAGCATCGCGCCCAGCCACGCACCCGCCGCGAGCAGGTGCAGGATGTCGCTGAGCAGATGCCACGCGTTATCCATCGCCCCGTGTCCGCTCCAGGCCAGGGAGGCGAGGGCGACGGCGCCGGCCATCGATGCCAGCCACAATCCGGGCCAGATCATCACGGCGATCAGCGCAATCATCCGCAGCGTCCACGCCAGCCCGACGTCGGTTTCCAGCACCATCATTTGCAGGTGCGGCCACAGCGCCGCGAACTCCGTTTCGCCACTCATGGCGCGGGTCATCAGCACCAGTGCCGCCACTGACAGCAGCGCCCCGATCAACGCCATCCCGCGCAGCATCGGCCGAAACCGCAGCACCGCGTCAACGCTGTACAGCCCGAACAACGCGAGCCCGAACAACAGCAGCAAATCCACATACAGCGCCAGACGCAGGAGGATGTTGATCAGTTCAGCCATCGCTCACTTCACTTTGAACGTGACGTTGCCGGTGATCGGGTGCGTGTCCGATGACACCGCGCGCCATTCGACCTTGTACGTGCCGGCCGGCAAGGGCGTGAGCGGGGTGACGAGCATGGTTTTCGGGTCGCTGCCGGCGCTGACTTTGGCCTTCATCGGCATCGGCGAGTGGGCCATGCCGGGCATTTCGGTCATCACCAGTTTGGCGCCGGAGAATTGGGTCAGCAGATCCTCCGAAAAACGCAGTTCGATCTTGCCGGGCGCCGCGCCGTCGGCACCTTCGGCCGGGGTCGACGACAGCAGTTTCGGGTGGGCTTGGGCGAACGTGCTCAGGAGCAAACCGCTGGCGAGGACGAGGGAGATTTTCAATGTGCGCATGCAAGACCTCGGTGTTGTTTTTTGATGGGATTCAGAACCACAGCCGCACGCCGAGGACGAGTCGCGCTTCGCTGCGATCCTCGCCTTCTTCCCGTGCGTAATCGGCGGTTTGGCCGTAGGTGCGATTCCAGGTCACGCCGATGTAGGGCGCGAATTCGCGGCGGATTTCATAGCGCAGGCGCAGCCCGACTTCGGTGTTCGAAAGGCCCGAGCCGATCCCGCGTTGCGGGTCGTTTTTGCCGTAGACGTTGAGTTCGGCGGTGGGCCGCAGGATCAGGCGATTGGTCAGCAGGATGTCGTAGTCGCCCTCCAGCCGCACCGCGCTCTGGCCGTTTTCACCGAGGAACGCCGTGGCTTCGGCTTCGAAGTTGTACAGCGCCATGCCCTGCAAACCGAACGCGGCCCAGGTTTGTGGAGCGCCGGGTTTGAAGTCCTGGCGCACGCCGCTGACCACGTCCCACCACGGCGAAATCGCGTGGCCCCACAGCGCCTGGATTTCCGCGTCTTCGGTCTTGCCGTTGCTGCGTTCGCCCTCGGAGCGCAGCCACAGTCGATCGATGTCGCCGCCGATCCAGCCGGACAAATCCCAGGCCAGGGTGCTGGCGTCGTCGGCGTCCTGCCATTCGAGTTTGTCGGCGAGGAAGTAAGTGTTGATGGCGCTGTCGTGGACCTGATGCCCGGCGTGGCTGGTGAACACGGCGGCGCGGTCGGCGTCGGTCAGTGCCGGGATCGGTGTGCGGCTTTCGGTCGGCGCGGCGGGCTGCATCATGCCGTCGTCTATGCTCTGCAGATCGCCCATCTGGCTGTGATCCATGCCTTGCATATCAGCCATCCGGCTGTGATCCATGTCCTGCATGTCGCTGGCGGCGAACGCCGGGGCCATCGACAGGAGTGACAACGAAAACGCGGCAAATCGAGTCATGGTCGGCGTCCTCATTCTTCCACCCGCACTTCGCGGAACATGCCCATTTCCATGTGGTACAGGAGATGGCAGTGATAAGCCCAACGACCCAGCGCATCGGCGGTCACGCGGTAGCTGCGGCGGGTGCCGGGCGGCATGTCGATGGTGTGTTTGCGCACCTGGAAATTGCCGTTTTCGTCTTCCAGATCGCTCCACATGCCGTGCAGGTGGATGGGGTGGGTCATCATCGTGTCGTTGACCAGCACCAGGCGAATCCGCTCGCCGTACTTCAACAGCAGAGGCTCGGCGTCGGAGAACTTGATGCCGTTGAACGACCAGGCGAATTTCTCCATGTGGCCGGTGAGGTGCAGTTCGATGGTGCGGCTCGGATCGCGGCCATCCGGGTCTTCGAACGTGCTGCGCAGGTCGGCGTAGGTCAGCACGCGGCGACCGTTGTTGCGCAGGCCGAGGCCGGGGTCGTCGAGTTTCGCGGCGGTGGTCATGGCTTGCATGTCCACCAGCGGGTTGTCCTTTTCGCTGTCGGGGTGCGACTGCATCGGGCCCATGTTCATGCTCGAGTGATCCATGCTGCTCATGTCCATCGAACCATGATCCATGCCGCCCATACCCATGTCGTCCATGGTCACCAGCGGGCGCGGATCCAGCGTCGGCACCGGGGCCGACAAACCGGCGCGGGCGGCGAGGGTGCCTCGGGCGTAACCGGTGCGGTCCATGGCCTGGGCGAACAGGGTGTAGGCGTCGGCGGCGGGTTCGACGATCACGTCATAGGTTTCCGCCACGGCGATGCGCAACTCGTCGACGCTGACCGGTTTGACGTGCAGGCCGTCTGCGGCGACCACGGTCATTTTCAATCCGGGAATGCGCACGTCGAAGTAGCTCATGGCCGAACCGTTGATCAGCCGCAGCCGCAGCTTTTCGCCGGGGCGGAACAGGCCGGTCCAGTTGTCATCCGGGGCGTGGCCGTTCATCAGGAAGGTGTACGTGGCGCCGCTTACATCGGCGATGTCGGTGGGATTCATCTTCATCTGCGCCCACATCGTGCGATCGGCAACGGTGGCGCCCCAGCCTTTTTCGCCGACATCGTGGATGAAATCAGCGACGGTGCGCTTGTGAAAGTTGTAGTAGTCGGACTGTTTTTTCAGGGTCTTCATCAGGCTGGCCGGGTCTTCGTCGGTCCAGTCGCTGAGCATCACCACGTAGTCGCGGTCGTACTGGAACGGCTCTGGTTCCCGCGCATCGATCACCAGCGGCCCGTAGACCCCGGCCTGTTCCTGCAAGCCGGAATGGCTGTGATACCAGTAGGTGCCGTGCTGGCGAACCTTGAACTGGTAAACGTACACGCCACCCGGCTCGATGCCCTTGAAACTCAGGCCGGGCACGCCGTCCATGTTGGCCGGCAGCAGAATGCCGTGCCAGTGGATCGACGTGCTGTCCTTGAGCCGGTTGCGCACCCGCAGCGTCACGGTGTCGCCTTCGCGCCAACGCAACAGCGGGCCGGGCAGGCTGCCGTTGATGGTCATGGCGGTGCGGGGCCGGCCGGTGAAGTTGACTGGAGTTTCGCCGATGAACAGCTCGAAGTCTGTGCCGCTTAACTCGTTCACCTGGCCGGGGCTGTTCAAGGCCCAGACCGGTGTGCGCCACAGGCCGAGGCCGCCGAGCAGACTGCCGGCGGCGAGGCCTTTGACGAAGGTGCGTCTTGAGGTGGTGGAAGGCATGCGCTGGAAGTCCCCGTTTGACCAATGACGGGGAGGCTAACCAGCGGCAGCTTTCAGCTGGCTGAGGCGCGGATTACAGTTGTGTCAGGTTCAACCTACAGACCGAGCCCTTCCTGGACTACCAACAGCAGGTTGTTTTCCGTCAACGCAATCGCATCCAGCTGTTGCCCGGTTTCGAGCGTCTGCAACCACCAATGGCTTTCGCCGTGCTCATCGACCGTGCGCAGCAGCGATGCTTCGCGCCCCGGCAGGACGATTTGCACGCGCCCTGCGCCGTCTTCGGTGAAACGGGCGATGGGATCGAACGTCAGGCTGTGGTGGTTGGCTTCGATGATCAACTGGTCGATGGCGTAGTCGTGGGTCTCGCCATCCGGCGAAGTTTCGCAAACATGGGTAGGATTTCGCCGAATCTTCAGGCCTACCTCGGTCACCGGTTGCAACCAGCCCTCGATGCGGTGATACAAGGCGTAGACCTGAGCCGGCCAGCAATCGATCTCCAGTTCAGCGCAGGTGATTTCGTCAGCATGGGTGTGCCGGGTTTGTTTGAGTTTCGCGGCGAGTTCGTCTGCTTTACTCATGTCGGTTCCCTGTGTTGAGTTCAACAACATCGTAGTCCTTTCAAAGTAATGCAGGTTTTGCCCTGCGTCATGCGTCTGCAACACAAGCGTGACTCAATCAGCCCCTGACCACGTGACGGTCAGACCACAGAAACCACGGACGCACGCGTCCCAAGGAACGGGAACATGAAAAAGCTTTTTACAATTATGGCGCTGATTGCGCTGACGGTCGGTAGCATCGGCCTGAGTTCGGCACGCCAGTCGTCTGCCAGCAAGGCGGAATCGGTGGCGGGGGTGTTCGATTACTACCTGCTGACGTTGTCCTGGTCGCCGACCTTTTGCCTGACCCACAAGGACGACCCGCAATGCACCGGCAAGGGTTACGGTTTTGTCCTGCATGGCCTCTGGCCGCAATACGCCAAGGGCGGCTGGCCGGAGTCCTGCCCGCCGCTGACCAACCTGTCGGCCGCCGAAACGGCCAAAGGCCTGACGCTGTTCCCGACCAAAAAACTCCTCGACCACGAATGGAGCAAACACGGCACCTGCAGCGGCCTCGGCGCGATGGGCTATCTGGACGAAGCGGACAAAGCGGTGGCTGCGGTGAACATCCCGCAAGAGTTGCAACCGTTCAGTAGCTCTTATTACTTCGAAGCGCAGGAAATTGCCGACCTGTTCCGCAGGAGCAATCCGGGCATCCCGTCAGACGGCATCGCCGTGATCTGCAACGGCCCGGAACTCTCGGAAGTGCGCGTGTGCATGGGCAAGGACCTGCAATTCGGCGCCTGCGGCAAGGGCGTGAAAACCCAGTGCCGGGCGGGGGATATTCGAGTGCCGCCTTCGCGTTGACCGGAGCAGTTACCGTCCATGGAAAACAGGCGCCTCTTCAGGCGCCTGTTTTTTTGCGTGCGGGTTTGAACAACGGAAGGACTTTGTTCAAGCTGCGCGCCCCACGGATGATGACGTGATACTGCAAGGAGCCTGCTTACGCACGTATCGCGGAAAACTGCTGTTTGACTCGATCATGGAGGAATTTTCCTGATGTATAGACTGTTCGCTTGCCTGCTTTTCGTGATTTGTTCTGGTTGTGCAAAAGACCATGTATGGCCTCCGGCGAATTTGAGCTACGTGTCTGTTGAGAGAGACAGGTCTCTATATGTAATCAGGTATCAGTCGAATGTTGATGTGTTGGATCTTTTTGGTCGGGGAGAGAGGGTAGGAATGGCTTCAGGCATGCTTCATTGTGCCTTGGCTGAAGATCAGGATTTCTCGGTTGGTAAAGCCATTCGGTTTTCAGCGTTTGGATTGATATCGCCGGATAAAAGAGACGGAGCCCCGGCGGGATACTCTTATCTGACCCATGCTTTCATTTCCGAGACCTCCAGCAACCGAAGCTCGGAAAGATATTTGTCAGTGGCAGAAATCAACCAACTCCTCTCAGGCAAACAACAAATCCCCTGCAAAGTCGTCGTCACCGCTTACGGCTACAAACCCTACTACTCAAACACCATGAACCTCCCGGTCGCAGACCTGCTGCGCGAAGTCAACAAGCCCTGAGCTCAGCGCCCATCGGGGGGATCAAGCAAATCCCCCCGCATCCACCCCCAATTCACCCCGCAAAAACTCCACCAACCCCCGCTGCAATCCACTCAACACCCCCTCGCGGCTGACCAGCGCCAGCTCCGTCGGCGGCAGCGGCGGCAAGTCCGTGTACACCCGATGCTCCGGCAACACTGCCGAAGCCGGCAGCACTGAAACCCCGAGCCCTGAAGCCACCGCCGCCTGAATGCCGGTCAGGCTGTGGCTGCCGAAGGCCACGCGCCAGGGGCGTTGCGCCACGTCGAGCAGGCGGATCGCCCGTTGTCGGTACAGGCAACCCTGGGGAAACAGCGCCAGCGGCAGCACGCCTGTGGAGGCATCGAATTCCACGCCTTTGACCCACACCAGTCGCTCCGGCCAGGTCGCCCAGGCGGGGCCGCTGTCGGGTTCGCGTTTGATCAGGGCGATGTCGATTTCGCCGCTGTCGAGGCGTTGACGCAGGTCGAGGCTCATGCCGCTGACGGTTTCCAGTCGCGCTTGCGGGTGGCTGCGGGTGAAGCCGGCGAGGATCAGCGCCATGCGTCGGGCGTCGAAGTCTTCCGGCATGCCGATGCGCAGGATTTCCAGATCCAGATCGCTGGCCAGGGCTTCGCTGGCCTCGGCGGACAAGGCCAGCAGGCGGCGGGCGTAGTGGATCAGCAGTTCGCCGTGCTCGGTGACGCTGACGTTCAGCCCGGTGCGGTCGCGCAACAGCAGCGCGTGGCCGACCAGGTCTTCGAGTTTGCGTACCTGTTGGCTGACCGTGGATTGGGTGCGGTGGACCCGTTCGGCGGCGCGGGTGAAGCTGCCTTCATCAACCACGCAGACGAAGGTTTTCAGCAGTTCCAGATCCAGCATGGCGGCGGTCTCGATATTTGTTTGGCAACTGACGGTAGGCTATTTATTTAATTTCACACTATCACCCCGAGTTCATAAACTGAAGCCCTCACTTGCAGAGGAATGCCCCCATGACGTTGATCAACACACCGCGCCCGCAATGGCTGACCTTCGATTGTTACGGCACCTTGATTCAATGGGACGAAGGCCTGCGCGCCGTGGCTGAGCGGATCCTGAGCGAGAAGGGCGAACACCGGGTCGACGCCGGGCGCCTGATCGAGGTTTACGACCGCCACGAACATCGCCTGGAACAGACGCCACCGCATCGCTCGTTTCGCGAACTCAGCACACTCGGCCTGCAACTGGCCCTGGAAGAACTGGGGCTGGCGAGTGCCAGCCAGGACAGCCAGCGCCTGGCCGCCGCGATCCCGCAGATGCCGCCGTTCCCCGAAGTCGTCGAGACCCTCGCGCAGCTCAAGGCCAAGGGTTTCAAGCTGTGCATCGTCTCCAACACCGATGACGACATCATCGCCGGCAACGTCGCTCAATTGGGTGGCCACATAGACCGGGTGATCACCGCGCAGCAGGCCGGCGCCTACAAACCGGCGCCGAGGCTGTTCGACTACGCTCATGAGCAATTGGGCGTCAGCCGCGATCAGGTGGTGCACATCTGCGCCAGCCCGATGCTCGACCACACGGCGGCCCGCGACATGCATTTTCGCTGCGTATGGATTGATCGAGGGACCGGTCGTCAGTTGCTGCCGGACTATCGGCCCGACGCGATCCTCAACACGCTGGACGAAGTGCTGCCGCTGTTCGCATCCCTTGGCTGGTCATAAAGGAGGTTCGCCATGGCCCATACCCTGACCGGCAGCGCCCGACCCGCGCGTTACGCCTCGGTGAACCTCGACAGCGAAGCCATCATCACCGCTCGCCAAGAGCTGGCGGCGTGCTTTCAACTGGCGGCGCTGCACGGCTTGGAGGAGGGAATCTGCAATCACTTTTCGGCGATGTTGCCGGGGCACGATGAGCTGTTTCTGGTCAATCCGTACGGCTATGCGTTTTCCGAAGTCACGGCGCATAACTTGCTGGTCTGCGACTTCGACGGCAACGTGGTGGACGGCGAGGGTCAGCCGGAAGCGACTGCTTTCTATATTCATGCGCGCCTGCACCAGCGACTGCCCCGAGTAAAAGTCGCGTTCCACACCCATATGCCGAACGCGACGGCGTTGTGCCTGCTGGAGGGGCCGCCGCTGTTGTGGCTGAGCCAGACCGCGCTGAAGTTCTACGGGCGCACGGCGGTGGACGAGCATTACAACGGGCTGGCGCTGGATGAGCGTGAAGGCGACCGGATTGCCGAGGTGATGGGCGAGGCCGACATTCTGTTCCTGAAAAATCACGGGGTGATAGTCGCGGCGCCGACCATCGCCGAAGCCTGGGACGATCTGTATTACCTGGAGCGTGCCGCGCAAGTGCAACTGCTGGCGATGGCCACGCAACGGGTGTTGAAACCGGTGCCGCACGCGGTGGCGCAGCGGGCGTACGAGCAGATGCGCGAGGGCGATCCGGAAAGTGCGCGGGCGCATTTGCACAGTGCAATGCGGCGGTTGGCCCGTCAGGGCTGATGCGGGTAAAAACGGGCAGGCAAAAATAATTTGCGTCGCAGGTCATCCAATTGCCCTGCGCGCCGATAGCAACTGGGTCGGGATCGTAGCGAGGGCACTTGGTTGCCCCACACAACCCGGTGGGCTACGCTCACAAGAACAAGGGTTTCGGGCTTTTGCCCCTGTCGTACCTGCCCAGGACACGCTTTTGCCTATCCCCATTCACGATCCGCATCAGGCCCCCGGCGGCACCCTCAAGCGTTTGCCCCTGCGCAAGGCGGCGGTGTTGTTCATCGTTGCCGTGTGTCTGTGCCTGTCCGGTCTGCTGTATTTGCAGATCGAACAGTCGCGGCGCCAGGATCTGGCCAACGCGCAGGTGTCGTCGGCCAACCTGACCCGGGCGATGGCGCAGCAGGCTGAAGACACGTTTCTGGCGGCGGATCTGGTGATGACCAGCCTGGTCGACTGGGTTCAGGAAGATGGCTACGGTGCGGCGCAGAAGCCGCGATTGCAGCGAACCTTCGCGCGGCGAGTGCAACAACTCGAGCAGTTGCACGGCATGTTCCTGTTCGACCGCGAAGGGCAGTGGGTGATTACCTCGTTCCCGGATCTGCCGCGCGGCAATGGCGTGGCCGATCGCGAGTACTTCAAGTTTCACCAGCAGAACGTGTCGGGTGTGGCGCACATCGGCCCGGCGATCCGCAGCCGTGAGAACGGCGAGTGGATCATCCCGATCTCGAAACGGGTCAACGACCGCGCCGGCAATTTCCAGGGCGTGTTGCTGGCCGGGATCAAGATGTCGTACTTCGACAAGTTCTTCAAAAGCTTCAGCCTGGACGACAACGGCACGATGTTTCTCGGCATGACTGACGGCACGTTGCTCGCCCGTCGGCCGTTCGACGAGTCTCTGATCGGCACCTCGCTGGCCAAGGGCGAGATCTATCAGAAGCTGCTGCCCAACGCCTCCGCCGGCACCGCGATGATCGATTCGGTGGTCGACGGTGTGGCGCGTCTTTATGGTTACCGGCAGCTGGAAAGCTACCCGTTGGTGGTCGCGGCGTCTTCGTCCCGGGACACTATCCTCCAGGGCTGGTATGACCGGGCGTTTCAGTCCAGCGTGATCGTGGCGCTGGTGATGCTCGGCGTGGGGCTGTTCGGCTGGGTGTTCATTCATCAGGTACGCGATGGCGAGCGGATCGAAAAAAACCTGCGCAAGGCCCAGCAGGCGCTGGAACAGATCGCCACCCACGACAGCCTGACCGGGCTGGCCAACCGGCGTCTGTTCGAGCGCTCGCTGGAGGTGGAATTTGCCCGCGGTGCGCGGCAGTCGAGCCCGGTCAGCCTGATCATGCTCGATATCGATTTTTTCAAACGCTACAACGATGCCTACGGCCACGTGGCTGGCGACCATTGCCTGACGCAGGTCGCGCAGGTGGTGAAAAACTGCTGCCAGCGCAAGTCCGATCTGGCGGTGCGCTATGGCGGTGAAGAGTTCGCGGTGCTGCTGCCGGACACCGACATCAACGGCGCACTGGCAATTGCCGGGCAGATCCGCCGCAGCGTGATGGACAAACACATCACCCACAGCGGTTCGCCCACCGGGTATCTCACGGTGAGCCTGGGTTGCTATGCGTTTATTCCGACCGGCAACGACAGCCCGGAACTGTTCATTCAACGTGCGGATGCGGCGCTGTATCAGGCCAAGAACGCCGGCCGCAACCGCGCGGCCGTGCTGTCAATGGACGTTGGCGTTGGTGAACTGATGCGTTCGGATCGCTGACAAAATCGAATCGGTTCAGACACAGGCCATGGCCTTCACCATGACCTGCTCTTGTTCGTTCAGCCGCCCGTGCCACCGCCGGCACCGCCCGTGCCGCCACCGGCCGAACCGGTGCCACCTCCCGCTCCCGAACCGGAACCGCTGGCGCCGCCATTGGTGCCGGTGCCATTGCCTGCGCCGCTACCGCCGGACGGCGAGCCCGGCGTGTTGTCCGGTGGCATGGGCGAGCTGTTGGTGGAGCCGGATTTGGTGCCCGTGGCATCGGCGCCGTCATTGGCGGCGAACGTGACGGCCGAGCCGCTGGCCAGCAGGCCGATCAGCAACAGCGAAGTGAGTTTGCGCGTCATCATGGTCTGTCTCCGGAAAGGGGATTTACCTGATATTGGTCAGACGCGCCGAACCCTTGGTGCCGGCCGGATGACGAGCGGTCAGAAGTCCACGGTCGCCGACACCTTCAGCGTACGCGGCGTGCCCTGGGTCAGGTAACCGCCGTTGGCCGAGGCCCAATAGGCTTCGTTGGCGACGTTCTCCAGATTGGCCCGCAGGGTGATCTGCTTTTCATCCAGTTTGAAGGCATAGCGCGAGCCGAGGTCGAAGCGGTTCCACGCTGGAATGCTTTGAGTATTCGCCGCATTCAGGTACTGGCCGCCGGTACGCAACATCCGCGCGCTGAGGGCCGCGCCTTCGAGGCCCGGAATGTCCCAGTCGGCGCCGAGGTTGAACTGGAAGCGCGGCACCCCGACGGCGCGGTTGCCGTCATTCACGCCGTTGCTGCTGCCTTCCAGTTCAGTCTTCATCACGGTTGCGCCGCTGAGCAGGCGCAGGCCGTCGAGCGGTTCGCCGTACACGTTGAGTTCCACGCCTTTGTTGGTCTGCTGACCGTCGACCCGGAAGATTCCGTCCTGGGTGTAGCTCGACGGTTGCTCGATGCGATAGACGCCGAGGTTGGCGCCGTAGCTGCCCATGTCCAGGCGCACGCCGGCCTCGATCTGCTTGCTGCGCACCGGGGCGAAGGTTTCGTCGCGGTTGATCGCGGTGGTCGGCGGCGTCGGGCCCTTGGCCAGGCCTTCGATGCGGTTGGCGTAGAACGACACGTGTTCCCACGGCTTGATCACCAGGCCGTAGACGGGGGTAGTAATCGACTCTTCATAACTTGAGGTGCGGGCGCCGGTGGCGGTGCTCCAGCCGTCGACTTTCAATTCCTGGCGACGCACGCCGAGGGTCAGCAGGATGCGGTCATCGACGAAGCCGAGGGTGTCGGAAATCGCCTCGCTGCGCAGGGTGTTCTTGCCGGTGATGCGCGGGTCGCTGATGTCGCTGGCGAACGAGGTGGGCGCCGGGCGCGGCTTGTCGGTGACGTTGTACAGGTTGGTGCTGTAGCGCCCGGCGGTGCCGATGGTTTCGAACGCCGAGCGCTGCTCGCCCCAGATGCCCGCCCAGCCGAGGTTCAACTGGTGCGTGACGGGGCCGGTGTCGAAGCGGCCGTTGAGCCCGGCCATGGCACTCTGGTTGTCTTCGTCGTGGGGTGAATAGAGCATGCCGCCACGGGCGTTGCCGTTGAGGTCGGTGACGGTCAGCGACGAGTAAACCCCGTTCTCGCGGGTGTGCTTGGCGCCGCCGGACAAGTAGGCGGTCCAGTTGTCGTTGAGGTCGTACTCGGCGCGGGCCATGCCGAAGGTGTCTTCGAGTTGCGAGTAGCTCCAGCTCTGGGCGTAGCTGGCGTTGGCGTGCGGCACCTTGGGCGCTTTTGCCAAGCTCGAATCGACATAGACCACCGAGCGGCCCTGGTTGATGACCTGCTTCTGATAGCCGAAATCGGTCGAGACTCGCAGGCGATCGCCACGATAGTCCAGGCCGAGGCTGAACAGCGACGAGCGCTGGTCTTCGTCATCGACGGCAGTATCGCCTTCGCGCTGCATCAGGTTGACCCGCGCGCCGAAGCGGTTGTCCTCGCCAAAGCGCTGGCCCAGATCCAGATGGCCGCCGACCCGACCGTCGGCGCTGTAGTCGAGGGTGACGCTGCGGGTCGGCGTGTCCATGGCGCGTTTGGGTTGCAGGTTGATCCCGCCGCCGATGCCGCTGCCGCTCGGGGTCACGCCGTTGACGAATGCATTCGGGCCCTTGAACAGTTCGACCCGGTCCAGCGCTTCGACGGCAATGATCTGCCGGGGCAGCACGCCATAGAGGCCGTTATAGGAAATGTCATCGGAGGCCAGCGGCAGGCCGCGGATCATGAACATCTGCGAGAAGTTGCCGAAGCCGTTGGACTGGCGCACCGAGGCGTCGTTGAGCAACACATCGCCGACGGTCTGGGCCTGTTGGTCGGCCATGGTCTTGGCGGTGTAACTGGTGACGCTGAAGGGCAGGTCGTTGACCTCCTGGTTGCCGAGCATGCCGATCTGCGCGCGGCGCGCGACCTGTTCGCCGCCGTAGGTATCGCCGCTGTCGTCACGCAGGGCGCTGACGTTGGTGGCGCCCAGTTCCAGCGCGCCGTCCGCCGCAACTTTCGGCGCCACGGTGTAACCGTTGTGCCCGGTTCTGATCAGCTCGAAACCGCTGCCTTCCAGCAACCGGGCAAAACCGCTCTGCGTGGTGTAGCTGCCTTGCAGGCCCGGGCTCTGGCGATTGCCCAGTTGCGCCGGATCGAACGACAGCGGCACGCCGACGCTGACCGCAAATTGCGCCAGCACATGGCTGAGCAGGCCGGGGCCGATGTTGACGCTGCGGCTGGCGCTTTCACTGACGCTGTCGGCGGCTTGGGCGGCGCTCGGCAGCAGTGCGCTGAAGGCCAGGGCCAGGCTCAGGTTCAGGGCCTTGAGCGCAAACGTGGCGGGGCGGGGCGATGGCATTGCGGTCATTCGGTGTTCCTGTCGGGGGCGTGGAATCGGAAGGTCTATCCACTCACCGGACGAGTCGCGAAAAGGTATCAGCGAATATTGAAAATATTTTCCGAGGGCTCAGACACGGGGCTCCACCGACAGCCAATAGCGGGTCAGGCTGTTGATGTTCAGCGGCAACGTATCGCTGAGCAACCGCAGGCTGGCGTCGGTGTCGCGCAGGGAAAACGCCCCGGACACGCGCATCGCCGCCACGTCCGGATGGCAACGCAGGACGCCGTGACGGTAGCGGCTCAATTCGCCGAGCAATTCGTCCAGACGCATGTTGCTGGCCAGCAGCATGCCTTTGTCCCAGGCCAGGGACGCGGTGTCGAAGGTTTCGCTGCTGTCGAAGCTGTTGAGCTTGAAGCGCTGCCGTTCGCCGGCCTTTAGAATCGCGCTCTGCTTGAGCAGTTGCGGGGTGATCTGGACCTGGCCTTCGAGCACCGACACCAGGCTGCGCGAACCCTCGGTGCGCACGCAGAATCGTGTGCCCAGTGCGCGAGCCACGCCCTGCGGGGTTTCGACAATGAACGGGCGGGCGCTGGCGTCTGCGGCGGTGTTGATCAGCACTTCACCGTTGAGCAGCAGGACGCGGCGCTCTATCGGACTGAAAGTGATGTCCACGGCGCTGTCGGTGTTGAGCACCAGTTGAGTGCCGTCCGGCAGTTGCAGGTTCTTTTGTTCGCCGACGGCGGTGCGCTGGTCGGCGGTCCATTGCTGCCACGGCACATGCTGCGAAGCGATGCCCAGCGGCCCGGCCATCAACAGCAAGCCGAGGCGGGTGAGGGTCTGGCGACGGCTGAGGCCTTCTTTGCGCGAGGCGCGTTTCAAGGTCTGGATCGCGACGTTGGCCGGCACGCTGCGCAAATCCCCCAGCAGCGCTTCGGCCCGTTGCCAGGCCATGGCGTGCTCGGCGCTGCGGCTGCGCCATTGGGCGATGGCCTGATGGTCGGACGGGGTCGCGGTGCCGGAATGCAGTTGCACCAGCCAGTCGGCGGCTTCGCCGAGAATCTGCGGATTGATCATCGACGAATGCATCAGGCGACACTCAGGCAGGCAATGAACGCGGCACGCATGTGGCGTTTGACGGTGATCAGCGAAACTTTCAGGCGCGTGGCGATCTGCGCGTAGGTCAGGCCTTCGATCTGTGACAGCAGGAAGGTCTCGCGGGTCTGCTCGGGCAGTTCGCGCAGCAGCGCTTCGATGCGCCACAGGGTTTCGAGAATCAGGTAGCGGGTTTCCGGCGACGGCACCTCGGCGGCGGGCAGGTGCGCAATGGTTTCCAGATACGCGCGCTCCAGGTCCTGTCGCCGCCAGCGGTCGATCACCAGACCTTTGGCAATGTGCGTCAGCAGCGCCCGGGGCTCGTTGCCCAAGGGCTTGATCACCTGCCGGGTGAGCAGGCGCAAAAAGGTATCGTGCGCCAGATCGGCCGCATCGCAGCGATTGCCCAACTTGCGTTGAAGCCAGCCCTGCAGCCACCCGTGGTGTTCGCTGTAGAGCGTCTGGACTTGCTGATTCAACGGCTGATCGAGGGACGACATGGAGGGCAGATACTCGTTTCGGGCGTCCGTTGCCAGAGATGCAATCGAGAGTGCGATTAGGGTGCAATTAAGAATTGATCGCATTCTAGTGGCGCGCAACGAGTGATGGCAATTGTCCTTTCACACTTTCTTTTCTGACACCGACGCAGTGGCCTACCCATCTTCCGGGAGATTGGCTATTTGCCGGTCCGGGCGCCGGGACTAACGTAGCCCCACATTCACTTGCCCCGGAGATCCCCGATGAAACCTCGTATCGATTTCTACACCGCGTCCCCCGATGCCCTGAAAGCGATGATTGCCCTGGAAACCGCCGTCTCGAAACTGCCGCTGGAAAAGACCCTGATCGAACTGGTCAAGCTGCGCGCCTCGCAGATCAACGGCTGCGCGTTCTGCATCGACATGCACACCGCCGACGCGATCAAGGGCGGCGAAACCCCGCGCCGTTTGTTCGCCGTGACCGCGTGGCGTGAAGCGCCGTTTTTCACCGAACGTGAACGCGCCGCGCTGCTGTGGACCGAATCCCTGACCCAACTGAGCCTGACCCACGCCCCGGACGAAGACTACGAAGTGGTCGCTGCGCAGTTCTCGCCTCAGGAAATGGTCGACCTGACGGTCGCAATCAGCACCATCAACAGCTGGAACCGCCTGGCCGTGGGCTTCCGTAAAACTCCGCAAGCCTGATCGATCAATGTGCATCGGCACTCGGCGCGGCCGGTGGTTGCACCTTGCGCATCAAGGGCACCATCGCCGTGGCGATGCCGAAGCACACCATTATCATCAGGAACGTGTCGCCGTAGGTTTGCGTCTGCGCTTCACGGTAGGTCAGCAGCCATAGCTGACGCAGGCTGGCGGTGAGGCCGACGTCGCCGCTCTGACCCAGCGCGGCAAAGTTGCCGCCGACCTGGGCCAGCCACTGATTCACCGCTTCGTTGCTGCTGTTCAGATGCTCCGCCAACCGGGTGAAATGCAGGTTGGTGCGGTCATTGAGGATGGTCGCGCAGGCGGCAATCCCGATAGCACCGCCCAGATTGCGCATCAGGTTGAACAGGCCCGACGCATGCCTGAGCCGCGCCGGTGCCAAGCCCCCTAAAGTCAATGTCACCGCCGGCGGCACCGCCAGTTGCTGGGCAATCCCGCGCAGGGCTTGCGGCAGCAGCAATTCTCCGGCGCCCCAATCGTGGGTGATCGGACTGAATTCCCACATCGACAAGGCAAACAACGCCAGGCCCGCCATCATGATCCAGCGCAGATCGATGCGATTGGCGAGAAAGGCGTACAGCGGAATCGCCATGATCTGGAACACCCCGGTGGAGAAAACTGCCAGACCAATATCCAGCGCGCCGTAGCCGCGTACCCGGCCGAGAAACAGCGGCGTCAGGTAAATCGTCGCGAACAGGCCGATGCCGGTGACGAAGGAAAAGAAGCAGCCAAGGGCGAAGTTGCGATCCTTGAGCGCGCGCAGGTCGACGATCGGATTGGCGACGTGCAGCGTGCGGCCGACGAAGGCCAGCCCGGCCAGGCCACTGATCCACGCGGTGGTCAGGATCGTCTGGTCGCTGAACCAGTTCCAGCGCGGGCCTTCTTCGAGGGTGTATTCCAGGCAGCCGAGAAACAGCGCCAGAAACACCATGCTCAAATAGTCCGCGCCTTTGAGCAGCGACAGTTCCGGCTGGTCGATCTTCACCAGCATCGGCACCGCCACGGCGACGAAAATCCCCGGCACCAGATTGATGTAGAATAGCCAGTGCCAGGACGAAATATCGGTGATCCAGCCGCCGATCACCGGGCCCAACGTCGGTGCCAGCGAAGCCACGGCGCCGATGGTCGCGGCAGCAATCACTCGCTGCTTGCCGGTGAAGAAAAAGAACGCCGTGGTGAACACCAGCGGAATCATCGACCCACCGAGAAACCCTTGCAGCGCGCGAAAGGCGATCATGCTCTGGATGTTCCAGGCGATGCCGCAGAGCAGGCTGGCGAGGGTGAAGCCGACCGCCGAGGCGCAGAACAGCCAGCGCGTGGAAAAAACCCGCGACAGCCAACCCGACAGTGGAATCACGATGATCTCGGCGATCAGATAACTGGTCTGCACCCACGCCGTTTCATCGGTGCCGGCGGACAACCCGCCGCCGATATCGCGCAGCGAGGCCGAGACGATCTGGATGTCCAGCAACGCGATGAACATGCCGATGCACATTGTGGCGAAGGCGAACACCTTGGTCGCCGTCGCCATCTCGGCGGCATTGAATGGCTGCGCGGCGGCGGTGAGGGCGGTGCTCATGGCGCGCTGGCCACGGCAGTGGTTTCAGGTTGGGCGCGGGTGTCGACTTCAGCGGTCACCGACAGGCCGGGACGCAGATGGCCGAGCACGCCGTCCGCCGGGTCGAGCAGGATCCGCACCGGCACCCGCTGAACGATCTTGGTGAAGTTGCCGGTGGCGTTTTCCGGCGGCAGTACGCTGAATTGCGAGCCGCTGGCCGGGGCGAGACTGTCGAGGCGGCCGTGGAATTCCTGGCCGGACAACACGTCGGCACGGATGCTCACGCGCTGGCCGGGTTTCATTCGCGCCAGTTGATCTTCCTTGAAATTGGCATCGACCCACAGACCGCTGGCCGGCACTACCGATAACTGTTGCGAACCGGCCTGTGCATAGGCGCCGACCCGCGCGCGGCGGTTGCCGATCACGCCGTCGACCGGGGCGCGCAGCTCGGTATAGCCGAGGTTGAGTTGCGCCAGATCCCGTTCGGCCCGGGCTTGCTGGAGGGCGGCGCGGGCCTGTTGTTTCTGGGTTTCGATCACGGTGAGCTGGCGCTGCGCGGCCAGCAGTTCAGCCTGGGCCTTGGCGCTCAAGGCTTGTGCGGTCTTGAAGGTGGCGTCGGCCCGTTGCGCGCTTTCTACCGAGACCGCGTTGGTGGTCACCAGACGTTTATAGCGCGCGTTGTCATCTCGCGAACGTGCGGTTTCGGCGCTGGCAGCATCGATCCCGGCGCGGGCCTGACCGATCACCGCTTGCTGCAATTGTTCGGTGGCGTCGAGGTTGGCCAGCAGCGCTTCCTCGGCGGCAACCGCGCCTTCGGCCTTGGCCAGATTGGCGCGGTAGTCGCGGGCGTCGAGGCGGATCAGCACGTCGCCGGCCTTCACCTTCTGGTTGTCGCTGACCAGCACTTCTTCGATGTAACCGGCGACTTTCGGCCCGATCACCGTGACGTCGCCGCCGATGTAGGCATCGTCGGTTTCCTCGAGAAACCGCCCCGTGCCCCACCAATGCACGGCATATAGCCCGGCGAATACCAGCGCAGCCAGTCCCGCAGTCGGCAACAGCAGGCGTTTGAGCAGGGGAGGTTTGGGGGCGCTGACCGGAACGGCGAGATCGGGTTCTACGGTGGGCATGCTGGTCATGGCGTAATACCTGAAGAAGCGGAATGGCTATTACGACCGTAATATGACGTGAGTAATATTTTGTGGCAATTGATTTTTATCGCCGGTCGTCAGATGAATCTTGTTGAAAGCAAAAGCTGATCATTTGTTTAAGAAATGTAAGCGCTGTAGGAAGCGTCTTGCATTTGTGTAGGAAGGCTCTGACTATCACCGCAATTGATGGGGTGGCATTACGCCAGTTGATTGCAAGGATGTTGAGTGCCGTATTCGCTTTGCGTTGTTTCTCGTTGTCGTTCCCTGCCGCGCCCGCTGTTGTCGGCCTTGTTGTTGAGTGTGTGCGCGCCCAGCGTTCTCGCCGCCGAAACTCCAGCCCCTGGCCAGGAAGTGCTGCGTCAGCAGCAACTGCAACAGCGTGACCTGCAACAACTGCAACTCGAACAGCGCAAACGCCAACTGGAGCGCGGCGCGTTTGGCCCGACGCCGGTCAATCCGGACATTCCTGAGTCGATCAAACCTGATGAGCGCTGCTGGCCCTTGAGTGGTACGCGCATCGGCGGTGTGACGCTGATCGATAAAGACAAACTCAACGCCCGGATCAAACCGCTGTTGGCGCCGTGCATGGGCGTCGGCCAGATCAACCATTTGCTGGCGACCATCACCGCGCTGTACGTGGAGAAGGGCTATATCGCCAGCCGGCCATACCTGAGCAGCGCTCCAGCGGCGGGGCAATCGCTGGATATCCTGATCGACGAAGGCTACATCGAGTCCATCGAGCTGGCCGACCAGAGCCTGCCAGTGTCGCTCGGCGGGGCGTTCCCCGGAATGCTCGGCAAACCGCTGAACCTGCGGGATCTGGAGCAGGGGCTGGATCAGTTGAACCGTCTGCGTTCGCTCGATCTGACCGCCGACATCGCCCCCGGCGGCCAGCCCGGCGCGTCGAAAATCATCCTGCGTTCGCGGACCTCCTGGCAGTCGCGCTGGGCCCTCGGTGCCGGTTTCGACAACCTCGGCAGTGCCAGCACCGGTCGTGACCGTGACACCCTGAGCCTGACCCTCGACAGTCCGCTCGAACTCAACGACCTGCTGAGCCTCAGCGCCAGCGACACCCTCAATCAGGGGGATCGCTACAGCCGCAACGCCAGCCTCTATTACGCGATTCCCTACGGTTACTGGACGTTCAGCGCTTTCGCCAGCCACGCCGAATACCGTGCGCCGTTCAAACTCAGCGCGGCGACCCTGCACAGCACCGGCATCACCGATCAGCTCAGCCTGCGCGCCGACCGGGTGTTGTGGCGCGACCAGAGCCATCAGCTCAGCGCCAACCTGCAACTGGCGCACAAGGACGTCGACAGTTATCTGGAAAACGTCCGCCTCGGCATTCAGAGCCCGACCCTGACCGTGGCCGAAGCCGGGCTCAATCTGTTCTGGCTCGACCGCGCGGTGTGGAACCTCGACGTCAATTACGCCCAGGGTTTAAGCGGGTTCGGTGCCGACGACGATGCCGATCGCCAGGTCAAAAACCTGCCCAAGGCACAGTTTCGCAAGTACCGCGCCGGCCTCAGCCAGTGGCGCAACGGCCAGCTCGGCGCGCAAGCCTGGCAATGGCAGAGCCAACTCAATTTGCAGTACAGCCCGGATCCGTTGCCGGCCATCGAACAACTGCTCGGCACCGACGATTCCGCCGTGCGCGGTTACCGGGTCAGCAGCGCGTCCGGCGCCAGCGGCGCGATCTGGCGCAACACCTTGCGCCTGCCGCTGCGCAGCGATTTGCCGGTGCAGCTCACCCCGCGCGTCGGCCTCGACCACGGCTGGATCAAGGCCGATCACGGCGCTCCGGTTCAACGCCTGAGCGGCGCCAGCATCGGCCTCAACCTGGGCTGGAAAAACCTGCAGGTGGACGTCGATTACCAACGCAGCCTGAACACCCCGACCGGCCTGCACCGCGAACCTGAAACCTGGTTGATGCGGGTCGGATTACAGATATGAACGTCAGTGAACAACAGCCATCGGACCTGAGCGCGACAGCCGTGGCCTTCAACTTAACGCGCAACGTGATGCCGCACTACATGGAGAGTTTTTTATGCCAATGAATACCTTTGCGTTTCATCTTTCCCCACGGGGCAAACTGCGCTGGGCGATTGCCAGCCTGTTTCTGGTCGCTCACCTGCCGGGCGCCATGGCCGGCGGTGTGGTGGTCGCGCCCGGCCCCGGCGGCACCGCGCAATTGCAGACCCAGGGCGGCGTCCCGATCGTCAACATCGTCGCGCCCAACGGCTCGGGCCTGTCGCATAACCAGTTCCTCGACTACAACGTCGACCGTCAGGGCCTGGTGTTGAACAACGCCTTGCAGGCCGGCCAATCGCAGCTCGCCGGGCAACTGGCGGCCAACCCGCAATTGCAGGGCCAGGCCGCGAGCGTAATCCTCAACGAAGTGATCAGCCGCAACCCGTCGGCCATCAACGGCGCCCAGGAAATCTTCGGTCGCGCCGCCGACTACGTACTCGCCAACCCGAACGGCATTTCGGTGAACGGCGGCAGCTTCATCAACACGCCGAACGCCAATCTGCTGGTCGGCCGTCCCGAGCTGAACGACGGCAAACTGCAAGCCCTGAGCACCCGCGACGCCACCGGCCAGTTGCAGATTCAGGGCGGCGGTCTGCGTAGCGGCGAAGGTTCGATCAACCTGATCGCCCCGCGCATCGACAGCCAGGGCGCGATCACTGCACGCGATCAACTGAACCTCACCGTCGGACGCAATCAGATCGACTACGCCAGCGGCCAGGTGAAAGCCGTGGACCCGGCGGGCAACACCACCGATCAACGGATCGACGCCAGCCTGTTCGGCGCGATGCAGGCCGGGCGCATCAACATCGTCAGCACCGCAGAAGGCGCGGGCGTGAAGGTCGGCGCTGTGCAAGTCGCCGGACGCGACGGCGTACAGATTCGTTCGGCTGGCGACTTGAGCGTCAGCGGTCAGGCGATCCCGGACAGCCTCGACGTAACCCGCGCCGGCATTCGCAGCAGCCAGGGCGACGTCGGCCTGCACAGCGGCAAGGACCTGACGCTGGCCGCCACCGATGTCAGCGGTCGGGACGTGAAGGTCGAGGCCAAACGCAACCTGACCCTGACCACCGTCGAAAGCCGCAAGCTCCAGGAGCAGCGCGAGAACTGGAACAACAGCACCATCGGCATCACTTGGGAAACCTACGAACGCACCAAGACCGACAGCGATTCGCGCCAGCACGGCAGCCAGATCGTCGCCAGCCGCGACGCGCAACTGTCGTCCGGCAAAGACAGCGAACTGAAAGCCGCCAAGGTCGAGGCGAAGAATAACCTCAGCGTGCAAAGCGGCGGCGACCTGCGCCTGACCGCTGCCACTGAAAGCCACACCCAGACCGACCAGGGCAAACACCGCAAACACCTGTGGAAAGCCGATTGGGACAGCAGCAGCGAAGAGCAGCGCAGTATCACCAGCGAGCTGAAGGCCGGCAACATTGCCCTGCAAACCGCGGCACTGTTGCGCTCCGAAGGCGCTGAACTGAACAGCGCCGGCGATCTGCAACTGGCCGGCAAACAAGTGGAAATCACCACCGCGACCCGCACCAACCGCAGCAGCGACAACCGCTATTCCGGTGATCTGGTCGGCGGCGGTTTCTTCGGCAAGACCGGCGACGCCGACAAGGGCCAGACCCAGCATCAGGGCAGCAAGATCAACGCGGCCGGCAAACTGCTGGTCAAGGCTGACGACGTGCGCATCAGCGGCAGCCAGGTGCGCGGCGCCAAGGACGCGAGCGTGATCAGCGACAACGGCTCGCTGACCATCGACGGCGTGCAGGACACCTCGCACAGCAACAACCACGACAAGGACAGCAAGTTCTTCGGCATCACCAAGGACGAGTCCCGGCAGAACAGCAAGGACAGCACCACGGTGCGCAGCGAGCTGGCTTCCGACAGCAACCTCAAGCTCAAGAGCGCCAAGGACATCGAAGTCGCCGGTTCCACGGTCAAGGCCGGCGGTTCGCTGACGGCAGATGCGGCGGGTGATGTGGAGGTGCATTCGACGCAGAACACCCACGACAGCAGCAACAGCACGCAGACCCGTGGCTTCGACGCCTACGCCAAGGAGCAAACGGCGGAGCAGTATCGCGCCGGCGTGCATTACCAAGACAAGGCGCAAACCGTCACCGCCAACGACGTCACGCAGCAGGGTTCCAGCCTCAGCGGCGGCAGCGTGCAAGTGAAGGCGGGCGGCGACGTGACGCTCAAGGGCGCCGAGGTGAAATCCACCACCGGCGACACCACCCTGAGCGGCAAGAACGTCTCGCTGCTGGCCGAGCAGGACAGCCACAGCACCTCGACCGAAACCCGCAGCACCGGCGGCGGTTTCTACTACACCGGCGGCCTTGACCGCGCGGGCAGCGGTGTGGACTTCTCGCACAGCACTTCTCAAGACACCACCGCTAAAACTACTGCGCAAACCACCGGCGTGCAGAGCAGCGGCAGCCTGAACATCGACGCTGACAAACTCGCCACCGAAGGCGCGCAACTCAAGGCCGGCAACGGTCTGAACGTCGCCGCCAACGAAGTGGACAACCGTGCCGCCAGCAACACCGAAAGCAGCACTCACAAGGAAAGCAACTGGTCGGCGGACATCGGCGCCAACGTCGAGTACAAAGACATCGCCCGGCCGATTGCCGGCGCGGTGAAAGAAGTACTCGACGGCAAAGTGCCGGACAAGGACGCACTGGCCAATCTCGGTCAGCCGAACGTCGGTATTGACGTGGCAATCGGTCATGCCAGCGCCGATAAAACCGAGCAGGGCAGCAACGCGGTGGTCAGCCGGTTCGACGGCCAGACCGTGGACGTGAAGGTCGGCGGCGCGCTGCGCGACCAGGGCACCCAGTACAACGCCAGCGCCGGCAAAGTGAATATCAGCGCCGACAAACTGGTGGCCGATGCGGCGAACAACACCCACAGCAGCACCGAAAAATCGGTGGATGCCAAGGTCGATGTGCGCGTCTACACCAAGACCGGTGAAGACGTGAACGTGGCCGGCAGCGGCGCGGGTGGCAGCAGCCAGTCGAGCAAGGACAGCTCCACCGCGGTGGTCGGCGGTTACGCTGGCAACCAGGGCGTGAACATCCATGTCGGCGGCGATGCACAGTTCGAAGGCAGCCGTTTCGACGGCGGGCAGGGCGGTGTCAGCGTCAAGACCGGCGGTGATCTGGCCCTGAATCAGGCCAACGACCGGCAGAGCAGCGACAGCTCCAGCCTGCGTGGCAACGGCTCGTTGACCGTCGGCACCTTGCCGGGCACTGACGGCACCAACATCGATCTCGGCGCCGGGTTCCAGCTCGATCACAAAGGCCACCAGACCACCGACAGCCAGGCCCACGTCGCCAGCCTCAGCGGCAACGGTCCGGTGCGATTGAGCAGCGGCGGCAATCAGGTTCAGCAGGGCACGAAGATCGACAGTGCTGGCGCAATCGATCTGAAGGCTGGCGGCAAACTCGACCTGCAAGCAGCTACCGATTCGCACGTCGCCACCGGCAGCAATCTTGGCGGCGGCCTGAACGCCGGCGGCAGCAAAACCAGCAGCGAGAAGAGCCGCGATCAGGGCGGCAACCTTAGCGGCAACTTCAAGATCGGTCGGGTCAACGAAAACACCCAGACCCTCAGCGGTGGCCAGCTCAACAGCCAGAACGGCATCGCCTTGAGCGGCGATTCGGTGCACCTGCAAGGCACTCAGGTCAGCGCGCCAAACGTCAGCATCGACGCGCAGAAGGGTGGTTTCGTTCAGGAGTCCGCGCAGTCCACCGACAACCGCAACAACTGGAACGTCGCGTTGAATGCCGGTGGCAATCTGAGCAAAAGCACACCGACCGCCGCCGATGAAAAAGTCAGCAGCGATCACGGCTTCAGTGCCGGGGCCAAGGTGGGCGTGGATTACCTGCAAGGCACCACTCAGCAGAACAGCCAGATCAAGGCCGACACGGTGGTGTTGAACAGTGGCGGTGATGCGAGCCTGAACGGTGCGCGGATTGATGCGCGCAATGTCAGCGGCAAAGTGGCCGGTGATCTGTCGGTTGAGAGCCTTCAGGACTCCAGCTCTCACGCCAAGGTCGATGTGGATCTGGGCCTGACCGCCAAGAAGACCCCGGCCGACGACAAGGGCAAACTGGCTGGCACCGACTACAAGCCAACGCTGAAAGTCGATGGCGAATACGCGCACAAGGACAGTGTGAAACAGGCTTCCGGTATCAGCGGTAGCCAGGGTGTGAATCTCACGGTCGGCGGCGCTACCCAACTGACCGGCGCGCGGATTTCCGCCACCGAAGGCAAGGTCGATCTGGGTGGTTCGAAGGTCAGCAGCAGCGATCTGAGCAACCTCGACTACGGCGTAGAAGCCGGCCTCGACCTGCCACACAAAACCGAAGAAAACGCACCGAAGGTGTCCCTTGAAAACGGCAACCTGAAAGTTGGTCCGGTGACCCTGAGCGGTCATCTGGACAGTCAGCCGCTGCAAGCGGGGATCGACGAAAAAGGCTGATTCACCGTCAGTGAAACCGGCGGGAGCGAGCCTGCTCGCTCCCGTTTCTGGATGGATGCCCCGCTCAAAACGGCAGCCACTGTCGTTTCCCGTCAAGTCGATGAAAACACGCGCTCTACACTCGGGTGAAACCGGGAGGCCGCGCCATGCACGACAACGTCGAACACCTGAGAATCCAGCTGGCCTGCCTGAAGGACTCGCGGCTGCCACCGATCGAGCAGAACAGCATGCGGTTTTTCGAGCGGATGGCGATTGATGACGGCTTTGACGGCATGGGCCTTGGGGAAGAAGCGGAGCGGGGGAGCAGGCTGCTCGGTGACAAGCCGATCCTGCTGATGGGCAATCACGGCTTGTTGGTCGCGGCACCGAGCGTGGCCCAGGCGTTTGATGATCTGTATTACTTCGAGCGGGCTTGCGAGGTGTACATCACCGCACTGGCGACCGGGCGCGAGTTGCACGTGGCCAGCGATGAAGTGGCGCGCAAGACGTGTCGGCAATGGCTGGAGTATCCGGGGGTTACGGATAAGCATTTCAACGCATTGATGGAAATCCTCGACGAAGAGGAACCGGTCTACCGCCAGCTGAATTAGCGCTGAGTTCTCGGATAGCCGATCTAAAATCCGCGCGGATTCGTGCCACAGTGAAACTGAGTTTGGCTGGAAAGAACAAATTGTTATAGCGAATGGGTCTTGAATGACTGTCAGTTCTGACAGTGTGCAAAAAGCTGATAAGGGACGACGATTGGCTTGAGGCGCGTGGTTCCGATTGAACCTGCGCTGACATTGAGCCAATCAATTCAGGGAACTGAAAATGAGCAACATTACTTTTCCAGGCGCATTTAACGGTGCGATCATTTGCCGTTCTGACCCAATGAACGGCATCAAGGTAAAAATTGGACCACTTACCGGTGCGCAAATCGGTGGTGTGCTGACAATCACATTGCAGGGATACAGTGATCCAGGTGGCTCAGTACCCATCCCCGGCACTCAGACATCGCTGAATCATTTTATTACCCAGAATGACGTCGACAACGGGTTGGAAAAAACCATCGGTGACTGGCTCGCAAATATCAAACCCATTCAAAACGGCTCGGCTCGCGTTGACTACACGATCAATGGCGGTGGTGGGAACAATGCGTTGGTAGCGGTCCGGTTATTGAACTCAATTGGTCAATCGTGCGACGAAGTCTGAACGCACAGCTGAACGTTCGAGTTTCAACAGTGCCTGCCTGTGGTAGGCATTTTTTTGCCAAAAGCTTGCGCAACGTCTCGGGTGAACGGCCGCTCTTCGTTTCAAGGTGCCTTGCCCAGCGGCTGGCGCATCACCGGCGCGCTCCACGCCTGACGCCGATCCTCACTCGGCGGGCAACCAAACCGCGCGCGGTAAGTGCGGGAGAAATGCTCCAGTGAGCCAAACCCTGAACACGCCGCCACCTGGGCCACGCTCATCTGTGTCTGTTGCAACAGGTTGTGTGCCCGAATCAGGCGCATGTCGGCCAGATCCGGAAACACGCGGCGTATTTCCTCATCGACCCCAGGGTACAGATCCCGCGGCGACAGTGCATTCGGGTCGAGGTTGAAGTAGATGAAGCCGCCGAGTTCTTCGGTGCGCACTTGGGAAATGTTGAACTGTGCCAGCTCGAAATTCTTTATCCACTTGCAACGCGGCGTACCGTGCGGAACGGGTGTGGGGTTGATGGATTGCGACCAGTCGATGGGCGGAATGATCAATCGCCTGCTTCACGCGAGAGCCTTGACAGCCCTGCGATAATGAAACTTCGCCGCGATCTGCGCGGAGCATTCGATCATGATGCAGAGGAAGGTTTTCCATGGACAATCAAGCACTCAAGGCCTTGTTCGACCAGCAGTCCGCCGTCTATGACAAACAGTGGAGCGGCATGGCGCCGCTTCGTGATGCCCTGTATTTGCTGCTGGATTCGGTGTTTGCGGGCCTGCCGGAGAATGCCCGGATACTCTGCGTTGGCGTGGGCACCGGTGTGGAAATGGCCCATCTGGCGCAGCAGTTTCCCGGCTGGCGATTCACTGCAGTCGACCCTTCGGGCGCCATGCTCGACGTGTGCCGTAAGCGAGCGAAAGAGGGTGGTTTCATTGACCGCTGCCGGTTTCACGAAGGCTACCTCGATACGCTGACGGATGAATCCGGTTACGACGGCGCGACCTGTTTTCTGGTGTCGCAGTTTTTGCTCGACCCTCAGGTGCGTATCGGCTTTTTCCATGAGATTGCCCGTCGTCTGGTGCCGGGTGGAATTCTGGCTAACGCTGATCTCGCCTCGGATACCGAATCACCGGCCTATGAAGCATTGCTGCGTCACTGGATGACGCTGATGGCATCGGCCCAGGTGCCAGTGGAGATGCTCGAGCGAGCGCGTTCGGCCTATGCCCGGGATGTGGCGATTCTGCCGGCGCCGCAGGTCGCCGGTCTGATCGAGTCGGCCGGGTTCGAGACACCGATCCAGTTCTTTCAGGCGGGTTTGATGCATGGGTGGTTCTGCCCACGCAAGGCAGGGATTGCCGCGAATTAGAGCGCCGAAGGGATAGAGGAAAACAGCTTCGTCGGCACACCCGAGGAATCCATTGCTTCGCCTTAATAGGAAGCATTACTATTCACGCCCCTTTCCTCAGCACGCCGCAATGATCCCCATGCTGCCCCGCAGACCCGGCTTTCTCGAGCATTACGAAGAGTTGATCGGCACCTGGACCCGTCGCCTGCGCAATCGCTCGCAGGCCGAGGATCTGGCGCACGACACCTTTGTGCGGGTGCTCGAATCCGATTCGTCGGCGGTGCAGCAACCTCGGGCGTATTTGCACCAGACCGCGCGCAACATTGCGGTGGACGGCTATCGGCGTGAGGACCGGCGGGGCGCCATGGAGTCGGAGGCGATCGATCTCAGTGAGTCGCCGACCGGCGACCCGGAGCATTACATGCATGCGATCCAGCTGGCCGATTCCATCGAACGTGCGCTCACGGAGCTGCCGGTCAACTGCCGACGAATCTTCGTCTGGCAGAAGATCGAAGGCCTGACCCAGGCGGAAATCGCCGAACGCCTGGGCCTGTCCAGGAACATGGTGGAAAAGTATATGATCCGCACCCTGCGGCATCTGCGTGATCGCCTGGACGGGGCGCAATCATGAGCCGTGGCGTCTTTTCATCCCCAGCCAAACAGGACATTCCATGATGGATACTCGTGATTGCGCGTGCGGGCAAACAACGGTGCGCGATGACGCGGCACGCTGGTTTGTGCGTTTGCAGGAGCCGGCCGTCAGTGCCGACGAACAGCAGCGCTTCGATGCGTGGCTGAACGAACATCCCCAGCACCGTGACGAATTCCAGTTACTGCAAGGCTTGTGGTCAGCGGCGGATCTGCTGCCGGCGCCACGGCTTAAAGCTTTGTGCGAAACCCCGCCGGCGCGGCGCGAACGCCGTCCGCTGTTGCGTTATGCCGTGGCGGCCAGCGTGGTCACGGTGGCGCTCGGGCTCGGGCTGTTCAGCGGCTTGAATCATCCGCAAGGTTACAGCGCCGAATTCGCCACCGCGTTGGGCGAGCGCAAGCATGTGGCGCTGCCGGACGGCTCGATGATCGACCTCAACAGCCGCAGCCGTTTGCAGGTGCGTTTCGAAAAGGATCGGCGGCTTATCGAGCTGACCGAAGGCGAAGCGATGTTCAGCGTCGAGCACGATACGTCCCGCCCGTTCGTGGTCGAGGCCGGCAGCGGCAAGGTCACGGTCACCGGCACCCGTTTCGATGTGCGGCGCGACGTGACCCAGACCCGGGTCGCGGTGGAGCAGGGCACGGTCAAGGTGCAGGGCCGTGATGCGGCCGATGCCGATTTCATCAGCCTCACTGCCGGCCTCGGCACGCGGATCGATGCCCAAGGCAAAGTGGCGCCAGCCTACGCGGTCAACCCGGCGGAACTGACGGCCTGGCGCAGCGGCAAACTGGTGTTCAACAACGCCAGCCTCAGCGAAGTGGCCGAGGAAGTGTCGCGTTATCGCGACAAGCCGCTGAAAGTCGCCAACCCGGCCGTGGCCAATTTGCGCCTGACCAGCGTGTTCAAATCCGACAACACTGAGGCCTTGCTCAAGGCGTTGCCGAGCATCCTTCCGGTGGCCGTGCGCACCCTTGCCGACGGCAGCCAGGAAATAATTTCAAAATAAAATTCAGGTTTTTTTCGAGTTCGTCGTCTTCCTGTTCAACTGCAACTGGTTTGCATTAACAGCCGCATACTCTTGCGATCCACAGGACTCCGTTCGACGTGAAAAACTCCACCGCCAAAAACAAAAAATCCCCTTGGTTGCCGCTGGCGCTTGCGCTGGCGGTCAACGCCGCCGTGCCGATGGCCTTCGCCGCCGAAGCCATTCACATCCGCGCACAGCCGTTGGGCCAGGCCCTGAGCGAACTGGGCCAGCAAACGTCGTTGCAGGTGTTTTTCAGCCCGGACCTGGTTGCCGGCAAACAGGCCCCGGCGGTGGACGGCAATCTTTCTCCGGAGCAGGCCCTGCGCCAATTGCTGCAAGGCAGCGGTCTGGATTATCAGATCAATGAAGGCTCGGTGACCTTGTCCCCGGCCCCGACTTCCGCCGCCAACGGCCCGCTGGAGTTGGGCGTGACCGACATCAAGGTTGTCGGCGACTGGCTCGGCGACGCCGACGCCGCCGTGGTGCAGAACCACCCCGGCGCGCGCACGGTGATCCGTCGCGAAGCGATGGTCGAGCAGGGCGCGATGAACGTCGGCGACGTGCTGCGCCGCGTGCCGGGCGTGCAGGTGCAGGAAGCCAACGGCACCGGCGGCAGCGATATTTCGCTGAACGTCGGCGTGCGGGGTTTGACGTCGCGTCTGTCGCCACGCTCCACCGTATTGATCGACGGCGTGCCGGCCGCGTTCGCCCCGTACGGTCAGCCACAACTGTCGATGGCGCCGATTTCTTCCGGCAACCTCGACAGCATCGACGTGGTCCGTGGTGCCGGCTCCGTGCGTTACGGGCCGCAAAACGTCGGCGGCGTGATCAACTTCGTGACCCGCGCGATTCCGGAAAAAACCACCGGTGAAATCGGCACCACCCTGGAAACCTCGCAGCACGGTGGCTGGAAACACATCGACACCGCGTTCCTCGGCGGCACCGCCGACAATGGCATCGGCATGGCGCTGTTGTATTCGGGCGTCAACGGCAACGGTTACCGCGAGCGCAACAACGGCAACGACATCGACGACGTGATCCTCAAGACCCACTGGGCACCGACCGATCAGGACGATTTCAGCCTCAACTTTCACTACTACGACGCCAGTGCCGACATGCCCGGCGGCCTGACGCAGAAGCAGTACGACGACAAACCGTTCCAGTCCGACCGCGACTACGACGGCTTCAGCGGCCGCCGCAAGGACGTGTCGTTCAAGTGGATCCGGCAGATCGACGAGCGTACTCAGGCAGAAGTGCTGACCTATTACTCCGACAGCTTTCGCGGCAGCACCATCGCCGCCCGCGATCAGAAAACCCTCAGCTCGTTCCCGCGTTCCTACTACACGCTGGGCATCGAGCCGCGTGTCTCGCGTGTGTTCGACGTCGGCCCGACCACCCAAGAAGTCAGCGTCGGTTACCGTTATCTGAAAGAGGCGATGCACGAGCAATCGAGCCGTCTGGCGCTGGTCAACAATGTGCCAGTGGTCACCAAGACCTCCGATGGTCATGTGTTCCAGGACCGCACCGGTGGCACCGAGGCCAACTCGGTGTACATCGACAACAAGATCGACGTCGGCAACTGGACCGTGACTCCGGGCATTCGCTTCGAACACATCAGCACCGACTGGCATGATCGCGCCGTGCTCGACACCGCCGGCAAACGCGTGCCGGAAAAAAACCGCAGCATCGAAAGCAACGAGCCGCTGCCGGCCCTGAGCGTCATGTATCACCTGTCCGATGCGTGGAAGCTGTTCGCCAACTACGAGACATCGTTCGGCAGCCTGCAGTACTTCCAGCTCGGTCAGGGCGGCTCGGGTGACCAGACCGCCAATGGTCTGGAGCCGGAGAAAGCCAAGACCTACGAAATCGGCACGCGCTACAACGATGACGTGTGGGGCGGGGAAGTGACGCTGTTCTACATCGACTTCGATGACGAACTGCAATACATCAGCAACGACGTGGGCTGGACCAACCTCGGCGCGACCAAGCACCAGGGTATCGAAGCGTCGGTGCACTACGACATGGCGGCGCTTGACCCGCGCCTTGATGGCCTGACCGCCAACGCCGGTTTCACTTACACCCGCGCGACCTACGAAGGCGAGATCCCGGGCTTCAAGGGCCGCGACCTGCCGTTCTACTCGCGTCAGGTGGCGACCGTCGGCCTGCGTTACGACATCAACCGCTGGACCTACAACATCGACGGCTTCGCCCAGTCCAAACAGCGCTCGCCTGGCACCGGCGTGAATGCTGATGGCAGCTTCAATGGCAATTACATCACCGAAGGCACGGCGGACGGGCAGTACGGCGACATTCCGGGCTACGTGACCTGGAACTTGCGCGGCGGCTATGACTTCGGTTCGCAGCTGTCGAACCTGAAGCTCGGCGCCGGGGTGAAAAACATCTTCGACAAGCAGTACTTCACCCGCTCCAGCGACAACAACTCGGGGATCTACGTGGGCACGCCACGGACTTTCTTCGTGCAGGCCAGCGTCGGTTTCTGATTGGCAGGGCAGGCGGCTGGTGACAACCGCCTGTTTTTCATTAGGTTTGAACGAGCCAGTTGCCGGTCATCACTGACTGGGCAACGCAAAATCACTAATTGGAGAGGGATTGCCTGCCATGTCTGTGGTCTTGAGGCAGACTTTTTTCGGGCCGTCCCCCACCGAAACCTTAAAGTCCAGCAGCGGCGGCCTGACCGACTTGTAACCCTCACTGCTTTGGCAGTCGACCATTTCTGGTTCACCACTTTTGTATTGGTAGCGACTGACGTCCAGATCCGGCGTTATCCCGAGCGGTTGTACGGTGAACTCATCCTTTGCACTTTCAAATGCGCTGTAGGCAGGCGGCGTTTTGACGGGTTCTGCCAGAGCCCAGCGGTAATAGATTCTTGCATTGCGGCCGGCCCATCTTTCCCCGGGCCCTGCATTATGTTGTTGCCCGACCACACACAGGAAATACAGACCCGGTCCATCGCGCAGCGTCTGAGTCGAACTGTCTGAATCGTCTCCATGGCTCGGTTGTACCGGATCGTAACCGACGTCCGACGCACAGTCGGCCAATGTCTTTACAAGCCTTACCCGATAGAACGGTTGATCGCTGGTGAACGATTGCTTCCATTGCAAAGGGATGAATTCCCCATTCGCGCCACGGACCAACCTCATATAGACGTCACCAAATATGGGATCGAAATTTGTCGCGCGGCCCAATGGGCACTCCGGGTTTTTCGGGTTGAAATGAGTGGCTGTAAAACACTGGTTCAGCTGCGCTGCTCCGGTGGCGTAGTTGGTCTCCGGTATTTTTATCGATTCCCCTTTGTTGACTTCGCACGGGGCGTTGCGAGTGCAACGTGAGAGCCCGCTGCCTTGCGTTGTGGTGCCGACGATCGCCACGATTTCATTGCTGTACCGATTCAAGACAGGTGAACCCGAAATGCCGGGCCGTACCTCCCGGCAACGGTTGCTGAATTGTCCGGGCCATGCCCAACCCGCTTCGAAAACATCCGCGCGGTGCTCCTGAGGGCAGGCGGCGCGTTGCACATGGCCATCCATCGGTGCGCCAACCACCAGCACATCACTGTCGACAGTCAGCGGTTGCGACGCCACTTTGAGCGGCGTGATGCCATCGGTCATCAATTGGTTGAGTGTGCGATCGAGCCTGAGAATTGCAATGTCGAGACCTCGCAGGGTGCTCCACTCGATTCCAACGATCGGGTAGCGCTTTTGTTGGGACTGGGTGTCCTGGAAAAAGTTGAAGGTAACGAGACCGGACGCCGGGGCGTTTTCGACGTACCGGTTAGCGTCACCTTTTGCGCAATGTCCTGACGTCAGGACGTAGGCCGGGCCACTGCGGTCATCGTTTGAGCCTCGGGTATCGATCAGGCTGCCCGAGCAGACAGAACTGCCTTCAACCTTGACGCGAGCAATGGCTTGCCAGTGATCGTAGCGCCCGGCTGCGTTGTTCAGAATTTCGGCAGGGGAGAGGTTGACTGCGCCTTCTCCCCAATCCTGAGTGGCCGCACCGTCGAGCGTGGTGCAACCGCTCAGGGCGATGAGGAACGTCAAGGCAATGGACTGATGCGCGATAGGAGGTTTCATGGTTTCAACACCAGTAAGGGTTCCTCTCATGCTGGAATCCCAGGCTACCGGTGTCTACTGTCAGATCTGACAGTCAGTTCAGCCAACATCGGCCGCTTGATGTTTGTCGGCTCAGACCTTGAGCGCTTTGCCGCCAATCGCCACCGCCACCAGCAACGTCGCCATCAACCCGAAGGCGAAACTCAGACTGCTGGCATGGGCGACAAACCCGATCACCGCCGGCCCCGCCAGAATCCCCGCATAACCCAGCGTAGTGATTGCCGGCACGGCGATGCTTTCCGGCATCACCGTCTGCTTGCCCACCGCCGTGTACAGCACCGGCACGATGTTCGAACACCCGGCACCGACCAGTGCATAACCGACCAGTGCGGCTTCCCAGCTCGGGGCGAATGTCGCCAGAAACAAACCCGCCGCCGCCAGCAGGCCACCGAACAGAATGATCCGGGTTGCGCCCAATGCGCGAACGATCCGGTCACCGGTCAAGCGGCCCGCAGTCATCGTCAGCGCGAACGCGGCATAACCCAGCCCTGCATACGCCGTATCGATCCCGCGTTCCTGCGCCAGAAACACCGCGCTCCAGTCCAGCGCCGCGCCTTCGGTGAGGAACACGATGAAGCACATGCCGCCGATGAACAGCACGATCCCGTGGGGCACCGCGAACGCCGGCCCCGAGCTTTCACTGCCGTAAGGCAACATGTGCGGCACCGCCTTGAACAGCGCCGCGATCAACACCACGACCACCACCAGCATCGCCGCCAATGGCGACAGCCCGAGACCGAGCAGGGCGCTCACGCCCGCTGCACCGACGATCCCGCCGAGGCTGAACAGGCCGTGGAACCCCGACATCATGTTCTTGCCGCTGGCCCGCTCGACGATCACCGCTTGCAGGTTCACCGTCGAATCCACCGTACCGAGCCCGGCGCCGAACATGAACAACGTGGCAATCAACGCCGGAATCGACGACACCGTCGCCAGCAACGGCAACGCCGCGCAGATCAGCAGCGTGCCGCCGGTGGCCACCTTCCGACAGCCGAACCGGGTGGCCAGAATCCCCGCCAGCGGCATTGCCAGAATCGAACCGACGCCCAGGCACAGCAACAGCAACCCCAGCGTCCCTTCATCGAGCCCGGCGCGCGCCTTGGCGTACGGCACCAGCGGCGCCCACGCGGCGATGCCGAGCCCGGCGATGAAGAAGGCGATGCGCGTGGACATCTGTTCGAGGCGTCCGGGAACGAACGTGTCTTGAGGGGTGAGGCTGGTCATAACGATCCTTGGCAAAAAACGTTTCAGCAGCGGACATCCTTGCACAGCTCTTTCGATGGAGCGAGCCCGCTCGCGTCGGCAGGGCGTTGCGATTTACAGTGGCGTCCCTGTCGACGGGAAAAACAAGGGCGGGTTCATGACGCAGTTCTACGATGCACGGGGCAATATCTACGGGGTCGTTTCGCCGCGAGTGCTACGCGATGCCGGTATCGATTTACCGACCAGCGCGGCGCAGTGCGCGTCGTCGCGCCAGACGTGGAGTACCGCAGCCATCGCGCAGTGTTGCGATTGGCCCGACGGTCAACGTCCCGTCGGCAGCAAATCCCATCGCAGCGATGGCCTGTTGATCGGCCCGTTTCAATCCGCGCCCCCCTTCGACCTGCTGATCGTCAACACCGACGGCACGCTGGCCGAGCGCAGCGGCAACGGCCTGACGATTTTCTCCCGGGCGCTGCTTGAACAAGGGTTGATGCCGGAGGAAGGGGCGACGCTGCGGGTGCATCACGACAAACAGGACTCGCAATCGCCAGTGCCAACCTCGGTGAAACCGGCGCAAGTAGCGGGCGTGCACGGCTTTTGGCTGGACCTCGGCCAGCCCGGTTTCGGCCCGGTAGCCGTCGGTGCGCTCGGGGTTGAACCGGTGCCGTTCAACGGTGTGGAGGTCAACCGTGTTCGGCCGTTGGCGCAACTCGATCCCGCCTGGGCGCACAGCCAGTTCGTGCGGATCGGTAATCCACATTGCGTGACGCTGGTGCGGGATGAAGCCGCATTGCCGAGCAACGCGCAGATGCTTGAACCGCCGCTGACGGACAATCTGACGGCCATCGCCTACGCCATGCCCACCGGCGCCGGCCAGCCGTGCCCGGCCGGGGTCAACCTGCAATGGGCGACGCGCGCCGGGGATCAGCGCATTGTGGCGCGGGTGTTCGAACGGGGCGAGGGGCCGACGGCGTCTTCGGGCACCAGCGCCAGCGCGGTGGCCAGCGCTGCGTGGCGAGTGGGTTGGGTGTCGGCGGGAGAGGTGCAAGTGCTGATGCCGGGCGGTACGGCGCCGATTTTACTGGAAGAGCGCGATGGCGAGCTGCTCGGCGTGCGTCTGTTCGGCACCGCGCATCGGACAAAAAGGTGAAGTCCCTTTCATGATCGTCCCCCCGGGAACGATGGATCCCTTGGGGCTTACTGTGGGCCTGCGCGCAGCGCTTGTCGCCTGTCAGATCTGACAGGTCGACGCTATCGTTTTGCGATAAAACCGACCCGTTCCATAACCATGAAACCGCTCATTGGGCCTTGAACAGTTTTACGGCGACAACAGTGTCATCGACCACCGTCGCATACAGCAGGGCTCTGGGTTGCGTCTCGGGGCTTTGAAAACACTCGACGATTACAGCCTGCGCTGTGCAGGCTTGCAGCGCCAAACGGTCCGCCTGACGTAACTGGCGTTTCACTGCGGCACTCAGCGGAATCGGTGGATGGCCCGCGCGAACGTCTGCGCAAAATCTCGAAGTGACTTCTCTCGGGGTGGGGGGCGGTGGTGATTCAAGGCCCGCTTCTGCAAACAGATGATTGAGTTGCTCCGCCGCACTGACCGCTCGGGGGAAACCGGCGAAGGCCGAAGCCTGCAGCAGTATTTCAGTCAATTCACCCGGTGCGAGGCCCGATGCCAGGCCGGTTTTGAGGTGCACGCTCAGCGGAGGTCCGACCATGCCCGAGGCGACAATGGCGGCAAGGGACACCGCTTCGCGCAATCGCGGATCAAGACCAGGCCGCGAGTGTAAATGTCCGTACACCACGCCGACGGCCAGTTGGCCCAATGCGGGAACGGTATGGAACAAGGCGTCGAGCCTGGCCCCGCCATCGGGTACGAGTTCGACAAACGTGTGGCGGCCTTCCTGGTAAAGCGTGGCCATGGGATCGGAAGTGGTCTTTTGATTCATGTCGCGTCCTCACGGATCAATGAGGATGGCAGCGGAGCAACAGCGCGCGAACTACGGCATGACAGGCGTCCATCGGAAGCAGTCGGCGACGTTGCGACGCCGACTTCTACACCTTAGACGAATTCCACCACCGGCATCTGCCGCTTCATCAACACCTTGCCATTACGGATCGAGTACAGCGGCAGGCCTTGGCTGCGGATCACTTCGTAATCGCTGTCCGCCGACAGGATCAGCAGGTTCGCCGGGCGGCCCTGTTCCAGACCGTAGCGTTCGCCAAGATGCATGGCTTTGGCGCTGTTGTCGGTGACCAGATCCAGCGCGCTTTGCAGGTTGCGGTAGCCGAGCATGTGGCAGATGTGCAGGCCGGCTTCGAGTACTCGCAGGATGTTGCCGTTGCCCAGCGGATACCACGGATCGACGATCGAGTCCTGACCGAAGCACACGTTCATGCCGGCTTCGAGCAACTCGTTGACGCGGGTCACGCCGCGGCGTTTCGGGAAGTTGTCGAAGCGACCTTGCAGGTGAATGCTTTCGGTCGGGCAGGAGACAAAACTGATCCCCGAATGCCCGAGCAGGCGGAACAGTTTGGCGCAGTAGGCGTTGTCGTAAGAGCCCATCGCGGTGGTGTGGCTGGCGGTCACGAGGGCGCCCATGTCGCGGCTGCGTGCCTCTTCGGCCAGCACTTCGAGGAAGCGCGAATGCGGGTCGTCGGTTTCGTCGCAGTGCACGTCCACCAGGCAGCCGGTGCGCTCGGCCAGGTCCATCAGGAACTTCACCGAGCTGACGCCCTGATCGCGGGTGTATTCGAAATGCGGAATCCCGCCGACCACGTCGGCGCCCATGCGGATCGCTTCTTCCATCAGCTCGCGCCCGTTGCGGAACGACTCGATGCCTTCCTGGGGGAACGCGACGATCTGCAGGTCGATCAGGTGACGGCTTTCCTCGCGTACTTCAAGCATCGCTTTGAGTGCGGTGAGTTGCGGATCGGTGACGTCGACGTGGGTGCGCACGTGCTGGATGCCATGGGCGGCGAGGGTCTGAATGGTTTTCTTGGCCCGGGTCTTGGTGTCTTCCTGGGTGATGGTGACCTTGCGCTCGCCCCAGCATTCGATGCCTTCGAACAGCGTGCCACTCATGTTCCAGCGCGGCTCGCCGGCGGTCAGGGTGGCGTCGAGGTGAATGTGAGGCTCGACGAAGGGCGGCACCACCAGATTGCCGCCGGCATCAAGGTCGTCGGGGCCCAGGGTCGGCGCTTCGGTCTGGCGCGCGATGCTGCGGATCAGGCCGTCTTCAAGGTGCAATTCGTGCAGACCTTCCTGGTTGCGCAGTCGGGCGTTGATGATGTGCATCGGGCGAATCCTTTTATAGATCTTGTAGAGGGGCGGCCGCGTTGCGGGCGCCGAGCAGGCCGGTCACTGCGATATACGTTAACGCGGCAACGGCGATGCCGACCAGCGGCGCGACCCACGGCGAGCCGAACGCGGCGACGGTTCCGGCCGCGTAGGCCGCGAGCCCCGGCCAGTTGAACGCCGGTAACCGTGCGTCGGCCAGACGCGGATAGCGTCCGCGCCAGCGGAAGAAAAAGTCCGCCATGATCACCCCGCCAATCGGCGGGATCACCGTGCCGAGCAGGATCAGATAAGGCACCAGCATGTCGTACATGCCCAGCAACGCGAGCGCCGTGCCGATCACGGCGCCGGCCAGGGTCACGGTCTTGCGGCGACCGGTGCGCAGCAGGTTGCAGCCGGCGACGGCGAAGTTGTAGATGGTGTTGTCCTGGGTGCTCCAGATGTTCAGCAACAGCATCGCCATCGCCGCCATGGCGAAACCTTGCAACAGCAGCACTTCGACCACGTCGGGCTGTTGGTAGACGATTGCGCCATAAGCGCCGATCAGCACCATCAGGCCGTTGCCGATGAAAAAACCGATCAGGCTGGCCAGCACCGCGACCCGCGCCGAACGGGAAAAACGCGTCCAGTTGGTGGCCTGGGTCGCGCCGCTGACGAAGGTGCCGAACACCAGCGTGATGGCGGTCGACCAGTCCAGCGAACCGCTGGGTACGACGCTGAGCAATCCGTCGAGGCCGCCGACTTTCACGGTCGCAACCCACATCGACAGCATCAGCAGCAACATCATTGCCGGCACCGCGATGTACGACAGAATTTCCAGCCCTCGATAACCGACATACGCCGTGGCGCAGAACACCAGGCCGAACAGCACCATCAGCCCCAGCACCGTGGCTTCATTCAGATCGAAATACTTGCCAAGTACCACCGCCGCCGTCGCGGTGCCCCAGGCGTACCAGCCGATCTGGGTGAAGCCGAGGATCAGGTCGCTGAGCTTGCTGCCGACTTCGCCAAAACAGAAGCGCCCCATCAGCACCGAATTCAGCCCGCTTTTGAAGGCGATGTAACCCAGGCCTGCGGCGTACACACCAAGCAGCAGGTTGCCGATGACGATGACGGCGAGCATTTCGCCGAAGTTGAACGCCACGCCGAGCTTGCCGCCGGCAAACATGGTCGCGGTGAAGAAGGTGAAGCCCAGCAGCACCATCGCCGTGGAGGCCAGGCCTTTGCGCGCGTGCATCGGCACTTCACTGAGGGGGTAATCGTTGCCGGGATCGTTTTGCGTCATGGGGGCGTTCCTTGCTGGAAAGAGGAGGACGCGAAGAGGTTGCAGCGGTCGTGCCAGTCACGGATTGACGGGGTTATGTATAGACGAGGCACGGATGATCGGCGCGAAAGCAGTGCATCGGGCGCCGCACCGAACCATGTGGGAGCAGCTGTTCCCACAGGGTCATGGGATTGGATCAGAGGAACCGCAGCAGCGCGGCGACTATGGCTTCAGGCGCATCTTCCTGCACCAGATGCCCGGCATTCGGGACCGGATGAAACTGCGATCCCGGAATCATCTTGTGCAACTCGCGTCCGCGTTCGATGGGAATCCACTGATCGTCCTCGCCCCAGAGAATCTGTACCGGGCAACGGATCGTAGGGTACAGCGGCTGCACTTCCAGCGTGTAGCGCTGATCCATCTGCGCGATCTGCCGGTAGAACGCCGCTTGCCCCGGATCGCCCAGCCATGGCTGCACGTAGGGCGCCAGTTCGTCATCGGGAATTTCCCGGTGAATCGCCCCGCGAATGTAGGTCGGCACGATGGCGCGCTGGATGTAATCGGGCAGGCCGCTGAACGCCGCTTCATGAGCGGCGGGCCGTCGCCGCGCACCCCGTGGCGAATCTGTCGCCCGTTGAAATCAAAGACCTGATCCAGCAGCCAGTCCGTCATGGGCCTGTCCTCTTGGCGGGTTCGAGCCAAAAAGCATAGGCGTAAAAAAACCACCGGTCTCGGTGGTTTTTTGTGTCGCGGGAATTACTCGCCGCGATAGATGCAACCGCTGGTGCAGGTCTCGTGGATGCGGATCGCACTGAGTTCCGGCAGCAGGGGCTTCAATTCATTCCAGATGAATTTGGCCAGCACTTCGCTGGTCGGGTTCTCGAGGCCCGGAATGTCGTTGAGGTAGTTGTGGTCCAGACGCTCGTACAGCGGCTTGAAAATCGCCTTGATCTCGGAGAAATCACGGATCCAGCCGGTGTGCGGATCGAGGTCGCCGCTCAGATGAATCGCCACTTTGAACGAGTGACCGTGCAGGCGTCCGCACTTGTGGCCGTCCGGTACGTGGGGCAGGCGGTGGGCGGATTCGAACGTAAATTCCTTGAAGATTTCCACAGTGATTTCAGCTCTGTTCAGATGGCGTTCGCCGCAGCGAATTCGGGCAGGCGGCGAGTTTATCAGCTTGTTCCCGGCTGTGCTGACTAAAGGGTCAGCAAGCGCTCGGCGAGGCGACCATTGGCAGTCAGTTCGAGGAATTCGTCGCCCAGCCGTCGGCTCTCGTCCATCGCCGCGCGCCAGTATTTCTGCCGGCTCGGCGCATCGCCCATGAAGCGCTTGAAGTCGTTACGGTCGGGGAGTTTGCCGTAGGGCAGGCGCGCCAGGTATTCCTTTGACGGCGCCAGCAACAGCACGTCCTGCAAACGCTCGACCGAAGCTTTGCGCCACGGCAGGGTCTTGTCGAACCAGCCCGGAATCACCCGGTCGGTGAAGTGCGGATAGAGCACGATGCCGTCGCCGCTGTAGGGCAGGTCGAGGTGATAGTCCAGCAGGCCGCCGTCGCGGAACGTGCCGGCACCGGCGCCCGGCAGGTCGCGCACGCCTTCCATGACCATCGGGATCGAGCCGGACGCCAGCAGCGCCTGACGCAGGTTGCCGGCATCGAGGGCGACGAAGCGCGACGGGAAGTCGTGCAGCGCATGTACCGGCGGCGCCAGGCGCGGGTCGTGGATGATCAGCCGTTCGAAGTGCCGCGACAGCCGCGCGCGGCCCCGCAGGTTGTCGGCGATCACCGAACCCAGCGCCAGCCCGAGCCGGCCGCGATGGTCGTCCGCCAGCCCGCCGTGGCTTTTGACCACCATGATGTTCAAGCGGTAATGGGCGTTGGTCAAAAGGCTGGCATCGCGTCCGTCGAGCAGGTCATCAAGCATGCGCTGCGAGCTGCGGCTGACCTCGCCGATGGTCACGCCTTTGTTGAAGTTCTGCTCGTTGTACAGATGACCGAGGCGGCGGATGCCTTCGGCGGCGTCCGGCAGACAAGCGCTGGCGAAGCGCCAGGAGCCTACCGACGCACCGATCAGCGAACGCTCGCGCGGCGCCGTCGGCAACCACTCGCCGAACAGCGCCAGATCCAGGCCCTGAATCCCCAGCGCCTTTGGCCCGCCGGCAGCACCGGGCAGGGTGCCGACGTCGGCGGCGCTCAGGCCTTGGGCACGAATGCGCGCCATGGCCCTGGGGCCGGCCTTGAGGGTGAGGGCAGGGAACTTGATGTGAATGGCGGTCATACAGGTCTCGATCGTTAGCAAGCGAAAGATTATAAGCACATGTTGCCGTGGCTGCAGGAGCAGGCCCAATGATGGCCATTCAGTTTCAGTTAAGTTCGCACCGTTAAGGTGCCGCCCGTAGCGACACATAAAAATACGGAGACACCATGAAAACCCTGACTGCCCTGACCCTTGCCTCGATCATCGGCCTCACCGCCGGCACCGTTCACGCCCGCGATCTCGGCCCGGATGAAGCCCTGCGCCTGCGCGACGCTGGTACTATCGTCTCCTTCGAGAAGCTCAACGCCACCGCGTTGGCCAAACACCCGGGCTCGACGATCACCGACACCGAGCTGGAAGAACAGTACGGCAAGTACATCTACCAGATCGAACTGCGTGATCCGCAGGGCCTGGAATGGGATCTGGAACTGGACGCGGTGAGCGGGCAAGTGCTCAAGGATCATCAGGATACGTAATGAAGGTGAATGTTCGCGCCACCCGCTGTACAGCATTGGCGCTGGTGATGTTTTGCTCGACGGCCATGGCCCGCGACCTGGGGCCCGACGAAGCCCTCAATCTGCGCAAGCAGGGTGTGATCCTGCCGCTGGAGCAGGTATTGCAGCAGGCGATGGACCGTTATCCCGGCGCGAAACTGCTGGAAGTCGAGCTGGAAGAAAAACACGACGTCTACATTTATGAAGTCGAGTTGCTGACCGTCGAAGGTGTGGCCCGCGAGCTGCATCTGAAGGCCGACACCGGCGAACTCGTGAAAGACAAGGAAGATTGACCGATGCGCTTGCTTCTGGTGGAAGACCACGTACCGCTGGCCGACGAACTGCTCGCCGGCCTGCAACGTCAGGGCTACGCGGTGGACTGGCTGGCGGACGGGCGCGACGCGGTCTATCAGGGCAGCAGCGAGCCCTACGACCTGATCGTCCTCGACCTCGGTCTGCCCGGCGTGCCGGGGCTGGAGGTGCTGGCGCAGTGGCGTGCCGGCGGTCTGACGATTCCGGTGCTGATCCTCACTGCCCGCGACTCCTGGGCCGAGCGTATCGAAGGCCTCAAGGCCGGCGCCGACGATTACCTGACCAAACCTTTCCACCCGGAAGAACTGTACTTGCGCATCCAGTCGCTGCTGCGCCGCTCCAAGGGCCAGGCCAACCAGCCGACGCTCAAGGCTGCCGGGCTGCACCTGGATGAGGGCCGCCAGTGTGTCGTGCGCGACGGTGCCGACATTCAGCTGACCGCCGCCGAATTCCGTCTGCTGCGCTACTTCATGCTGCACCCGGAGCAGATCCTTTCCAAGAGCCACCTCGCCGAACACCTCTACGACGGTGAGACCGAACGCGATTCCAACGTGCTGGAAGTCCACGTCAATCACTTGCGGCGCAAGCTCGGCAAGAGCGTGATCGAAACCCGTCGCGGTCAGGGTTATCTGTTTGGCGGACAGGCTTCGTGAGATCGATCCAGCGCCGCTTGAGTCTGGGGTTGATCAGCGTGCTGGTGGTCGTCGGCGTACTGCTGGCGCAAACCAGTCTGTGGTTGTTCGAGGTGGGATTGCAGCGCTATCTCGAAGCCGGCTTGCGTAACGACAGCGAGAGCCTGTTGGTGGCGCTGGTTCGCGGGCCACAGGGTTTGCAGCTGGATGAGCGTCACTTGTCGCCGGCCTATCAGCGACCGTTTTCCGGGCATTACTTCCGCATCGATTTCGCCGACAGCCATTGGCGCTCCCGCTCGTTGTGGGATCAGGATCTGCCGTTGCTCGAACGCTCCGGTCTGCACAGCAACCTGCAACTGGGGCCGGACGGTCAGCAACTGCTGGTGCTGCGTTCGGACTACCGACGGCTCGGCCAGTCGATTTCCATCAGCGTGGCTCAGGATTACACCCCGGTGCGCGAGAGCTTCCAGCGCATGCGGCAGATCGGTCTCGGCCTCGGGCTCGCCGGGTTGCTGCTGATTCTATTGCTGCAACGCCTGACCGTGCGCCGCGCGTTGCGTCCGCTGGAAAAGGCTCGCGAACAGATCGCCCAGTTGCAGCAGGGCCAGCGTTCACAACTCGATGAACAAGTGCCGGCGGAACTGGAGCCGCTGGTGGCGCAGATCAACCACTTGCTGGCGCACACCGAAGACAGCCTCAAGCGCTCGCGCAATGCGCTGGGCAATCTCGGGCATGCGCTGAAAACCCCGTTGGCAGTGCTGCTCAGTCTGGCGTCGAGTGAAAGGCTCGACGCACACCCGGAGCTGCGCAAGATTCTCAAGGAACAACTGGAGCAGGTTCAGCAGCGACTGAATCGCGAACTCAATCGTGCGCGCCTGTCCGGCGATGCGTTGCCGGGAGCACTGTTTGATTGCGACGCAGAACTGCCGGGGCTGCTGTCGACGTTGAACATGATCCACGGCGAGCATCTGGAGCTGAGTTATGTGGCGCCGCCGGGCCTGCAATTGCCGTGGGATCGTGAAGATTTGCTGGAACTGCTCGGCAATCTGTTGGACAACGCCTGCAAGTGGGCGGATGCCGAGGTGCGACTGAGCGTGCTTGAGCGGACGGATGGCTTCGCCCTGAGCGTTGAAGATGACGGGCCGGGAATTCCCGAATTGCAGCGTGCTCAGGTGTTCAGTCGTGGTACGCGACTGGACGAGCAGACCGACGGGCATGGCTTGGGCCTGGGGATTGTGCGCGACATCGTCGACACCTGGGGTGGGTTGCTGGTGTTGGGTGAGAGTGAGTGGGGCGGTTTGAAGGTGGTGATCGAATTGCCTAAACGCTGATTTCCGTCATTCCACAAACCTGTGGGAGCAGCCAGGCGGGCTCCCACAGGGACTTTGCGATGAACCCTAGACCCGAAACTGATCCATCAGACTCTGCTGCTGATTCGCCAGACTATTGAGCGACTGACTCACCCGCGCCGATTCATTCGCCTGCCCCGACAGCGATTCCGTCACATCACGAATCGTCGCCACGTTGTTGTTGATCTCTTCGGCCACCGCGCTTTGCTCTTCGGCAGCGCTGGCGATCTGCAGGTTCATGTCGCTGATCACCGTCACCGCATCGCCGATCTGGCGCAGCGCGGTAACCGCTTGACCCACCTGTTCGACACTGCCCTGGGCCTGGCGATGGCTGTTGCCCATCGAGCCGACCACGTCCTGGGTGCCATTCTGCAATTGCTCGATCACCTGGCGGGTTTCTTCCACCGACTCTTGAGTGCGGCGGGCGAGGTTGCGGACTTCGTCGGCGACCACCGCAAAACCTCGACCTGCTTCACCGGCACGGGCGGCTTCAATGGCAGCGTTGAGGGCCAGCAGGTTGGTCTGTTCGGCGATGGCGCGGATGGTTTCCAGCACGGCGCCGATCTTCTCGCTGTTGGCGGCCAGGCCTTCGACTTGCACCATCGCCGCGCTCATGTCGGCGGCGAGGGTGTCGATGCTGGCAGTGGTGCGGTCGATCACGGTCAGGCCCTGACGGGTGGCGCGGTCGGCGTCCTTGGCGGCTTCGGCGGCTTGTGCCGCGCTGCGGGCCACGTCCTGGGCGGTGGCGCTCATTTCGTGGGACGCGGTGGCGACCTGATCGACCTGACGGTATTGCTGTTCCATGCCGGCACTGGTCTGGGTGGCAATCGCCGAAGACTGATCGGCAGTGTTGCGCGCATCCTGCACCGAGCGTTTCACCTCGGCGATGATCGGTTGCAGCTTGTCGAGGAAGCGGTTGAACCAGCCGGCCAGTTGACCGAGTTCGTCCTTCTTGTCGTAGGCCAGACGTCGGGTCAGGTCGCCTTCGCCGCTGGCGATGTCTTCGAGCATGTGCGCTACGCCTAGGATCGGCTTGGTCACGCTGCGGGCCATCAGCCACACCAGCAACAGGCCGATCAGCGCGGCAAGCACGCCGAGGCTCAGTTCGATCAGGGTGCCCGAAGTATTGCTGGCATCCAGTTGTTGCTTGAGCGCTTCGGCGCGCTCCACCAGGACTTTCTCCGGCACATCAAGCAGCACGCCCCACGACGGGCCGCCGGGAATCGGCTGGAACGGCGACAGCACTTTCAGTTGCGCGTTGCTGTGCAGGCTGCTGACGGCGTTGCTCGAGGCGAGCAGACGCAGCAATTCGGCGCCGCTGGTGGTGTCCACGGCATCCAGGCGCTGGCTGAGTTTGTTGGCGTCCGGGCTGTAACCGGCGAGCAGGCCGGCGGGGCTGATGATGCTCACGGCGGTCTGGCCGTCGTAGAGCTTTTTGCTGGCGCTCTGGCTGATCGCTTGCAGGCTGTTGAGGTTGATGTCCACCGACAGCGAGGCGATGACTTTGCCGTTGACCATCAGCGGGAACACGATGCTGGTCATCAGCACCTTTTGCCCGTCGATCACATAGAAATAGGGTTCGATCACGCATGGCTTGAGCGTGGTGCGCGGGCAGGTGAACCAGGCGTTGGCGGCCTGACCGCTGGGGCCGGTGCTGGTGTCGGCCATGTCGCTTTCCGGCAGCGCCATCGAGGTCACTTTGCCCGGCGTCGGCTGCGACCAGTACAGGGCGAAGCGGCCCTTGTCGTTGCTGCCCAGTTCAGCCTGACCGGCAAACAGTTCGTCCTTGCCGTCCAGCGCATTGGCTTCGAACACCAGCGACAGGCCGAGCAGATCCGGGTTGGCCTGCAGTGCCGATTTCACCTGACGGGTCATGTCCTCGCGCAGGTCGAAGGCATCGAGGAAGCGCTTCTCGGCCTGCTCACGCAGAAACAGCACCTGACGCGAGAAACCGTGGCCATATTGATAGGCGTCCATGAACTGTTGGCGAATACCCGCCGCCTGAACTTCGCCCTGGGATTCGATGCGAGCCTGGGCCGACTCGGTGAGCATTTCCATGCTCGAAGCTTTCACCAGTTCGGAACTGTGCTCCATGCGATACAGCGAAAGACCCACCAACAGGGTCACGATACCGGCCAGGCAGAGCCCGGCGAGCAGGGTGATTTTCCATTGGATGGAAAGTTGTCTGAGTGACATGGAAACGTCCTTATTCGATAAATATCTGAGACTTTGCACTGTAACGGCCGCGTTTCGGCTTTCTTTATGGCGTCAATGCAATAGGGCGAATTGACGCATGTTGTGGCGGATATGCCTTGTTCAGCGGATTGATCATGGAAAGTTACACAGTGTTGCGACCAGTCGCTTTGACACTGCGCCCGCGCTGCGGCACAGTGCGCGCCCTTCTAATAAGACCCTCTATGCAAATCCGCTGGCGACCTTCGTGGCTTGTCTGCCGGACTCATTCTGTCTGGCGGTGAATGGCTTTACCGTCGTGTTTTCGAGGTAGTGAAATGAATGCAGTGATTGCTGCGGTCGGCGTCATGCTGATCCTCAGCCTGTCCCGGGTGCATGTGGTGATCGCGTTGATCGTCGGTGCGCTGGTCGGTGGCCTGACCGGTGGTCTGGGCATCGACGCCACGCTCAAGGCTTTCAACAGTGGCCTGGGTGGCGGGGCGACGGTGGCGTTGTCCTACGCGTTGCTCGGCGCTTTCGCCGTGGCGATTGCCAAGTCCGGCCTGGCCCACGCGCTGGCCGACAAGGCCCTGGCGATGGTCGACCGCCAGCATGCGACCGGTGGCGGCAGCGTCAAATGGCTGCTGATCGGCCTGCTGTGGGTGGTGGCGATCGCGTCGCAGAACATCCTGCCGATTCACATCGCGTTCATTCCGCTGCTGGTGCCGCCGCTTCTCTATGTATTGACCAAGCTGCAACTGGACCGACGCCTGATCGCCTGCGTCATGACCTTCGGCCTGATCACGCCGTACATGTTCCTGCCGGTGGGCTTCGGCAACATTTTCCTCAACGAGATCCTGCTGGCCAACGTTGCCCGCAGTGGCGTGGACATCAGCGGTATCAACGTCACCCATGCCATGGGGATTCCGGCGCTGGGCATGCTGGTGGGGCTGGGCATCGCTTTTATCAGCTATCGCAAGAAGCGCGTCTACGACTTGGGCAAAATCGAGCAGGTCGAGCAGGTGGCGGTGCAGTACAACCCGCGAAGCCTGTTGATCGCCGGTGTCGCCATTGCCGCAGCCTTCATTATTCAGTTGCTGCTGGATTCGATGATTATCGGGGCGCTGACCGGTTTCCTGATCTTTTCAGCGTCGGGCATCGTCAAATGGCGCGAGACGGATGACCTGTTTACCGAAGGCATGAAGATGATGGCGATGATCGGCTTCATCATGATCGCCGCTTCCGGATTCGCCGAAGTGATGAAGGCCACCGGCGAGGTGCAGACTTTGGTCGAGTCTTCGGCGTCGTGGATCAATCACAGCAAGGGCATCGGTGCCTTGCTGATGCTGCTGGTCGGGCTGCTGGTGACCATGGGCATCGGCTCGTCGTTTTCCACGGTGCCGATTCTGGCGGCGATTTTCGTGCCGCTGTGCGTGCAACTGGGCTTCAGCCCGATTGCCATTGTCTGCATCGTCGGCACGGCCGGGGCCTTGGGCGATGCCGGTTCGCCCGCGTCCGACTCGACCCTTGGCCCGACCTCCGGTCTGAACATCGACGGCCAGCACCATCACATCTGGGACACCGTGGTCCCGACTTTCCTGCATTACAACCTGCCGCTGCTGGCGTTTGGCTGGGTGGCTGCGATGGTCCTCTAACACCCGTGATCGTTCCCACGCTCTGCGTCGAGCCGTCCGCGTGGGAGCGATCTCAAGCCGCAGCTCAACTTTTGGTTTCGCGTGCCGTTAAAGCCTTTAACCACGCCAATAAAACCAAAAGAGTGAGCCCCCATGCGCCTGAGTCTCAAGGCTAAAGTCCTGTCCCTTGCCGTCCTTCCGGTTTTGCTCTTTGCGCTGGTGATCAGCCTGACCACGCTGTTCATCCTCCAGGAACAGGCGCGCAATGAAGTCCAACAGACCCGCGAACGCCTGCTCGGTGACGCCAAAGCCACGCTGGCCAGTTACGTCGCCGTGGCCATGACCACCATCAAACCGCTGTACGACGCCGCCGCCCCCGGTGACGCCGAGGCGCGGGCGCAGGTGATCAAGCTGCTGTCGAGCATCAAGTACGGCAAGGACGGCTACTTCTTCGGCTACGACTCCGAGACCGTGCGCCTGTTCAAGGCCAACGACCCCGAAGGCGTGGGCAAAAGCTTCAAGGACAACCGCGACCCGAACGGCGTCTACGTCAACCGCGACCTGGTGAAAGTCGCGAAGGACGGCACTCACTACCTGCAATACAGCTCGCCGCTGCCGGGCAACGCGCAAGTGCTGGTGCCGAAACTCGGTTACACCGAATACCTGGCGAAGTGGGACATGGCGGTCGGTACGTCGGTCAACCTCGATGGCATCGAAGCGCAAGTGGCGGTGGTCGAGGCCAAGGTGCAGGAACGCATGCAGGGCGTGGTGCTGAGCATCGTCGGCGTGGCGGTGGTGGTGCTGCTGGTGATCGCGGCAGCGGGGATGCTGCTGGCCAACACCATCCTGCGACCGCTGACCCTGATGAAAGCCAACCTCGATGACATCGCGGCGGGCGAGGGCGACCTGACCCGGCGCCTGACCATCACCAGCCAGGACGAACTCGGCGAACTGGCCGGCTCATTCAACCGTTTCGTCGACAAGATCCACGGCCTGGTGCGGCAGATCACCGAGATGACGTCGCAACTGACCGGTTTGGTGACGCAGGTGTCGGATCAGGCCCAGCGCTCCGATCAGGCCATGGAGCGTCAGCGCCACGAAACCGATCAGGTCGCCACGGCGATCAACGAAATGTCCGCGGCCGCGCAAGAAGTCGCCAAGAGCGCACAGAACGCCGCCGTCGCCGCGCAGCAGACCGACGAAGAAGGCCAGACCGCCAAGCGTGTGGTGGCCGGCAGCATCAAGCAGATTCATGCGCTGGTGGACGACATCCGCAGCAGCGGCGTGTCCCTCGACAGCCTGCAGCAGGACGTGTCGTCGATTGTCGGTGTGCTCGGGGTCATCCGCTCGATCGCCGAACAGACCAACCTGCTGGCACTCAACGCCGCCATCGAAGCCGCCCGGGCCGGCGAGGCCGGGCGCGGGTTTGCGGTGGTAGCGGACGAGGTGCGGGCGCTGGCTTCGCGCACGCAGATCAGCACTCAGGAAATTCAGGGGATGATCGATCGCTTGCAGGCGGGTACGCAATCTGCGGTTGAGGCGATGCGCCGTTCCAGCGAGGCGGGTGACGGCACGTCGGCCCAGGCCAATCAGGCGGGGGCTTCGCTGGATGCGATGGCGGATCTGATTGCGACCATCAACTCGATGAACGCGCAGATCGCCAGTGCGGCGGAAGAGCAGACGGCGGTGGCCGAAGAGATCAACCGCAGCGTGCATCAGATTGCGGTGGCGGTGGATAACGTGGCGGATGAGACCCAGTTGGGGGCGCAGACTTCGCGTAGTCTGGCGGAGTTGGGGCAGCGGTTGGGCAAACTGGTCGGCCAGTTCCGTATCTGACCCCCAAAGGCCCCCTCACCCTAACCCTCTCCCGGAGGGAGAGGGGACTGACCGCAGTGTCTTGCGTCATACATCGACCTGAAAAATCGTGTCGATTATGGATTCACAGCCGATCGCTCATGTCGGCGTATCTCTCGAATATCCCCCGTTCGGTTCCCTCTCCCTCCGGGAGAGGGCTAGGGTGAGGGGGCTTTTGATCTTCAGGGACGATCCCAATAAGGAACCTCCCCAAAACACTCAATGAAGAAATCAATCACCGTCCGCACCTTCACCGACAACCGCCGGCTCCCCGGCCACAGCACCGCAATCTGCTGCGGCTCCACGCTGTTCGACACCTGATACTCCCCCAGCACCGGCACCAGCGTGCCCTCACGCACCGCCTCACCGATCAGCCATGACGGAAACATCACCAGCCCCAGCCCTTGCACAGCGGCTTGAGTCAACGTGTCCGCGTGGTTGCCGGTGATCGGGCCCTTGACTGCATACGCCGTCCACTCGCCCTGATCCTGACGGAAGAACCAGCGTTGCTGGCCGGTCGCACCCTTGTAGGCCAGACACTGGTGGCGGGCGAGATCGTCGGGATGCTGTGGCGTGCCATAGCGCTTGAGATACTCCGGGCTGGCCGCGACCTGAAAGCGGTGCGGCGCGAGGATCCGCGCCTGCATGCTCGAGTCGTGCAGCGGGCCGATGCGAAACAGCAGGTCGGCGCCTTCCTGCAGCGGATCGATGTAGTGGTCGGTCTGCTGGATATCCAGTTGCAGCTTCGGATAGCGCTCGCACAAACGGCCCAGCCATGGCGTCAGGTGGCGCTGGCCGAACACCACCGGGGCGTTTATCCGCACCAGACCGGTCGGTTCGCTTTGCTGTTCCTGCAACGCCTGTTCGGCTTCTTCCAGTTGCACCAGCACCAGCCGCGCGTGGTGGCCGAGCATGCGCCCGGCCTCGGTCGGTGTGACCGCGCGGGTGTGGCGGTAGAGCAATTGCTGATTCAGCGCTTGCTCCATCAACTGGATCTGCCGGGAAATCGAGGAGGGCGCCACGCCCTCGCGGCGGGCGACTTCGGAAAAACTGCCGTGGTCGAGCACCGCCACAAACAGCCTTAGCGCCTTGAATCCCAGTTCGTTGAGCCCGTGCATCGTTTGTCCTGCTGTGCGAGTTGCGCAAAAGTGTTGTCAGGATGCTCCCATTTATCGCACAGCTGCGCCAGCCGATAATCCGCGCCATCGTTTCCTTCAGAGGTTTTTTGGATGCAGTCGTTTGATGAAGTGAGTGCCGCGCCGGCCCCGGTCGCCCGGCCGGGTTTGCGTTTGTTGCTGTTGCCGCTGGTGATTCTGGCCGGCATGGGGTTGTCGGTGGAGGCCGGGTTGCTGGGGCCGTTGGGTGAGCAGGTCGGGCATTTGTGGGCGACCTTGAGCATTTTCGGGGTGGGCTCGGCGATTCTGTTTTTGCTGTTGCTGTTTGCGGGGCCACAGAAGGGGCCGGAGCTGACGGATCTGCCGCGCTGGCAGTTGATCGGCGGGTTTCTGGGGCCGATGTATGTGGTGGTGTTGACGCTGGCGACGCCGCATATCGGGATTGCGATGACTATGATTGCGATTCTGTCGGGGCAGGTTGGCAAGAGTGTGCTGATTGACCATTTCGGGTGGTTTGGGGCCACGCGCAAGAAGGTCAATGCTGAGCGGTGGCTGGCGTTGGGGTTGATTGTGGCGGCTTTGGTTTTGATTGCGCGGGGGTGAGTGATGAGTCTGGTTATTTTGTTGGCAGTGGTGGTTTTGGCCGGTGCGGTGTTGAGTGTTCAGGCGGCGATCAATGGGCGTCTTGGGGAAACCGTTGGTGTGTTGCGCAGTAGCCTCCTGACTTTCGTGGTTGGCGCGGTGAGTACAGGGCTGCTGATTCTGTTTTTCGAACCGGCCCATGCGGTCAGCCTGCTGGATGTGCCGAAGTGGCAGTTGAGTGGGGCGCTGTTTGGGGTTGTTTATATGATGGTGATGGTGGGGGCGGTGCCTCGGGTGGGGACGGCTGTGGCGACGGTGGCGGTGATTGTCGGGCAGTTGGGAATGGGGATGTTGATTGATAATTTTGGCTGGTTGGGGAATCCCGCTATTGAGTTGTCTTCGAGTCGGGTTTTGGCGATGGTTTGTTTGGGGCTGGCGTTGGTGTTCATGTATCGCAGTAGCGTGCGTCAGGCCGTTTGAACTTGGCGGCCTTTGGGCCGACCAGGCTTTTGTTCGTTTTGCGTGTATATCCGTTTCTTCGGGGGTTGCGGCTGGCGGTTTCGCCCTTACGGCGAGTCACCTTTTCCAAACGCCGAAAAGGTAACCCAAAAGGCTTTACCCTGACGTACGGCCCTCGCTGTGGCTCGGGTTCCTTCGCTCCGGGATTGATCCGGGGGCATCGCCTACGGCTTGCTTCGCTGCACCTCCTCTCGATGCATGCGGCTGCGCCGCACGGTCGCTGCGCTCCCACCCCCGGATCAATCCCTCCACTCAGCCTGCCGACGGGCCTTGCGATCAAAAGCTTTACTCGAGCTAACGCTCATCGTGGTGGGTGGTGTGGGTTGGGAGGTTAGGTGGTTTTCACGTTCTACACTGGTAGCACGGCTGTTCTTTCGGCCTCAGACAACCACCACCAGAGGAGTCTGTTTCATGGCAGATAGAAAATGCGATTGTCCGGGATGTCGTTGCACGATCAAGGAGGGTGAGCATTCTTATGTGGCGCACGGTAAGCATTATTGCTGTGAGGCCTGTGCGCATCATCACAAGAGTGGTGAGGAGTGTTCGGGCAAGGGGTGTCAGTGTGCGCATCCCGAGTAATCTCGGGTATTGAAAAGGTGGAGCCTAATCAGGCTCCACTTCCAGTTTCAGGCTGTCGTCGTCCAGGCGTTCGGTGTGGCGGACGTTGCCATGCAGGCGGCGGCCTTCGACGTTGACGACGATGGTCTTGGCCTTTTCAAGGTCTTCCGGCAAGGGGGCCGGTACGCGCAGGGCGAAGCGGTAGGGGTCGTTTTCGACCGGTTCCAGGCCAACCGGGCAGTCAACGCTTTTGGTGATGCGGCCGAACAGGGTGTCCAGGCCGTAGTCCAGGTGCGCCGGGCTGTTGATGGTTGTCATGTGTGTTCCCCCGAAAGTGTCCCCACCGCGCGCAAGCTTAGCTTGCCGGTCGCCATGTGACGTTTTCCACGCCGAATTTTTCGGCCATCGGCTTGCTGGTCTTTTGCACTTTCTCCCGGCCGAAACGCGGGATGCGGCCGACCCCGGCGTCGCAGCTTGCCCAGTGCCACGCCTCGGTGTTGTCCATTTTGTCCGAGCGGATAATGAACGACTTTGGCGCGCCGTGAAGGGTGTAATCGATGACGTACAGTTTTGCGTTGTTCATAAAGCCCATCTTCCTCCCTGTGGTAATAGAAGGATCGCTGGGCTGCGGGAAAATTCACTCGGATTGTCAGACGGTATCTATCAATGGCGAGGTTCCGGTCGGACTGGTTACCATGGCGCTTTCGCCCACCCCGATGAATGTTCGCCATGGCCCTCGCTGCGCCCCCTGATCTGACTGATACCGATGTGCCCGTGCAGCCGCTGGCGCGCACCTATCCGCGTGGGTTGTTTATCGAGCCGCACGAGCATGTGTGGGGGCAGTTGCTGTATGCGATGAGCGGGGTGATGTGGGTCGAGACGCCGCACGAGGCGCTGGTGGTGCCGCCGCAGCGGGCGGTGTGGTTGCCGCCGGGGGTTCCGCACGGGATTCGGGTGGTGTCGGATTTGCAGATGCGCAATATCTACCTGCGCCCGGCGCTGGCGGCGACGCTGGATGAGACGGTGCAGGTGATCGAGGTCGGCGGGCTGCTGCGCGAGTTGATTGTCGGTCTGGTGGCGCAGGGCGACAGCGGTGATGCCGAGTATTACGAGGCGCTGGTCGGGCTGGCGCTGCTGGAGCTGAAACGTGCAAGGCGTTCACAGCTGAAGATCCCGTTGCCGGATGATGCCGACCGGCGGTTGATGAGTCTGTGTCAGGCGGTGATGGCCGCGCCTTCGCTGGACGTTCCCTTTGAGCAGCACGCCGAAAACGCCGGGGCCAGCGTGCGCACCCTGGCGCGGTTGTTCAAGGAGGGGCTGGGCATGGGCTTCGCCGAGTGGCGGCGTCAGGTGCAACTGGCGACGGCGGTGGCGGAGTTGATCCAGGGCGTGCCGGTCAGCGCGATTGCCCGTGAGCTGGGTTATTCGCCGAGCAGTTTCAGCGACATGTTCCGCCGCGAGCTGGGTGTCGCCCCTTCGCAATTCGATGGCGGGCCGCTTGCCGGTTGATTTGGCAGAAATTCAGAAGTCCTTGGCCGATGCCGGTCGCCGCCTTTCCCTAGACTTTGCCCATTCCCTTTGTGTGGCGGAGTGATCCCATGAATTACCTGATTTCACTGGGCGTCGGTCTGGGTGTCGGCCTGCTGTATGGCGCGCTGGATGTCCGTTCTCCGGCGCCGCCGACCATCGCGCTGGTGGGCCTGCTGGGCATGCTGGCGGGCGAGCAGTTGTGGCCGATGGGCCGGCAACTGGTCAGTGGCTGGCTGTCCTGAATCCTGTCTTTTTCCTTTGGTGGAGATTTCCATGAAAGCACTGCAATTCGATAAAACCGGCGACCTGTCGTCCCTGCGCTTCGTCGAGGTGCCGACGCCGGTGCCGGGCGCTGACGAGGTGCTGGTGCAGATCAAGGCTGCAGGCCTCAATCCCAGCGACGTGAAGAACGTACTCGGGCGTTTTCCGTACACCACGCTGCCGCGTATTCCCGGTCGTGACTTTGCCGGTGTGGTGGTCGAAGGGCCGCAGGCGTTGATCGGTCAGGAAGTCTGGGGCACCGGGCGTGAGCTGGGTTTTTTCGCCGATGGCTCCCACGCGCAGTTCGTCAAACTGCCGGCCAAGGGCGTGGCGCATAAACCTTCGCATTTGAGTTTCACTCAGGCCGCCAGCCTCGGGGTGCCTTACACCACGGCGTGGGATGCGCTGGAGCGCAGCCTGGTGAGTGCCGAAACCCGTCTGCTGGTCATCGGCGGCGGGGCGGTGGCGACGGCGGCGCTGGCGCTGGCCAAAGTGCGCGGCGCGCAGTTGCTGGCGGCGGCGCGGCGGCCGGAGCAGGTCAAGGATCTGCAGGCGCAGGGTTATCAGACGATTCAGCTGGACAAGCCCGAGGAGCTGGGGGCGCAGGTCGATGCGGTGTATCGCGGCGGTGCCGATGTGATCTTCGACACCACCGGTTTCTGGCTGCCGGCCTCGGTCGCGGCATTGGCGACCTTCGGACGGATCGCGATCATCGCTGCACCGGTGGACGGGCATGTGCAACTGCCGGCGCTGGCCCTGTATCGCAAGGGCGGTTCGGTGGTCGGCATCAACTCGTTGCTGTATGGCGTTGAAGCCTGCGCGGCGATGCTGGATCAGTTTGGCCGGTTCTTCGACGAAGACCTGCTGCCACTGCCGCAAGGGTTGGTGGAAGCGCCGCTGGCCGAAGGGCTGGCGCGGTATGCCGATGTGAATCAGGGCAGTGGCGACAAAGTGATTCTTGTCCCCTGACAGTCTCTGTTTTTCATGACATCACAAAACGGTGGGAGCGAATTCGCTCCCACGGTTTTTTGGGTCTCAGGATTGCGGGACGCCGTTCTCCCACGCCGACCAGTTCTTCAGGATGTCCTGCACCAACGGATTGCCCGCGCGGTAGAGGTTTTCCAGTGCCGGCACAAATCCGCCCTGATCGGCATACTTGAGCAGGTTGTTCACTTCGCTGCCGCCGGGCGCCGGACGGTCGAAGTCGGAGCCGGCGCGCACCACGGCCAGGCGCTGCACGTCCACCAGGCCCTCGCGGCTGGCGCGCAGCAAGGCTTCGTAGGTGGAGTTGTCTTCCTGTTGGGTGGTGCAGTATTCACCCTGGTTGTCGGTCAGCAGTTTGGTCCAGACCTCGGCGCGTTCGCTCAGACGCGTGCCGGAGAACCAGGTATTGCCCGCCAGCGTGTCGCAACGGGTGACCACCGGCGGCTGATTGGCCGGCGCTGCCGGGTATTTCAGGCGCCACACCGCCGATTCCTTGCTCTCGCTCAGTTCGACCTTGTGGCTCAGGGCGTAGGCCTTGGCCTGCAGTTTCGGGTTGAGTTCGAAGACTTCGGTCTTGTAGTCCAGCGGTGGTTTTTCGTTCGGGCCCTTGGTGTTGATGCCCAGGTATCCGGTCGGCCAACTCGATGGCGCGTCGCGGGAATCCAGTTCCCACTGGGTGCCGAACTCGACCAGGTAATGCGCCCAGGCGGCAGTGCCGATGGTCCCGTGTTTCGGGCTGATACCGGCAATCCCGGCGATCAGGAAGTAGCTTTTGCGCAGGTCGAATTTCGGTGACAGCGCCAGTGCCAGGGTCGAGGCGGCGGCGTTGGTCTGGCCCATGCCGGTGGTCAGCAGGCACACTTGCTGCGTGTTGCAGCGGATGGTCGGGTATTCGGCCGACAGGCCCGGCACGCGGATTTCCTGTGTGAGCTCGAGGCGATCGATCCAGTGCTGTGCCTCCGGGGCGAACATGGTGATCAGCACCACTTTCGGCTGAATCGGCGCCTCGGCCGCCCATGCGCTGGAAGAGAACAGGGCGGCAGCGGCCAGTGATACACGCGTCATTGCTTTCATGATTGCTCCTGGATTCAGAACTGATAACCGATGCCGGCGTAGTAACCCCAGCCATTTGAGCGCGCCCGGAAGTTGCCGTCGCCGAAGTTCAGCTCGCTGCCATCCTCCCAGTTGCCGCCGTTGTGGAAATATCGGCCGACCAGGGTGAAACGCAGGTGTGTGAACGAGTACAGCAAGACGTTGGTCGCCACCGTGGCATTGGCAGTGCGCGCCGGGTTGTCCTTGTGCAGGTCCGAGCCGAAATCGAAGTTGGTGAAGCCGATGTAGGTCAGCGAGGCGCCATTGCTGAATTTGTCGATCGGCACGATGTACTTGAGCTGCGCGCGGTAGCCGTCCCACGAATACTCGTTGCTGGCCCCGTAGTTTTCCCACTGGTAGCGTCCGTACAGGTTGGCCGACAGATTGACCCTTGAATGGGTGTCGATGTCGGTGCCGAAACCGCTGTACAGCGTGTTGGCGCGGTTCTCTTTGCGGCTGCCGTGATCGTAGATCCAGTCGAACGCCACGTACCATTCCTTGAACGGCCCGATGGCCAGGCTGCGGCCGGCGAGGTAGTCGATGGAGATGCGCGGTTCGTGCTCCATGAACACCGGCGAGCCATGGTCCCACACGCCTTTGTCGTGGCTGTTGCCGATGTTGAAGATCTTCGGAATGTCGATGTAGCCGTACAGCTCGAACGGACCCTTGCGCCCGAAGTACTCGTATTCGAGGTAGATGTCGTCGGCCGGTTGCGGACCGAAACTGATGTCCTTGCTGCCGATCAGCATCAGATCCTGGTTGTACCAGTCCGACAGGTACGCGCCTTTTTTCGGCGGGCTGGCTTCGGGGCTGAGGGCTTCACCCTGGGCGGATTCCTCGGGCAGGGCAGGTTGCGCCAATGCGGTGTGACTGAGAACTCCAGTAACGCCGGCCAGTAGCAGGGAAACAGCAAAGGTGCGTGCACCGCGACGGCGGTGGCAGGAAGAAACGTACATTCAAAGTCCTTTTTGCAGATCAAGGCCCGAAATGATGGGCCCTGTACGGTTTTGTAACGAAAACGCAGTCAATAGCGACTAGCAAACGTTTGCACAAGCCGTACCAGTTTCTCAAGTCGCTGAAAAAACGATCGATTCGCGGGTTTACCTGGCGACTCGGTCAGCTCCTGAAAAGGGCCTGCGAAAACCCTCATCACCTTGCTCAGAACGGCCGGAAGTATCGACGCAGGGCCTTATCGCACAAAAGTATTAACACTATTTAACCGGTGCCCCATCGAAGGGCATCAACTAGCGTGTGTCTGGAAAGCGACGGTTTATCTGATGACCGTCATACGCTTGATGCGTGCTGGGTCTTGCTGCATTTGCACGCCTTCAAGGACGAAATTGGCCACGCAAGGAGTAGCCCGTGGAAGCAAGGTTTGGTGTTGCCCTCGTCTCGCGTTTTTCCCCTCTGTCCCTTGCTGTGCATCTGAGCGTCGCCGGGCTGCTGTTCGGTGGTGTCAGCGAGCAGGCGTTCGCCACCTGTTCGGCGGCGGGTTCCACGATTACCTGTTCGGGCGTCCCGACCCTGCCGCTGTTTCTCAATGATTACAGCAGCGCCACCAGCGGCCTGACGGTCAACGTCACCAACGGCGCGCAGATGAACGCGACGCTGGGCGGCAAGGTGATCAACCTGACCGGGGCCAACATCAACCTCAACAACTCCGGCACCCTCGACCCGGCCTTGCTCGGCCTGGTGTCGATCCTCAGTGGCGGTGCGTTCATCGGCACCGGTGCAACCAGTACGGTGAGCATCGTCAACAACACCACCGGGCTCATTCGCGGCACCGGCATGTTGCTCGGCCTTAACCTGACCAGCATCGACGGTCTGGGGATTGGTGTGAACAACTCGGTGTCGGGCACCACGACCATCACCAACGACGGCACGATTACCTCCACCGGGCTGTCGGTCGGCGGCATCACCCTGGCCGATACCCCGGTGGTCGGGGTGTATGGCGGTTCGCAAGTCAACATGACCAACAGTGCCAGCGGCACGATCAACGGCCGGATTGCTTTCGAGACGTCGGCAGCAGGCAACACCTTCACCAACGCCGGTAACATCACCGGCGGTGTGTCGATGGGGGCGGGCAGCACCAACACCTTCTACGCGATCACCGGTTCCAGCGTTAACGTCGGTGACGGCGTGCAAGTGTCCGTCGGCCTCGGTGGCCTGATCGGCATCAACCTGACTTTCGCCCCGACCGGCACCATCGATGGCGGCGCGGGGGGCACCAACACGCTGATCCTGCAAAACCCGATCGGCGTCGGTGGTGGCGTCACCGGGACCGGCACTGCGTCCAGCGCGACCTACGTCAACTTCAACAACCTGACCCTCAACAGCGGCACCTGGACCTTGCAGGGGCCGTTGGTCAGCGGGGCGACCACACTCAATGGCGGTGTCGCGCAGTTCAACGACAACGCCGCGTTCGGCAGCGGTGTGCTGACGTCCAACGGCGGGATTCTTCAGGCCAGCAATGCCGGTTTGTCGCTGGCCAACCAGATCAGTCTGGGCGCCGGTGGCCTGACCCTGCAGGGCATCAACGGCACCACCCTGAACGGCGTGATTTCCGGTACTGGCGGCTTGACCAAGATCGGCAGCGGTCAGCTCAACCTCAACGGCATCAACACTTACACCGGCAACACCGTGCTCAACGGCGGCACAGTGCTAGTGGGTAATAACTCGGCATTCAGCACTGGCGGCATTACGGTCGGCGGCGCTTCGAGCATCTCGGCAACGACGCCGATTTCGCTGGCCAACGCGATCACGCTCAACAGCACCCTGACCGCAACCGGCACTGGAGCGCTGACCCTGGGCGGGGTGATCAGCGGCGCCAGCAATCTGACCAAAACCGGCAGCGGCAGCCTGACCCTCAACGGCATCAACACCTACACCGGGATCACCAGCCTCAGCGCCGGGACTTTGCGCGTCGGCAACAACAACGCATTGGGCACCGGGGTCCTCAACACCAGCAACGGCACCAGTCTCGACAGCACCGGCAACGTGACCTTGGCCAACAACGTCGGCATCACCGGTACGTTGAATGTGCTCGGCAGCAATGCCCTGACCCTGGCCGGCATCGTGTCCGGCACCGGCTCGATCACCAAGAGCGGCAGCGCCAGTCTGACCCTGACCGGCAACAACACCAACAGCGGCAGCACCGCTCTCAACGGCGGCAGCTTGCTCGTCGGCAGCAACACCGCCCTCGGCACGGGCGCGTTGAACGCGGCGGCCGGCACCACGCTGGATGCGACCACCGCCGTGACCCTGGCCAACGCGGTGGCGCTGGCGGCGGATCTGACCATCGGCGGTACTCAGGCACTGGGCTTGAGCGGGGTCATCAGCGGCGCCGGCAATCTGATCAAGGGCGGCACCGCGAATCTGACCCTCAGCGGCAACAACACCTTCTCCGGCGGTACAGCGCTGAACAACGGGACGCTGATCATCGGTTCCAACACCGCGCTCGGCACCGGCGCACTGACCACGGCGGCGGGCACCACCCTCGACGCCAGTACCAGCGTGGCGTTGAGCAACGCGGTCGCCCTCGGCGGCAACCTGAATATCGCCGGCAATGCCAATCTGACCCTCGATGGCGTCGTCAGCGGCAGCGGCGGGCTGACCAAGAACGGCGCGGCGAACCTGATTCTCAACGGCACCAACACGTTTCTCGGTGCTATTGCATTGAACGCGGGCACCATCACAGCGGGTGCCAACGCTGCGCTGGGCAGTGGCAATATCACTGTCGGCGGCGCGGCGACCCTCGACAGCAATACCGCGGTGACGCTGAACAACAACGTCATTCTCAACAGCAATCTGGGGATCGGCGGCAGCAATGCACTGACCCTTGGCGGGGTGATCAGCGGCGCCAGTCAATTGATCAAGAACGGCACGGCCAACCTGACCCTCAACGGCGCCAACACCTTCACCGGCGGCACCGCACTCAACGCCGGAAGCTTGACCGTCGGCAACGGCGCGGCGCTCGGCACCGGCACGCTGACCGTGGGCGGGTCGGGCGGCACGCTCAACAGCAGCGCCAACGTGACGCTGAACAACGCCATTGCGCTGAACGCCAACCTCACTACCGGCGGCGCCAACCCGCTGACCCTCGGCGGTGTGATCAGCGGCGCCAGCAACCTGATCAAGACCGGTGCTTCAACCCTGACCCTGACCGGCAACAACACCTACACCGGTGCTACGTCGCTGAACGCCGGGACTCTGCTCGTCGGCTCCAACACCGCCCTCGGCACTGGCGTACTCAACGCCGCCAATGGCACCACGCTGGATGCCAGCACCGCGACGAGTCTGGCGAATAACGTAAACCTCGGCGGTAACGTGACCCTCGGCGGTAGCAACGCGCTGACCCTCGCGGGCGTGGTCTCGGGTGTCGGTGGTCTGACCAAAAGCGGCCCCGCCGATCTGATCCTCAACGGCGCCAATACCTATTTCGGCAACACCGCACTCAACGTCGGCAAGCTGATTGTCGGCAGCAATACCGCAATCGGCAGCGGCGCATTGAACGCGGCGGCCGGCACCACGCTGGATACCAATACCGCCGTCACTCTGGGCAATCAGATCAACCTCGCAGGCGCGCTCAATGTCGGCGGCAGCGCGGACCTGACCCTCACCGGCACCGTCGCCGGTGCCGGCAGCCTGGTGAAAGACGGTGCGGCCAATCTGAACCTCAATGGCACCAACACCTACGTCGGCGGCACCACCCTGAACGCCGGTACCCTGACCGTTGGCAACAGTTCGGCGCTCGGCACCGGCGCCTTGACCGTCGGCGGGGCAGCAACCCTCGACAGCAGTTCGCCGCTGGTCAGCCTGGCCAACGCGGTCGTGCTCAATGCGGCGCTGAGCGTCGGCGGCTCGCAGAACCTGACCCTCGGCGGCGTGCTCAGTGGCACCGGCCAACTGGTCAAGAACGGCAGCGCCAACCTGACCGTCAATGGCACCAACACCTTCAGCGGCGGCACCACCCTCAACGCCGGCACCCTGACCCTCGGCGCGCCCGGCGCATTGGGCAGCGGCACGCTCACCGTCGGTGGCGCCGCGACGCTGGACAACAGCACCGCTTTCACCCTCGGCAACAACATCACCCTCGATGCCGGGCTGACCCTGGCCGGCAACAACGGCCTGACCCTCAGCGGCGTGATCGACGGCGCCGGCAGCCTGACCAAGACCGGCCTGGACGACCTGACCCTCAGCGGCAACAACACCTTCACCGGTGCGCTGAACATTGCCGCGGGCAGCGTCACCACCGTGAGCAGCGGGGCGCTGGGCAATACCTCCGGCGCCGACATCAGCGCCGGTGCCAGTCTCAATCTGGGCAGCAACGCCAGCCTCAATGGCCTGAGCGGTAGCGGCAGCGTGCAGATCGGCGGCGGCAACACATTGACCGTGGGCGGAGTCAGCAGCACCAGCACCTTCGACGGCGACCTCAGCGGCAACGGCGGCCTGACCAAGGTCGGCACCGGCACCCTGAACCTGACCGGGATCAACGGCATCATCGGCAACACCGCGGTCAACGGCGGCACCTTGAATCTCAGCGGTTCGCTGGCGAGTGCCCAGGTCAACGTCAATACCGGCGCGACCGTGACCGGCAGCGGTTCGATTCTCGGAGCCCTCAACGTCAACGACGGCGGCCACCTGGCGTTGTCGTCGGGCACCACCCTGTCTGCAGCGTCACTGGTTCTGGCCGCCAACAGCAATATCGATGCGAACCTCGCGACGCCATCGACCACGTCGCTGATGGACATCGGCGGCAACCTGACCCTCGACGGTAACCTCAACGTCACCGATGCCGGCGGTTTCGGCGTCGGTGTCTACCGCTTGTTCAACTACATCGGCGCGCTGACCGACAACGGCCTGACCGTGGCCGGAGTGCCGGTGGGTTATGGCCTCGGCGACATCCTCGTGCAGACCCTTGGCACTCAGATCAACCTGGTGGTGTCGGCGCCGAACACCAACCTGCGTTTCTGGGACGGCAGCCAGACGATCGCCAACGGCACCGTGGATGGCGGCACCGGCACATGGACTGCAGGCGGCACCAACTGGACCAATTCCAGCGGCACGGTGAACCAGACCTGGGCCGGCGACTTCGCGGTATTCCAGGGCACGGCCGGCACGGTAGCGGTCAACGGCACGCAACTGTTCACTGGCATGCAGTTCCTCACCGATGGCTACAACGTGGTCAACGGCACTTCGGGACTGCTGACCGCCGTCAACGGCACCGGCGGCACCACGGCGATGCGCGTTGACCCGGGCGTGACCGCCACGGTCGGCGTGAACATCGACGGCAGCGGCATCCTCAACAAACTCGACGCGGGCACCCTGGTGCTCAACGGTGCCAACAGCTACAGCGGCGGCACGCAACTGGACGGCGGCACCCTGGTGGTCGGCAGCAACACCGCCTTGGGCACTGGCGCGCTGATCGCCAATGCCGGCACGCAACTGGACAGCAACACCGCCGTGACCCTGGCCAACGCGGCCACGCTGAACGGCAACCTGACGATACTCGGCAGCAATGCGCTGACCCTCAACGGTGTCATTTCCGGCACCGGCGGCTTGATCAAGAACGGTTCGGCCAGCCTGACCCTTGGCGGCAACAACGCCTTCCTCGGGCCGGTGGCATTGAACGCGGGCGGTCTGATTCTGGCGTCGAACAGCGCACTGGGTTCGGCCACCCTGAACGCGGCCAACGGCACCACTCTGGATGTCAGCGGCGCTTTCACGGCGGGTAATGCGATCAACCTGGCGGGCAACCTCGGCATCGTCGGCAGCAACGATCTGACCCTCAGCGGCGCGATCAACGGCGCCGGCAGCCTGACCAAGAACGGCGCGGCCAACCTGATCCTGAGCGGGGCCAACAACTTCCTCGGCGGCATCACCCTCAACGCCGGCACCCTGACCGCCGGCAGCAACGGCGCTCTCGGTCTGGGCAACCTGACCGTGGCCGGCGCCTCAGCGCTGGACAGCAACACTTCGGTGTCGCTGGGCAACAACGTGGTGCTCAACGCCAACCTGACCAACACCGGCAACAGCGATGTGGCACTCAGCGGCGTGGTCAGCGGCACCGGCGGTCTGATCAAGAACGGCGCCTCCAACCTGACCCTCAACGGCATCAACACCTACAGCGGCGGTACCACGCTGAACGCCGGCACCGTGACCCTCGGCACCTCGGCGGGTCTGGGCTCCGGCGCGGTAACCGTGGCGGGCGCTTCTACCCTCGATACCACTGCGCCGCTGGTGCTGGCCAACGACGTCAACGTCAATGCCAACCTGAGCGTGGCCGGTAACAACAACCTGACGCTCGGCGGCGTGATCGCCGGGGCCGGCACCCTGACCAAGAACGGTCTGGCCGACCTGACGCTGTCCGGCAACAATACCTTCAGCGGCACCTTCGACGTGCAATCCGGCAGCCTGACCACCCTGGGCAACTCGGCACTGGGCAGCAATGCCGGAATCAATCTCGGCGCTGCGGCGACCCTCAACCTCGGCGGTTCCGGCAGCCTCGCCAGCCTGACCGGCAGCGGCACTGCACTGATCGGCGGCGGCAACACGCTGAGCATCGGCGGCAACAACGCCAGCAGCATTTTCGGCGGTGTGCTCACCGGCACCGGCGAGTTGAGCAAACTCGGCACCGGTACGCTGACTCTGACCGGCCTCAACAGCCTGACCGGCAACACCACGGTCAACGCCGGCACCTTGAACGTCAGCGGCTCGCTGGACAGCGCCAGTGTGCTGGTCAACAGCGGCGGCACCCTGACCGGCGGCGGCTCGCTCGGCGGGGCCGTGACCGTGGCGGACGGCGGTCATCTGACCGGCGCCACCGGTAGCACGCTTTCGGTGAATTCGCTGGTGTTCAACGGCAACTCCAACTTCGATGTCGGCCTCGGTACACCGGTCTCCGGTGGCGGCAACGCACTGGTCAACGTCGGCGGCAACCTGACCCTCGACGGCACCCTCAACGTCAGCGACATCGGCGGTTTCGGCAGCGGCGTGTACCGGTTGATCAACTACACCGGTGGCCTGACCGACAACGGCATGCTGATCGGCACCGTGCCGGGCAGCGTCAACCCGGGCGACCTGACCCTGCAAACCGCGCTGGCCAACCAGATCAACCTGCTGGTCACCGCACCGGGCGTCACCGTGCAGTTCTGGGACGGCAACCAGCTCGTCGCCAACGGTTCGGTGGATGGCGGCAGCGGCACCTGGGGCACCGGCACCACCAACTGGACCGACGTCAACGGCACCACCAATCAGGCCTGGACCAACAACTTCGCGGTATTCCAGGGCACGGCGGGTACCGTGACCGTGAACGGCGCGCAAACCATCACCGGCATGCAGTTCGTCACCGATGGCTACAGCCTGCAGAACGGCACGGCCGGTTCGTTGAATCTGGTCAACGGTTCGTTGGGCAACGCGACCGTACGGGTCGATCCGAACGTCACCGCCACTGTGGGCGTGGCGCTCAATGGAGCCGGCACGCTGGGCAAATACGACACCGGCACCGTGGTGCTGAACGCCGCCAACGGCTACACCGGCGGCACCGCGCTCAATGGCGGCAAAATCGTGGTCGGCAACAACGCGGCCCTCGGCACCGGCGTATTGACCGCCGCCAACGGCACGGCGCTGGACAGCAACGCAGCGGTCAGTCTGGCCAACGCCGTGGTGCTCAACGGCGGACTCACCGTCGCCGGCGCCAACGCATTGACCCTCGACGGTGTGGTCAGCGGCAGCGGCAGTCTGATCAAGACCGGCGCATCGAGCCTGACTCTCAACGGCAGCAACACTTACAGCGGCGGTACTCAACTGTCCGGCGGTTCGCTGATCCTCGGCAACAACAGCGCGATCAGCAGCGGCGCCCTCAGCGTGCTGGGTAACGGCACCCTGGATAGCACCAGCGCGCTGCAACTGGCCAACGCCATCAACCTGGGTGCGCAACTGACCCTGGCCGGCAACCAGAACGCCACCCTGATTGGTGCAATCACCGGCAGCGGCAGTCTGGTGAAAAACGGCGGTGGCGACCTCGTGCTCAGCGGCGCCAACACCTACAGCGGCGGTACGACGCTGAGCGGCGGCAGCACCCGTGGCGACACCAGCAGCCTGCAAGGCGCCATCGTCAACAACGCGACGCTGACCTTCGAGCAGAACAGCGACGGCAGCTATACCGGCAATCTGACCGGCGCCGGCAACTTGAACAAAACCGGCATCGGTGCCTTGCTGCTGACCGGCAACAACACCTTCACCGGCAACACTGCGGTGCAGGCCGGTGCGCTGAACGTCAACGGTGTGCTCAACAGTGCCAACGTCAACGTCGCCAGTGGGGCGAAAATCGGCGGCAGCGGCGTGTTCGCCGGCGCCGTGCAACTGGCCAACGGTGCGACGCTGACTGGTGGCGGCAGTGCAACGCCGTTGTCGGTCGGTTCGCTGGCGTTGTCTTCGGGCACCAACCTGGACTTCACTCTCGGCTCGGCCGCCAGCTCTACAACGGTGGTCAACGTCGCCGGCAACCTGACCCTCGACGGCACACTGAACATCAGCAACGCCGGCGGCTTCGGCACCGGGGTCTATCAACTGTTCACCTACGGTGGCAGCCTGACCGACAACGGTCTGGTCTACGGCAGCCTGCCGGTGTCGGCGGCCAACCTGACCCTGCAGACCGCGCTGGCCAATCAGGTCAACCTGCTGGTGCAGAACGCGCCGAATGAAGTGCAGTTCTGGAACGGCGGCAAGACCAATCCGGACGGCAGCATCGGTGGTGGCAGCGGCGTGTGGGGGCCGGGCACCAACTGGACCGATCCGACCGGGACTCAGGCGCAGGCCTCCAGCGGTCAGTTCGCAGTGTTCGGAGGACAGGCTGGCACGGTCACCGTACAAGGCAACCAGAACTTCACCGGGTTGCAGTTCCTCACCAACGGTTACAGCCTGATTCCGGGCGCCGGCGGCACGCTGACGCCGGTCAACGGGCCTGGCGGCAGTCTTGCTCCGGTGCGGGTCAATGCCGGGGCGAGCGCGGAAATTTCCGTACCGCTGATTGGCAGCGGCGGGATCGAGAAGCTCGATTCCGGCACCCTGATCCTCAGTGGCGCCAATACTTACAGCGGGGGAACCACGGTCAGCGGCGGTACGTTGATCGGCAACACCACCAGCCTGCAGGGCAACATCCTCAACAACGCATCGCTGGTGTTCCAGCAAAACGCCAATGGCCAGTTCAACGGGACACTCAGCGGCCTAGGGGCATTGGCCAAACGTGGCAGCGGGACGTTGTTGTTGACCGGTAATCATCCGTTCAGCGGCACGGTGTCAGTGGATCAGGGCGTGCTGCAGGTCGGCAGTCCTGCGGCGAGGGCTTCCCTGGGCGGGCAGGTTACGGTGGCCAATGGCGCGGGCTTGAGCGGTAATGGCAGCGTCGGTTCAGTGGTCAACCACGGGGTGGTTTCTTCCGGTGCCGAGGCCGGTACGCTGAGCGTAACCGGTAACCTGACCAACGCCGCCGACGGTCTGCTGGCCCTGACCGTCAGTTCGCCAACGGCGACGCCGCTGGCCGTCGGTGGCACGGCGACTCTTGGTGGTGGCCTGCTGGTCAACAGCCTTGCGCCGTTTACCGGTAACGCCGTGTATTCGTTGATTACCGCTGGCGGCGGGGTAACTGGCACCTTCAGCGCCGCTGATCTGCCGCAATACGCGTTCCTGAATACGACGCTGGCCTACGATGCCAACGCGGTGAATCTGGTCGTCAGCCGCAACGGCAATTCGTTCGTCGACGTCGCCGCCACTGGCAACCAGGGCAACACCGCTTCGGCGTTGATGCGCAATGGCGCAGCCGGTGCGGTGTTGCAAAATGAAATCGTCAACCTCAGCGTGGCCGATGCACGGAACGCCTTCGACAGCCTGTCGGGGGAAATCCATGCCAGCACCGCCAGCGCGATCCTAGAGGATTCGCGGTACGTGCGGGACGCGGTCAACGACCGCATGCGCCAGCCGTCGTGCAGCGCACCGGACGATCCACGCCGCGCCCTGGCCCCGAGCGACAACCAGCTGACCAGTAACGGTTGCCACGGCGAAATGGTCGGCTGGGCCCGCGCACTCGGCGCCTGGGGCGAGTCGGACGGCGACAGCAACAGCGCGAAACTGGATCGCAACCTGAGTGGCTTCATGCTCGGCACCGACAAGCAGCTCGACGACCAATGGCGCGTCGGCATGGCCGCCGGCTACACCCGCAGCGATCTGGATGCCCATGATCGTCGTTCGAATGCCACGGTCGAGAGCTACCACCTGGCGGCGTACCTCAACTCGCAATTCGATGCGTTGGCAGTGCGCCTCGGTGCGGCGTACAGCTGGCACGACATCGAGACCAAACGCGACGTCAGCGTCGGCGCCTACAACGACCGATTGAAGGCCAATTACGACGCCCGCAGCGCCCAGGTGTTCGGTGAAGTCGGCTATGCCATCGAAGCGGCCGGGATCGCTCTGGAACCGTTCGCCGATTTGGCGTACGTCAACTACGACAGCGACAAGGCCAAGGAGAAAGGTGGGGTGGGGCGCCTGCGCGCCGAGTCCGATCAGGACATCACCTTCTCGACCCTGGGCGTGCGCGCCGGCAAGGTCATCACCCTGGCCAACGGCGGGCAATTCACCCCGCGCGCAGCCCTCGGCTGGCGGCATGCCTTCGGTGACACCAAACCCGACGCCGACCTGACCTTCATCGACGGCGGCGCCTCGTTCAACACCCAGGGCGTACCGATTGCCAAGGACAGCGCGGTGGTCGAAGCAGGCGTGGACTTCCAGATCAGCCCGACCGGCAAACTCGGTATCGGTTACTCGGGGCAGCTGTCGAACGAGAGCAACGATCATGCGATGACCATCAGCTTCAGCCTCGGGTTCTGATTCAGGAGCGAAGCACTTCAGCCGCCCGCAAGGGCGGCTTTTTTTTGCCTGCCGACCCCTCTGCTAAAATCCCTTCCACTGCCTCCCGGAGACTGCCCCATGACCGAGCCCATCCGTCTGACCCAATACAGCCACGGCGCCGGCTGTGGCTGCAAGATTTCGCCCAAGGTGCTGGAGGTGATTCTGGCCGGCAGCGGGGCGCAGAATCTTGATCCGAAACTGTGGGTCGGCAACGCGTCGCGCGATGACGCGGCGGTGTATGAAATCGATGCCGAGCGCGGGGTGGTCTCGACCACGGATTTTTTCATGCCGATCGTTGATGACCCGTTCGACTTCGGCCGGATTGCCGCCACCAATGCCATCAGCGACATCTACGCCATGGGCGGCGATCCGTTGATGGCGATTGCGATCCTCGGCTGGCCGGTCAATGTGCTGGCGCCGGAAGTGGCGCGGGACGTGATACGGGGGGGGCGAGCGGTGTGCGATGCGGCGGGGATTCCACTGGCCGGCGGGCATTCGATCGATGCACCGGAGCCGATCTTCGGTCTGGCTGTCACCGGGCTTGTGGAAAAGCGCTTCATGAAACGCAACGACACGGCCACCGCCGGTTGCCTGCTGTACCTGACCAAACCATTGGGCATCGGCATCCTCACCACCGCCGAAAAGAAGGGCAAGCTGCGCCCCGACGACATCGGCGTGGCCCGGGACTGGATGTGTACGCTGAACAAGCCCGGCAGCCGTTTCGGCAAACTGGCCGGGGTCACCGCCATGACCGACGTCACCGGTTTCGGCCTGCTCGGGCATCTGGTAGAAATGGCCGACGGCAGTCACCTGACGGCGCGGGTTTTCTATGACCGGGTGCCGCGTCTTTCGAGCATCGAGTATTACCTCGAACAGGGCTGCGTGCCCGGTGGCACCTTGCGCAATTTCGACAGCTATTCGAGCCGCGTCGGGCGGGTCCAGGAATTGCACAAGCGAGTGTTGTGCGACCCGCAGACCAGCGGCGGTCTGCTGGTGGCCGTGACGCCTGAAGGCAATGCCGAATTCCTCGCCGTCGCTGCCGAACTCGGCCTCGCGCTTGAGCCGATCGGTGAGTTGATCGGGCGACAGAGCCACGCGGTCGAGGTGAATTGATGTCCATCGACGTCACCGACTACCGCGACATCTTCCTCAACGACCGGCCGCTGATGGACGCCCGTGCGCCGGTCGAGTTTCACAAGGGCGCGTTTCCAGGGGCGGTCAATCTGCCGCTGATGAATGACATCGAGCGCCAGCGGGTCGGCACTTGCTACAAGCATCACGGTCAGCAGGCAGCCATTGAGCTGGGTCATCAACTGGTGTCCGGCCCGGTGAAGGAAGAGCGTATCCAGGCCTGGGCGGAGTTTGCCCGGACGCATCCCGAGGGTTATCTGTATTGCTTTCGTGGCGGCCTGCGTTCGCAAATCGTGCAGCAGTGGCTGAAGTCGGAAGCCGGCGTCGATTACCCGCGTATCGGCGGTGGCTACAAGGCACTGCGGGGTTTTCTGATCGACACTCTTGAATCAGCCTTGACCGACTGTGATTTCGTGCTGCTGGGCGGCATGACCGGCACCGGCAAGACCGAAGTGCTGGCGCAACTGCGCAACAGCGTGGATCTGGAAGGCCATGCCAATCACCGGGGCTCAAGTTTCGGCAAGCGCGCCACCGGTCAGCCGTCGAACATCGATTTCGAGAATCGGCTGGCCATCGACTTGCTGAAAAAACGCGCTGCCGGCATCGATCAATTTGTGCTGGAGGATGAGAGCCGGGTGGTCGGCAGCTGCGCGTTGCCCTTGCCGTTGTATCAGGGCATGCAGCAGTACCCGATGGTCTGGCTCGAAGATCGTTTCGAGCAGCGCGTCGAGCGGATCCTGCGCGATTACGTGGTGGATTTGTCTGCCGAGTTTCAGGCTGTGCATGGGGAGGAAGGCTTCGGGCGGTTTTGCGAGCGTTTGCTGGAGAGCCTCGACAACGTGCACAAGCGCCTGGGCGGCGAGCGGCATCGACGGATGCGGGTGTTGATGGAGGAGGCGCTGGCGGAGCAGGGCCGCAGCGGGGCGGTGGAGTTGCATCGCGCGTGGATCGAGGGCTTGCTGCGCGAGTATTACGACCCCATGTATGTGTTTCAGCGCGAGAAGAAGGGCGGGCGGATCGAGTTTGCCGGGGAGCGGCAGGCCGTTATCGAGTACCTGCGTCAACGGGGCAAATCCCAGGCCTGACGGGGCCCGAACGGGCCCCGGGCACTCTCAGGTCGGACAGCTTTCCTGGCCGTTATCCAGCCCCTGTTTGTAGCTGTGGCTCTGCAGGCTGGCCTTGCCGTTGTGCCAGGTCAGGGTCAGCACATACAGCGAATCGTAGTCGCTGGATTCCCAGTCATCGGTGATTTTCTGTTTTCCGCCTACCGCATTGCCGGCAACCTTGTTGATCAATTCAGGAAGGTAACCATGGGACCACGCGGTGTAGATGGTCGAGTTGTGGTACTTGTCGTCGGTCAGTTCCCGGGCCAGGTCACTGGTGTCGTTGGCCGAGAACTCGATGTTCACCGGCAGGCCGAGTTTGATCGCGGCCGGGCTGATGGTCATCAGCGGGCGGATGTAGCTGTAGGAATTGTCCAGTTCGCCTTCTTCGACATTGCGCGTCGGGTTGGCGGCGAACACATAGTCGGCCTTGCCGAATTTTTCCGGCAGCAGGGTCGACAGGTCGATGGCCCGGTTCAGGCCCTGGCAGTTGAGCTGGCCGAGACCGCCGGCCGGTTTCTCTGCGTGACGCAGGAACACCAGGGTCTGGGTGCCGTCCACCGGTTGCGCACGGCTTTCGCTGGATTCCAGCGACAGGAACAGCGCGCTGACCGCCAGCAGGGTGGGCAGGGCCACATACGCGCGATGTTTGAAGCGGTTGGCGACTTTCATCAAGTTCGTCATGGGATAAGGCGTCTTCAGTCTGTTCGGTTAAGGCTGACAAACCTCTGCACCGGTGCATGCGCGCCGGGTGTTTTCCCTGTCATCACTGGCTTGCTTGGAGCCCCCTGAGGCCCGTTTGGTTCGATCCGCTTGAGTGCGCCGCACTTTACCGTTGAGGCTGTGCGGTTGGAGGGAAGGTTAACCACAGGATGTTGCGGATTTAAGTAAGCCTGCGGGGCAGGTGTGTAAAGAACCCGAGCCAGAGCGCTGATCGTGGATTATGCTCAGGCCTTTCATTTTGTGACTGGATGCTACACATGACTGATCTGTCCGCGTTCCCGATCACCCAGAAATGGCCGGCGCAGTACCCTGACTGGATTCAGCTCTATTCCCTGCCGACCCCCAACGGCGTCAAGGTCTCGATCATGCTCGAAGAAATCGGCCTGCCGTACGAGCCGCACCGCGTGGGCTTCGACACCAATGACCAGATGTCCCCGGAATTCCTGTCGCTGAACCCGAACAACAAGATCCCGGCGATCCTCGACCCCCACGGTCCCGAGGACAAACCGCTGCCGTTGTTCGAGTCCGGCGCGATCCTGATCTACCTCGCCGACAAGAGCGGTCAGTTGCTGGCCCAGGAAGGCGCGCTGCGCTACGAGACCATTCAATGGCTGATGTTCCAGATGGGCGGTATCGGCCCGATGTTCGGCCAGCTCGGTTTCTTCAACAAATTCGCCGGCAAGGACTACGAAGACAAGCGTCCCCGTGACCGCTACGTCGAAGAAAGCCGCCGCCTGCTCAGCGTCCTGAACACCCGTCTGGAAGGGCGCGACTGGATCATGGGCGAGCGCTACACCATCGCCGACATCGCCACGTTCCCGTGGGTGCGCAACCTGATCGGCTTCTACGAGGCCGGCGATCTGGTCGGCATCAACAACTTCCCGAACGTCACCCGGGTGCTGGAGCGCTTCCTGGCACGGCCGGCGGTTGTGCGCGGCTTGACCATTCCTTCCTGATCCTGTGGCAGCCGGGTGCGCAGATTGTTGCGTGCCCGGTAACGCACTGTTGATTGATCCAGGTTTGTACCCCGTCCCCCGCAAGGCATAAGCTTCGCCCCCTACGACTTTCGTCTCATCCGCTGTTTTCAGGAAAGGCCCCATGTCCAGTCAGTTCCCCGAAGCACGTCCACGCCGTCTGCGCCGCAATGCGAGCCTGCGCAGCCTGTTCCAGGAAACCGAGTTTTCCCTCAACGATCTGGTGCTGCCGATCTTCGTCGAAGAAGAGATCGACGATTTCGTGCCGATCAAGAGCATGCCCGGCGTGATGCGTATTCCCGAGCGCAAACTGGCCGGCGAGATCGAGCGTTACGCCCGGGCCGGGATCAAGTCGGTGATGACGTTTGGCGTGTCTCATCACCTGGACGCCAACGGCAGCGACACCTGGCGTGAGAACGGTCTGGTGTCTCGCATGTCGCGGATCGCCAAGGACGCCGTGCCGGACATGATCGTGATGTCAGACACCTGCTTCTGCGAGTACACCGACCACGGCCATTGCGGCGTGATGCACAACCATGAAGTCGACAACGACCAGACCCTGATCAACCTCGGCAAGCAAGCGGTGGCGGCGGCGCGTGCCGGTGCCGACGTGATCGCGCCATCGGCAGCGATGGACGGCCAGGTGCGGGCGATTCGCCGGGCGCTGGACGATGCCGGCTTCTCGCAGATTCCGATCATGGCCTACTCGACCAAATTCGCCTCGGCGCTCTACGGCCCGTTCCGCGAGGCTGGTGGCAGCGCGCTGAAGGGCGATCGCAAAAGCTATCAGATGAACCCGATGAACCGCCGCGAAGCCCTGCGCGAATCGTTGCTCGACGAGCAGGAAGGCGCCGACGCACTGATGGTCAAACCGGCCGGCGCGTACCTGGACATCATCCGCGACATCCGCGAAGCCTCGACCCTGCCGCTGGCGGCGTATCAGGTCAGCGGCGAGTACGCGATGATCAAGTTCGGCGCCCAGGCCGGGGCTATCGACGAAGATCGCGTGGTGCGCGAAAGCCTCGGTGCGATCAAACGCGCGGGTGCGGATCTGATCTTCACCTACTTTGCGATGGACCTGGCCCTGGCCGGGATCTGATCCTTCAGGGGCAATTGAAAAACGGCCGGATCCCGTGATCACGGAAATACCGTTCGATCACCTTCGGATCCGCGCTGTTGTCGGCAATCGCCACGTAGGTATCCGGGCGCAGCAGGTAAAAGCCGTTGCGCCCCAGTCCCGCCGTTTCAAACGCCGGGCGCCAGTCGAACACGTGCAGCGGCAAGTGATGTTCATTGCACCAGGCGATCATCTCGTCGCTGGTGTCGCCGTACACATGCACCTGCCAGCACGGATGGCGCAACGGTTCGTAATTGTCCCCCTCGCCATCATGAGCCCACGGCAAGCGGTCACCGCCGTGGACGTGCCCGGCCACGCCTTCACTCAACGCCATGCCCCGATAGTTGAGGGTGATCTGCGACACCGTGCGAAACAGGAATTCGCGGCTGGTTTCGAACGAGGCCATTTTCGGAATCAGGAACGGTGCCAGCCGCGTGCGCAACAGGTCGGCCATTCGGCCTTCGGCGGTGACGAAGCTGAAGACCTTGTCGGTGGTCGACACCAGTCGCCGGGCGAAGGCGATGCGTTCGGTTTCGTAGCTGTCGAGCAGTTGGGGCGTGGCTGCGCCGCCGAGCACTGCCGCGAGTTTCCACGCCAGATTGATCGCATCGCCGATGCCGGTGTTCATGCCCTGACCGCCGGCCGGACTGTGCACATGCGCCGCATCGCCGAGCAGAAACGCCCGGCCCTGGCGAAAGTGATCCGCCACCCGATGATGCACGCGGTAGGTGGAGAACCAGTTGACGTCCTCGATGTGCACGTTCAGATGTTCGATGGCGCGATTGCTGACATTGGAAAACTCGAGGGTTTCGGCACGATCCGCACGTTCGTCACGCACCGTGCCGATCAACCGCGCACGGCCTTCGCCGGCCAGCGGAAACACCGCGAGAAAGTCCGCTTCATCCAGATCCAGATGCAACTCGCCATTGAGCGCGGGGCCGCTGGCCCGCACATCGGCGACGTAGAAAATCTGCTGATAAGTGCCGCCGGGAAAACCGGTGTCGAGGGTTTTGCGCACGACCGAACGGGCGCCGTCACACCCGGCCAGATAGCAGGCCTGGCAGATTTCCTGCTCGCCATCCGGCAGGCGCAAATGCGCGGTGAGGCCGTCGCCGTTTTCGGTGAAACTCTCCAGCGTCGTGTTGCGCTCGACGGTCACGTCGTAGTCTTCGAGGCGGTCGATCAACAGTCGCTCGTGTTCGTCCTGCGGGTACATTTCCAGAAAGGCATAGGGCGTCAGGCCTTCGCCGATCCGGTTCAGCGGCAGTTGTGCCACAGGTTTGCCCTTGACCCAGAAATTGGCCGCCGCCACCCGGTGACCGTTACGCACTATCGCGTCGGCCAGATCCAGTTGCCGGTACAGCTCAAGGGTGCGCGCCTGCACCGCCAGCGCCCTTGAAGTGGTGCCCGGCGCGGAAGCCTTGTCTATGATGCGCACCCGCACGCCCAGTTTGCTCAGCCACAGGGCCAGCACCAGCCCGGTGGGGCCCGCGCCGATGATCAGAACATCACTGCGGTTCATGGTCTGTCCTCCTCGCGTGTCCTGACCTGCGGCATGCACTGAGTGTGCAGCAGCAAGTATGGATCAGACGGCGAGGGCGGCCAGTCGGCCTGCCAAACGGGGCGATGGAACAGCGCCGCTGGCCCGCAGTCCTATCCTGCACCCTGCGATTGAGCGTAGGGTTAACCCGGCTCAACGGACTGGATGAAGTGTATGCACACCCCTCGATTAATCGTCAGCCTAGCCGCGCTGCTGGTACTGGCCGGTTGCGCCGGTCAACGCAGCGAAGAAGCGGCGCCGCGCCCGCCCGCCGAGGTCAAGGCGCAGATCGTGCGCCTGCTGCCGGCCAAAACCGTCGACCGCCAGGGCTGGGCCACTGACATCTACGCTGCTTTCGCCGCTCAGGGCATCAGCCCGACCACGCAGAATCTGTGTTCGGTGCTGGCCGTCACCGAGCAGGAATCCACCTTTCAGGTCGATCCGCCAGTGCCGGGCCTGGGCAAGATCGCCCGTGACGAAATCGACCGCCGCGCCGCCAAGGTGCATATCCCGAGCCTGTTGGTCAGCGGCGCCTTGCAGGTGCGCTCGCCGAACGGCAAGACCTACAGCGAACGCCTGAGTGCCGCCCGCAGCGAAAAGGAATTGAGCGCAATTTTCGATGATTTCATCGGCTCGGTGCCGATGGGTCGCACGCTGTTCAGCGGTTTCAACCCGGTGCACACCGGCGGGCCGATGCAGGTCAGCATCGAATTCGCCGAGCAGCACGCCAAGGACTACCCGTACCCGGTGGACGGGACGATTCGTCGCGAGGTGTTCAGCCGTCGCGGCGGGATGTATTTCGGCATCGCCCATCTGCTGGGTTATCCGGTGAGTTACCGCGAGCCGTTGTACCGCTTCGCCGATTTCAACGCCGGCTGGTACGCCAGTCGCAACGCGGCGTTTCAGAACGCGGTCAGCCGGGCGTCGGGCATTCCGCTGGCGCTGGATGGCGACCTGATCCGCCCGGGCGCGATCATGCCGGGCAGCACTGAACTGGCGGTGCGCGCCCTCGGCAAATCCCTGGGCATGCGCAATCCGGTGATCCGCGATCAACTGGAGAAGGGCGATAGCCTGGCCTTCGAGGAGACCAAACTGTATCAACGGGTCTTCGAGCTGGCGGAGCGTGCGGAAGGCAAGTCACTGCCCCGTGCGGTGTTGCCGGGCATCGTGCTGCAGAGCCCGAAGATCACCCGCAAACTGACCACGGCGTGGTTTGCCAAACGGGTCGACGAGCGTTATCGGCGCTGCATGGCCAAGGGCTGAGGTCGATCAAAAAGGTATAAAAAAACCCGGCTGACGGGAGCCGGGTTTTTTCTGGGTTGTTGCGATCAAGCCATTCATTCAGGCAACGCGGCGTTCGATCAGACGATCCGATCCACCTTCGGCAACGCGGCGTTCAATCAGACGATCCGAGCCACCTTCGGCAACGCGACGTTCAATCAGACGATCCGAACCACCTTCGGCAACGCGACGTTCGATCAGACGATCCGAGCCACCTTCGGCAACGCGGCGTTCGATCAGACGATCCGAACCACCTTCGGCAACGCGACGTTCGATCAGACGATCCGAGCCACCTTCGGCAACGCGGCGCTCGATCAGACGATCCGAACCACCTTCGGCAACGCGGCGTTCGATCAGACGATCCGAACCGCCTTCGGCGATCATGGTGTGGGCAGGTTTGGCGGCAAATGCGTTGAAGGCCAGAACCGAAAGGGCAATGCTGAGGATGACTTGGCGTTTCATGATTGTGTGCTCCGGGGTGTTGTTTGTTTGGTATGGAGCCGATGTTACGCCCGGGATTTTTTAAGAGAACTTCATTGACGTGATGGTGAACATCGACGCCGATGATGGTTTGTCACAGCACCTTCACTGCGCGGCCAATTGCCTGGATCGGCCCGGTGGGTTTGCCGATCGGCGAGCCGTTGGCGCCTTCCAGCGTCAGCTCGAACAATTGGTTAGGTTGCAGCGGCGGCAGTTTGTCCAGCGGGATCGACAGCGCTTGCCCTGGCTTGACCAGCCCCAGCGACACCGGACCCTGCCAGCCGTCGGCCTTGGTCCAGAATTCCAGCGCCTTGTCCGTCGGCACCTCGACCACGCCCAGCGGAATCAACTGAATCTCCCGTGGGTTGCTGGCCTGGATCACCCAGCCCGGCGCCTTGTCCTGCGGGGCGACCAGCACCACCAGAAAGCTCGGTTTCGGGGTGGTTTGAGTTAGCAGGATCGAACCCAGCAACAAGGTCGCGGCCAGCCCGGCAGCGCTCAAGCCGCGCCACAGCGACAGGCGGTTCCACCAGGAAATCTCTGGCGCCCTCTTGTGGGTGAGTTGCCCGACACTGCGTTCGATGCGTTGCCACAACTGCGACGAGGGCTGATGCGCCGGCGCGAGGTCGGTCAGTTCCAGCAGACGCCGCTCCCAGGCGTCCACGGCTGCTTGCAGTTCGGGTTCGTTGGGCAAGCGTCGTTGCACTTCGGCGCGCGCTTCGGCCGAGAGGGTGCCGAGCACGTATTCGCTGGCCAGTTCATCGCGTTCCTGCGCCGATTCGGTGGTCATCCCATGCACTCCCGCAACGCATTGAGGCTGCGCTTGATCCAGGCTTTGACGGTGCCCAGCGGCGTGTCGAGGCGTTGGGCGATCTGTGCGTGGCTGTAACCGTCGACGTAGGCGTGAAGGATGCAGCGGCGGCGTTGCGGTTCCAGTTGATGCAGGCAGCGATGGATGCGGGTCGATTGCGCCAGCGCATCGAAGTCGTCATCAATCGCCGGAGATTCGTTGCTGTCGTTCAACGGCGTTTCCCGGTCGTGATTGCGCAGCACATTCAGCGCCAGATGGCGGGTCACGCTGAACATCCAGCCCCGGGCCGAACCGCGCGCCGGATCGAACCCCGACGCGCCAGCCCAGATCTTGATGAATGCGTCGTGAACGATGTCTTCGGCCAGCGCCGTGTCTCGCACCAGACGCCGGGCCACACCGAGCAGCCGCGGGCTTTCCTGCACATACAATTCGCGCAGGGCCCCGCGCTCGCCGCGGGCACAGGCGGCGAGGCGGGCTTCGTAATCGAACGCGGTTTCGGGTAATGGCATGTCTTGCAATCTAGCAAGCATCGGCCAAACGTCCAGTCAGGCTCAGTTCGCCGCCCAGAAAATGTAGTCGGCCTGGTACTTCACCACTTCCTGTTTGCCCTTGTTGGCTGCCGTGCATTCGCTGCCTGGCGCCACGCCGCCCTTGAGCGCGACGCGCTGGATGTAGCTCACGCCGCTCATGGCGCCTTTGCCCTCGGCGGGGTTGGCCTTGACCAGCTGATAGGGCAGGTTGCCCGGGCTCGACGGCGCTACGGCCAGTTGCGTGCCGGTGACTTTCGAGCCGTCCTTTGCCTGCCAGGTGGCGGGCGGGCCGAAGTAGGTGCCGACCTGTTTGCCGCTGCGATCGTTGAGCACCGCTTTCGGGCCGACGAACACCCACTCGGTCTGGCCGGCGACATTGGCCTTGTCCCGGCATTCGTAGGTGATCTCGCCGACCCCGGTGGTTTCCATCGCGATCTTGTGGCCGTCCGGCACTTTGATCGCGTCGGGATAACTGCTTTGGGCAAAGCTTGTCGAGGCGACGGCGAGCAAACCGGTGAAGCCGATCAGTTGGGTGATGTTCATCAGTGTTTCTCCGAAAAAGGGTAAACCGCTGACAGCCGAAAGAGGGCTGTTACAGGGACTACCCGTGACGGAGGCGTTTGGATGCAGGGCCCGACAAATAATTTTGAAAACACTGCAAGCCCGCTCCCACAGGGATCTTCAGCATTGGTCAGATTGTTGTAACCAGCTCTTTCCCGGTTTTTGCCAATGCCAGGCCGGAGGCCTTCAGGAGTTCCTGGGTGTAGGCATGCTGCGGCGCCGCAAAAATCTCCCGGGACGACCCCTGTTCCACCACCTTGCCGTCCTTGATCACCATCAAGTCGTGCGCCAGCGCATGCACCACCGCCAGGTCATGGCTGATGAACAGGTACGTCAAGCCATGGCGGATCTGCAACTGCCGCAACAACTCCACCACCTGTTTCTGCACCGTGCGATCCAGCGCCGAGGTCGGTTCGTCGAGCAGAATCAACGCCGGTTCCAGCACCAATGCGCGGGCGATGGAAATGCGCTGGCGCTGGCCACCGGAGAACTCATGGGGATAGCGATGCCGGCTCTGCGGATCGAGGCCGACTTCCTTCAAGACGCGGATCACCGCAGCCTCACGTTCTTCGGGCGTGCCGATGCCGTGGGTCAGCAGGCCTTCGGCGATGATCTGCTGCACCGACATCCGTGGGCTGAGGCTGCCGAACGGGTCCTGGAACACCACCTGAATCTGCCGGCGCAACGGGCGCATCAAGCGCTGATTGAGCAGGCTCAAATGCTTGTTGCCGAAGCGAATATCGCCCTCGGATTCCACCAGCCGCAGAATCGCCTGGCCCAGCGTCGACTTGCCCGAGCCGGACTCGCCGACAATCCCCAGGGTCTTGCCCCGTTGCAGCCGGAAACTCACGCCGTCCACGGCCTTGATGTATTGCTGGGTGCAGCTGAACAACGCCTTGGGCAGCGGGAACCAGACTTTCAGATCGTCCACCTCCAGCAGGTTGTGATCGTAGCGACTCTGCACCGGCGCGCCGGACGGTTCCGCCTCGATCAGCAGGCGACTGTAAGGATGCTGCGGGGCGCGGAACAGTGTTTCGCAGTCGGCCTGTTCGACGATCTCCCCGTGGCGCATCACGCACACCCGTTGGGCGATGCGTCGCACCAGATTGAGGTCGTGAGTGATCAGCAGCAGCGACATGCCCAGGCGTTGCTGCAACTCGATCAGCAGCTCGAGAATCTTCTGCTGTACGGTCACGTCCAGCGCCGTGGTCGGCTCATCGGCGATCAGCAATTCCGGTTCGTTGGCCAGCGCCATGGCGATCATCACCCGTTGCCGCTGGCCGCCGGAGAGCTGGTGCGGATAGGCCTTCAAACGCTGCAACGGCTGGCGAATGCCGACCAGTTCCAGCAGCTCCAGCGTGCGCTGGCGCGCGGCGCGGCCCTTGAGTCCCTTGTGGATCTCCAGCACTTCGCTGATCTGTTTTTCCACCGTGTGCAACGGGTTCAGCGAGGTCATCGGCTCCTGGAAAATCATCGCGATGCGATTGCCGCGCAAGCCGCGCAGTTGTTGTTCGCTGGCGTGCAGCAAGTCCACGCCGTTGTAGCGGATGCTGCCCGTGCTACTGACGGTCTTGCCTGGCAGCAAACGCAGGATCGAGTGCGCCGTCACCGACTTGCCCGAGCCGGATTCACCGACCAGTGCCAGGCATTCGCCACGGCGGATGTCGAGGTTCACGCCGTGCACCACTTCGTGCCCGGCGAAGGCGACGCGCAGGTCGCGGATTTCAATCAGGTTGTCGGTCATTTCAGCTCCGGGGATCAGGATCGCGGATCGAACGCGTCACGGCAGGCTTCGCCGATGAACACCAGCAAGGACAGAATCAGCGCCAGGGCAAAAAACGCCGTCAGCCCCAGCCACGGCGCTTGCAGATTGCGCTTGGCCTGGCCGATCAGTTCACCCAGCGACGCGGTGCCGGCGGGCATGCCGAAACCGAGAAAATCCAGCGCGGTGAGGGTGGCGATGGCGCCGGTCAGAATGAACGGCAGGTAGGTGAGGGTGGAGGTCATGGCGTTGGGCAGAATGTGCCGGCGCATCAGCTCGCTGTCCGTCAGGCCCAGGGCCCGCGCGGCCTTGACGTATTCCAGGCTGCGCCCGCGCAGGAACTCGGCGCGCACCACATCCACCAGTGCCAGCCAGGAAAACAGCGCCATGATCCCCAGCAGCCACCAGAAACTCGGCGAGACGAACCCCGACAAAATGATCAGCAGGTACAGCACCGGCAGCCCCGACCAGATCTCCAGCACCCGCTGCCCGAGCAAGTCGACCCAGCCGCCGTAATAACCCTGCAACGCCCCGGCCACGATGCCGACCAGCGCACTGACGGCGGTGAGGATCAGCGCAAACAGAATCGAAATCCGCGTGCCGAAAATCACCCGCGCCAACACGTCCCGCGCCTGATCGTCGGTGCCCAGCCAGTTGCTCGAGGACGGCGGGCTCGGCGCCGGTTCGGTGAGGTCGTAATTGACCGTGTCGTAGCTGAACGGGATCGGTGGGAACAGCATCCAGCCGCCCTGATCCTCGATCAGTTTGTGTACGTAATTGCTGGCGTAATCCGGCTGGAACGGCAGTTCGCCGCCGAAATCGGTTTCCAGATAATCGCTGAGGATCGGGAAGTAAAAGGCGTTGTGGTAGCGGATCACCAGCGGTTTGTCGTTGGCGATCAGTTCGCCGCCGAGGCAGATCAGGCACAGCCCGATGAACAGCCACAGCGACCAGCGCCCGCGACGGTTGGCCTTGAATTGGGCGATGCGCCGCCGGCCCAGAGGGGAGAGTGTGAACATCAGGCAGTCCTCGCCGAGAAGTCGATGCGCGGGTCGAGCAGGGTGTAGCAGAGGTCGCCGATCAGCTTGATCAACAGGCCGAACAGGGTGAACAGAAACAGCGTGCCGAACACCACCGGGTAGTCCCGCGACACCGCCGCTTCGTAGCTCATGCGCCCGAGGCCGTCGAGGTTGAAGATGGTTTCGATCAGCAGCGAGCCGGCGAAAAACACCTCGATCAATGCCGATGGCACTCCGGCCACCACCAGCAGCATTGCGTTGCGAAACACATGGCCGTAGAGCACGCGCCTTTCGGTCAGGCCCTTGGCGCGCGCGGTGATCACGTACTGGCGGCTGATCTCGTTGAGGAAGCTGTTTTTGGTCAGGATCGTCAGCGTCGCAAAACCGCCGATCACCAGCGCCGTCACCGGCAACACCAGGTGCCAGAGGTAGTCGCCGACCTTGCCCCACAGGCTCAGGCTGTCGAAATTGTCCGAAACCAGGCCCTGCACCGGAAACCAGTTGACGTAGCTGCCCCCGGCGAACACCACGATCAACAGAATCGCGAACAGAAACGCCGGCATCGCGTAACCGACGATGATCGCCGTACTGCTCCAGACATCGAACGCGCTACCGTTTTTGATTGCCTTGCGAATGCCCAGCGGGATCGAGATCAGGTAGGTGATCAAGGTCGCCCACAGGCCGAGGGACAGCGACACCGGCAGTTTCTGCACAATCAGATCGGTCACCTTCGCACCGCGAAAGAAGCTGCTGCCCAAATCCAGTTGCGCGTAGTTCTTGAGCATCAGCCACAGGCGTTCGTGCATCGGCTTGTCGAAGCCGTAGTGGTGTTTGATCTCTTCGATCAGCGCCGGGTCCAGGCCACGGCTGCTGCGCCCGGCACCGCCGATCGCGGTGACCTCGCTGGCGCCGCCCATGCTGTGCCCGCCGAAGCCTTGCAGGCGGGCGATGGCTTGTTCCACCGGGCCGCCGGGCGCGGCCTGCACGATGACGAAGTTGACCACCAGAATGCACAGCAGCGTCGGGATGATCAGCAACAGACGTCGACTCAGATATCGCCACATGTCACTGGCCCCCCGCGAGCTGGCGCAAGGCACTCATCTGCTGATTGGTCAGCGGCTTGGCCGAGACCTCCCACCAGGTGTCGAGGCCTTCGCTGTAAATCGGCTGCACAGGTGGCCTGCCAAAGCGGTTCTGATACACCGTCGGCGTGCCTTTGGAGTAGTAGTTGGGAATCATGTAGTCACCCCATTGCAGCACCCGGTCGAGGGCGCGGGCGTAACGCACCATGGCGTCGCGGGTATTGGCCTGGACCAGGCCGTCGATCAGCCGGTCCACCGCAGGATCCGCCAGCACCATCGAATTGGAACTGCCGACCTGCGTGGCGCTCTGTGAGGCGTACAGGCTGTACAACTCGCGGCCCGGCGAGACGATCGGATCGCCGCTGCGCGGGAAACTGGTGACGATCATGTCGTAGTCCCGGGCGTTGAGCCGGTTGATGTATTGCGCCGAATCGATACGTCGCAAGTTGAGGGTGATGCCGATCTGCGCCAGGGTGCGTTTGTACGGCAGCAGCATGCGGTCGAAGCCGCCCTGGCCGTCGAGGAAGGTGAATTCGAAGGGCTCGCCGGCGGCGTTCACCAGTCGGTTGTTTTTCGGCGTCCATCCGGCCTCGGCCAACAGCTTCAGGGCCTGCAACTGCTTGTCGCGGATGTAGCCGCTGCCATCGGTTTTCGGCGCCTGATAGACCCGGCTGAAAACCTCGTCCGGAATCTGTCCGCGCAGCGGTTCGAGGATCGCCAGCTCCCCGGCGTCGGGCAGCGCGGTGGCGGCCATTTCACTCTTCGGCCAGTAGCTGTTCTGGCGCACGTAGAAGCCGCGCATCATCTGCTTGTTGGTCCACTCGAAATCCCACAGCAGGCTCAGCGCCTGACGCACGCGGCGATCCTTGAACAGCGGATTCTGCAGGTTGAACACGAAACCCTGGGCGCAGGTCGGTTTGTCCGGAGCGAGAATTGCCTGTTGCAGGCGACCGTCGCGCAGGGCCGGGCTGTCGTAGCCGACCACGTAGCCGGACGAGGAAAACTCGCGGTTGTAGTCGAACGCGCCGGCCTGCAGCAATTGTCGGGCGACATCGGTGTCGCCGTAGAAATTCACGGTCAGGCTGTCGAAGTTGTACATCCCGCGACTGACCGGCAGGTCTTTGCCCCACCAGTGCGGATCTCTCTGAAAACTGATGCTGCGTCCTGCGTCGACCTTGCTCACCCGGTACGGGCCGCTGCCCAGCGGAGGCTCGAAGCCGCCGCCGTTGGCGAAGTCGCGGGTTTTCCACCAGTGCTCGGGCACCGGTCGCAGCGACGCCAGATCCAGCGCCAGGGTGCGGTTGAGGTTGTTCTTGAAGGTGAAGCGAATCTGCCGCGGGCCTTCGATCAGCACGTCCTGCACGTCGGCGTATTGCTGGCGATAACTCAGGCTGCCCTTGGTCATCAACAGTTCGAAGGTGTAGCGCACGTCCTCGGCGGTGATCGGCGTGCCATCGGCGAAACGCGCCTCGGGATTCAGGTTGAAACGCACCCACAGGCCGCCGGGATCGCGCTCCATGGATTGCGCCACCAGACCGTAGACGGTGTAAGGCTCGTCCAGCGAGCGGAACGCCAGCGGCGAATACACCCAGTCGTTGACCTGCACCACGGAAATGCCCTGATCGGCATACGGGGTGATGTAGTTGTACTGACCGATCTCCATCGAAGCGCGGCTGAGCGAGCCACCCTTGGGGGCGTCGGGATTGACGAAATCGAAGTGCTGGAAACCGGCGGGGTATTTCGGCGCCTCGCCGTACACCGTCATCGCGTAGCTGCCGCCGGCCAGCGCAGCTGCCGCGTTGCACAGCAGCGCGCTGCCGAGCAGCAGGCCGGCCATGTTGCGCATGAATGTCATGAAGTCGTTCCTCTGAGCGGGAAAAGCCCGGAGCGGCGGCTGGCCGCTGCGGGATGCGAATTCGCAAGGGGAAGGGGCCGGCCGGAGTCTTGCGCGGCCCCGACCGGGACTCAGAAGTGGTACGTCATGCGCGCAAACAGCGTACGGCCCAGCGGATCGGTGTAGCGCGGGTCATAACCGCTCTGGAAGTTGTAAGCCTGGTTGGAGAACGGCGGATCGCGGTCGAACAGGTTCTTCACCCCGGCGTCCACGTCCAGCACCTTGTCGAAGGTGTAGCCGGCCGAAAGGTCCCACACCGAGTACGACGCGACCCGTGCGTTGGTCTCGCGGTCGTAGTCGTTGTAGCCGGTGGTGAAGCGGTTGGTCAGTGCCGCGCGGGCGGCGCCGAAGGTCCAGGAACCGGTCAGGTTGTGTTTCCAGCGGGCGATCACACCGTCACCCCGGAAGTCGCCGACCTTGTCGGTGAACGGGCCCTTGATGGTGCTCTGGAAGTCGTACTCGTCGACATAAGTGCCTTGCAGGCCCAGGCCGAATTGACCGTACGGCGTGTTCGGGAAGCGATAGTCCAGCGACACATCGACGCCGTTGGTTTCGACGATGCCGAGGTTGGCGTTGCCGGTGACGATGTAATTGAGCGTGCCGTCGGCGTTGCGCACGAAGCGGTCAGGGTAGCTGCCGGCCTGATCGAACACGGTGGATTCCGGGAACGGCTGGATCTGGTTGGAGATGTGAATCCACCAGAAATCCAGGCCCACGGACAGATTGCTGACCGGCTGATAGACAAAGCCCAGCGTCACGTTGCGCGCCTTCTCCGGGGCCAGGTCTTCGTTGCCGCCGATCTGGTTGAGGAACTGCTGACCGCAATCGCGCCCGCCGTTGCCGCCCGGTTGCACCACGCCGCCAGTACACAGCACCGGGTCGTTGTAGTAGCCCTGGGTGTAGGTGATGCTGCGCGGCGAATACAGCTCATACAGCGACGGCGCACGGAAGCCTTCGCTGTAGGCGCCGCGGACCACCAGCTCCTTGAGCGGCTGATAACGGAACGAATATTTCGGGTTGGTGGTGCTGCCGAAGTCGCTGTATTTGTCGTGACGCACAGCGGCGGACAGTTCCAGGCTGTCGAGCACCGGTACGTTGATTTCCGCGTAGGCGGCTTTCACGCTGCGGTCGCCCTCGACGCTGCCGGCCGGGTCGATGCCCAGGCTCTGGATGTCGCCGGCAAAGGCTTCGTAGTCTTGGTGGAATTTCTCTTTGCGGTACTCGCCGCCCAGGGCCAGGCCGGACGGACCGGCACCGAACCAGTCACCGATCTCGCGGCTGATCCGCCCGTCGAAACTGGCGACCCGACCGACCGCCGTGGAATAGGCGCCGTGGTACGCGGCCTGGTCGATGTATTGCTGACCGGCGCTGGTCTGTGGGCCGAACGGGTTGAGCAGGCCGCTGGCCAGACCGTCGATCATCGCCTGATCGCTGACGTAGCCGCTGGTAACGCTGGAGACGATCTTGTTCTGGTTGTACGAGGCGCCAACGTTGTAGTCCCAGCCGCCCACCAGACCGTCGAAGCTCAGCAAAAAGCGCTGGCTGGTGTTCTGGTCTTTCGATTCACGCGGGCCGGCGGCGGTTTCGCGCCAGTTCACGTCCACCGGTTGCGTCGGGTCGAGGGCGAAACCGGTGGGCGCCGGGGTGATGCCGTTGCCGGGATAGTAGGGCGAGGACGAATCCAGGCTCAGGCCGGTCAATGGCGCCGGGCCGACAGCGGTGGCGTTGTTGTTGCGCGACCAGAAGTATTCAAGGTTGACGTTGTGGTCGTCGGCCAGTTTGCCGGTGGTCTTGCCGAAGAACGACGTCTTCTCGGTCTGCGGCACCAGGTCGATGAATTCCCGGGTGCTGAAGCGGCAGAGGCCGTCGCGGGCCACCAGGTTGGGGCCGTTGCAATTGCTGTTGGCCAGCGGGTTGGTGGCGTTGCCGTTCTGGCTGTAGTTGCCGGGGAACGCGGTGCCGGAGGTCTGGTCGAGGCCTCGGCCGGGCACGTAGTCGCGGGCGAAGGAGCGGTCGTTGGCGTCGAGGTTCTGTTGCTTGTTGTAGTTGAACACGCCGAGCACGTTGAAGCGGTCCTGTTCGAGGTCGCCGTAGCCCCAGCTGGCGCTCATGTCCTTGGTCGCACCGCCGCCGCTGTGGGTCGGGGTTTCGCCGCCGAGGGTGAGTTGGCCGTCGGTCATGGATTTCTTGGTGATGAAGTTGATCACGCCGCCGATGGCGTCGGTACCGTACAGGGCCGAGGCGCCGTCGCGCAGCACTTCCACGCGCTCGATCGCGGCAAACGGGATCATGTTCAGATCCACCGCGCCGCCGGCCGAGTTGGTGCCCGACAGGGCGTTGTTGGCCAGCCGGCGACCGTTGAGCAGCACCAGCGTCTTGTTCGCGCCGATGCCGCGCATGTCGGCGAACGATGCGCCGCCGGTGGCCGCTCCGACCGAGCCTGCGCTGTTGTTGATCGACTGGCTGCCGGTGATGCGCTGCACCAGTTCGGCGGTGGTAGTCACGCCCTGTTTGCGCAGCTCTTCAGCCTTGAGCACGGTGATCGGCACCGCCGTTTCCGCGTCGACCCGACGGATCGCCGAACCGGTCACTTCGACCCGTTGCAGTTGCGTGGTCGGCGCGACCACCGCAGCGGCGGCCGGGACGCTGTTGTCGTCCTCGGCGGCTTGAACCCCGGCGCCCATCCCCATGGCCACCAGGTACAACGGAACGAAACGGTGGCGGGAAATCGTCGCCACCAAGGGTTTGAGCGTGAAGCGTGGAGTGTTCATCAGCATGGTTGTTTCCGACTTTGTTAGACGTTTATCGAAATGGCCTTGTGAGCCCTCTTTGCACGGAGCACGGTGGTGCCGCGCCGCGAAAACCACTTTCTTCAAGCAAGCCGATCCCCTCCGAAGACGCGCTGCGTTTTTTCGGTCGGCCGATTGCGACGGGATTCAACGAGCGGTGCCGGGCGCGTCCCTCACTGCGCGCCCGGCACCGCCGTCAGCGGGTGGTCATCACCGATATCTTGGTGATGCCCGAGCGCTCGATGGACGCCATGGCTTTGGCGACCTGGCCGTAATTCACGGCGGAGTCGGCCTGCAGCTGCACGCGCACGTCAGCATCTTTGGCCTTGACTTCCTTGAGGCTGGCCTCCAGTGATTCCGGCGCCAGCTCGGTCTTGGCCAGGAAGAACTTGCCGTCCTGATCGACGCTGACCACCACCGGATCCTTCTTTTCGGCGGGGGCGACGGCGTCGGTTTTTGGCAGGTTGACCTTGATCGCGTTGGTCATCAGCGGTGCGGTGACGATGAACACCACCAGCAGCACGAGCATCACGTCCACCAGCGGCGTGACGTTCATTTCGCTGAGCACTTCATCGCTGTCTTGAGTGGAAAAGGACATCAGCTGGCCTCCCGCACGGCGGCCGTGGATTTGGCGATGGCCTGGCGGCTGATGGAGAAAGCGCTGCGCGAGGCGAGGGCGTCGAAGTCGTGGGCGAAGTCATCCATGTCCGCCGAGGCCAGCTTCAGGCGCCGCAGGAAGAAGTTGTAAATCAGCACCGCCGGCACCGCGACGGCAATCCCCACACCGGTTGCAATCAGCGCGTGGCCGATCGGCCCGGCCACGGTTTCCAGGCTGGCCGAGCCGCTGGCGCCGATGCTTTGCAGGGCTTCCATGATTCCCCACACGGTGCCGAACAGGCCAATGAACGGCGCGGTGCTGCCGATGCTGGCGAGGATCGCCTGGCCGTTTTCCAGCGAGCGACGCTCCTTCTGGATCTGCTGGCGCAGGTTGCGTTCCAGTCGATCGGAACGGTTGATGGTGTGCGCCAGTTGCTGGGTGGTGCGCGGGGATTCTTCCACCAGCAGGGCTTCGAAACCCCTGCTGGCGATCCGCGCCAGCGAGCCCGGATACTGGCTGGCGTGTTCGGCGGCGGTCAGCAGATCCGGCGCGCCCCAGAAGGCTTTGCTGAACTGCTTGTTCTGGGTTTTCTGGCGCAGGTATTGCGCCGACTTGACCAGCAGGATCGCCCAGCTGACCACGGAAAACAGCACCAGCCCCCAGAGCACGCCGGGGACAATCATCGAAGACAGAGAATCGTTCATGGCTACACCTCGCTTGCGTTAATCGGTTGTGAGTTCGGTTGTCGTGCCGTCATTGCGGCAATTTGAAATCGATGGTCTGGGTGGCGAAGCCGTCGATCGGTGTGTCGCCGCGTTTGGCCGGAATGAACTTCCAGGCCTTCACCGCTGCGACCGCCGCGTCATCCAGTTGCGGCTTGCCGCTGGATTTGGTCACCGTCACCGAGCCGGCGCGACCGTTGGCCAGCACCTGAATCCGCAGCACCACGCTGCCTTCCCAGTTGCGCCGCAGGGCCAGCGATGGGTATTCCGGCGGCGGGTTGCCGAGGCTGGCGAGACCGGAAATCGCCGCTGACTCTTTCACCGGGCCCGGTGCCGCCGCAGGTGCCGGAGGCGCGCTCGGGGTGGCCGGAGCGGCAGGCGCGGCCGGTTGCGCAGGGGCGGGCGGCGCTTTCGGCGGCTCGGCCTTTTTCACCGGTTTGGGTTTCTCGACCGGTTTCGGTTTTTCGATCGGCTTGGGTTTCTCCACCGGTTTGGGCGGCGGCTTGACCGCGTCCTCGTCTTCCACCGGTTGTTCTGGTTCGGGCGGTGGCGGTGGCGGGGGCGGCGGTTCCGGTGTCGGCGGGGCCGGCGGTGTCGGGCTGGTCAGCTCGACGGTCATTTCCGGAATTTCCGGCGGCGTGGGCAGCGGCTCGGCCCGCGCTTGCTGGAAAAACCACCAGGCGCCGCCGTGTATCAGCGCCGACACCGCCACCAGCAACAGCATCTGCTGTTTGTTCAGGCCGCCGGGCTGCGACGTGTTGGCCTTGTAGACGGGCCGACCCGCCACCGACGCAAGCGCTGCGTTCGGTACTGACCCCGGCGGCGTTCTGTGCTTTACCGCATCGTTCATTAAAGCTCCCTCGGGTGGATGAAGGGCAATAAGGTGCCGTTCGAACAACACAGCGTTGTTCGAGTGAGTGGTCGCAACTTTCATACGGGTGTGCAGAAGCCGATAGTTGAACTATCTATTGAACAGGGCTTGTGCAGCTTATTGCTTCAGTAACGTCGACTTCGATAGTTCATTGATCCGGTCCGTGGCTGTTCTTTTATGACTGAGTGGCGAATGTCATTCTTGCCCTCATGGTTGATGCAATAGCAACCGCTGTGCCAAACAGTAAACAAATGTGTAGCGGTTATTTCACGGATGATACGTATGTCGCATTTATATAAGTTTCATCAGGCACGCCGGTTTTCATGGGCGCATAACCTCCCGACAGCCCTGTTTTCAGGGCTTTTTTCAGGGCGAGACAGGCTTGGCGCGGTATCGCGCCGTTCAGCGAGATAGAGCGGCTGTTCTCGTGTCGGCCAGGACGCGTGATGGTGCGTGGCGGACTGATTTGGTGCGGGTCTGTGTTTTAGCGGGTCACAGGCGATGTTCCTTGTTTTTGTCTAAATAAAATCGGCTCTGGGTAATGATTGATAGTGCAGTTTTGGTGCGCTTTGGACATTAACGCCGAACAGCAAAAGTTGTATCGGTGTGCTGTCTGAAAGTTATTGTCGAACAATGTGTTCTTGCATTCATTAATGCAGCGCGCACGCAATGGCTTCTTGCGTGCTATTTAAAAAATAAATAGTGCAGGCGTTCAGGTAATAAAAGGAATGCACGGACTGTTCGGCGGGCGAACGCGGCGCAGGTAAATGGGCATCGAGAGAAGAGGGTGGCGCAGCAGATGAAGATTCACGCGGTGAACTCCTTGTTGCCAGCTCGGATACGCGAACTTTTGGTTCGGTATCGCACCTTACAAGAACGCGGATAGCGTTCGCTGATTGCTCTTGGTGCGGGATGGGCACCGCCAGCGCTGTTTTGCGAGATCAGGGATTCGCAAGCTGCCGATGAATGCGCAATCCGTGCCAAATTCGATACAACAGCTATAAATAGGGCCAGGCAGGATGCCTTTCGCAGTGGAGGAGGGGATATGTATCAGCTCTACGGACATCGCAATTCAGGGGCGGCGGCCATCGAGGCGGCGCTCGAGCTGTGCCAGGTGGCTTACCGCTTCATCGATATCGAGGCCAGTGCGGAAGCGGCCCAGGAGCTGGCGCGGCTCAATCCGCTCAAACAGATCCCGACCCTGCAACTGCCGGACGGCAGTGTCATCACCGAAAGTGCGGCGATTTTGATTCATCTGGGGCAAAGCTTTGCGCAATCCGGCCTGCTGCCGGCCAACGGCGCTGACCGCGATCAGGCGATTCGGGGCCTGGTGTACATCGTCAGCAATTGTTATGCGGCCATCGGGATCATTGATTACCCGGAACGCTGGCTGGTGATGCCGGACGAGGCCTCGCGACAGAATCTGATGGCGGGTGCGCGGGAACGACTGCACTGGAGCTGGGAGGTGTTTGCCGACCAGTTCTCCGCCGAGCTGTACCTGGACGATGAAACACCGGGCGCACTGGACGTGCTGGCGGCGGTGGTCACGCGCTGGGCCGGTGCCCGCGAACACCTGCGTCAGGCCCGACCCGGTTTCCATGCGTGGCTGCAGCGCATTGACCGACACCCGGTGCTGGCGCCGGTCTTTGCGCGACATTGGCCCGGCTGATCACTCTCCGCGAATGTACTGCTCCAGCTGTTTGATCAGCTCGGCCTGCTCGGCAATCGCTTCCTTGACCAGGTCGCCGATCGACAGCAGGCCGATCAGCTTGCCGTTCTCCACCACCGGCAAGTGACGCAGGCGTTTGTCGGACATGATGCCAAGGCAAGTGTCGACGGTCTGGTGGGTGTCCACCGTGATCACGTTAGCCACCATGATGTCGCGCACCGGCGTGCCCACCGAGGAGCGCCCGTGCAGCACCAGTTTGCGCGCGTAATCACGCTCGCTGATGATGCCCACCACGTTGTCGTCTTCCACCACGAGCAGGGCGCCGACGTTCTTCTCGGCCATTTTCATCAGCGCTTCGAGCACCATGTGATCGGGTTTGATCTGGTGCACTTCCTGATTTTTCGGATCTTTGAGCTTGAGCAGCTGGGCGACGGTTTTCATGGCGGTTACTCAGGTGTTGTCGTTGTTCTCCAAGCATCGTAGACGCAGGCGCGCAGGGCAAGGCCGCAAAACGGCAGATAACACGCAAAAAACGTCATTTGACCGGGTTTTTCATGGCGAGGCCTTTGTCACGGGTTACGGCAATGCCGCGTAGAATGCCCGTCTGAATCAATTCCTGAGGTTGCAGTGGTGGATTTACAGCAGGGCTTCGTCCTGACCCGGCATTGGCGCGACACCCCGGCCGGCACCGAAGTCGAGTTCTGGCTGGCGACCGACGCCGGGCCGCGCCGTGTGCGCCTGCCGCATCAGCCGTCGGTGGCATTCATCCCTGCGGCGCAGCGCGAGCAGGCCGAGCGGGTGCTGGCGGACGAAAAGAACGTCGAACTGCGTCCCCTGGCTTTGCAGGATTTCGAGCATCGCCCGGTGCTCGGTCTGTACTGCCAGCAACACGGTCAGTTGATGCGCCTCGAAACCGCGCTCAACCGCCACAGTGTCGATGTCTTCGAAGCCGATGTGCGACCACCCGAGCGCTACCTGATGGAGCGTTTCATCACCGCGCCTGTCTGGTTCAGCGGCACGCCCGATGCCGATGGCGTGTTGCTCGACGCCCACCTCAAGCCTGCCCCCGACTATCGTCCGCAACTGCGGCTGGTCTCGCTGGACATCGAAACCACCGAGCAGGGCGAGTTGTATTCCATCGCGCTGGAGGGCTGCGGCGAGCGGCAGGTGTACATGCTCGGCGCACCGAATGGCGATGCCAGCATCGTCGATTTCGATCTCGAGTACTGCGAATCGCGCACCTTGATCCTCAAGAAGCTCAACGACTGGTTCGCCCGTCACGACCCCGACGCGATCATCGGCTGGAACCTCGTGCAGTTCGATCTGCGCATCCTCCACGAACACGCCCGACGCCTCGGCGTGCCGCTCAAGCTCGGGCGAGGCGGCGAGGAAATGCAGTGGCGCGAACACGGCAGCCGCAATCACTACTTCGCTGCAGCGGCGGGACGGTTGATCATCGACGGCATCGAATCCCTGCGTTCGGCGACCTGGAGCTTTCCGTCGTTCAGCCTGGAAAACGTCGCCCAGACCCTGCTCGGCGAGGGCAAGTCGATCGACAACCCGTACCAGCGCATGGACGAGATCAACCGCATGTTCGCCGAGGACAAACCGGCGCTGGCCAAGTACAACCTCAAGGACTGCGAACTGGTCACGCGGATCTTCGCCAAGACCGAGCTGCTGAAATTTTTACTGGAGCGCGCCAGCGTCACCGGCCTGCCGGCGGATCGCAGCGGCGGCTCGGTGGCGGCATTCACGCATTTGTATATGCCGCTGATGCACCGCCAGGGTTTTGTGGCGCCGAACCTTGGCACCAATCCGCCGCAGGCCAGCCCCGGCGGGTTTGTCATGGACTCGCGACCGGGGCTTTACGAATCGGTGCTGGTGCTCGACTACAAGAGTCTTTACCCGTCGATCATTCGTACCTTTCTGATTGATCCGGTGGGGTTGATCGAAGGCTTGCAGCATCCGGATGACAGCGACTCGGTGCCGGGCTTTCGCGGTGCGCGTTTTTCCCGAACCCGGCATTGCCTGCCGTCCATCGTCGCCCGGGTCGCCGAGGGCCGCGAGACCGCCAAGCGCGAGCACAACGCGCCGCTGTCCCAGGCGCTGAAGATCATCATGAACGCCTTCTACGGCGTGCTCGGTTCCAGTGGTTGCCGGTTTTTCGATACGCGACTGGCGTCTTCGATCACCCTGCGCGGCCACGAAATCATGCTGCGCACTCGACAGCTGATCGAGGCTCAGGGGCATGCGGTGATTTATGGCGATACCGACTCGACCTTCGTCTGGCTGCGTCGCCCCCACGGTCAGGAAGAAGCGGCGCAAATCGGTCGGGCCTTGGTGCAGCACGTCAACGATTGGTGGCGCGAGCATGTGCGTGAGCAATACGGTCTGGAAAGCGCCCTCGAATTGCAGTTCGAAACTCACTACAAGCGCTTTTTGATGCCGACGATTCGCGGCGCCGAGGAGGGCAGCAAAAAGCGCTACGCCGGCCTGGTGACCCGCGCCGACGGCAGCGAAGAAATGGTCTACAAAGGCCTGGAAACCGTGCGCACCGACTGGTCGCTGCTGGCCCGGCAATTTCAGCAGGAGTTGTACGAGCGGATCTTCCAGCGCAAGCCGTATCAGGATTACGTGCGCGAGTATGTGCGCAAGACCCTGGCCGGCGAGTTCGACGAGCGACTGGTCTATCGCAAGCGCCTGCGCCGGACTCTCGATGACTACGAACGCAACGTGCCGCCTCATGTTCGTGCCGCACGGTTGGCCGACGATTACAACGCGCAACACGGTCGCCCGCGGCAATACCAGAACGGTGGCTGGATCAGCTACGTCATCACCCTGGCCGGGCCCGAGCCGCTGGAAGTGCGTCGCGCCGCCATCGACTACGACCACTACATCACCCGCCAGCTGCAACCGGTGGCGGATGCGATCCTGCCGTTTGTCGACGACGATTTTTCAACCCTGATCGGGGGGCAACTGGGCCTGTTTTGAGTCCAGCAGTTGCAGGGTCCATTCGTCCTGAATACCGTGGAAATAACGCTCCAGCGCCTGATGCCAGAGGCTGTCGTCGTCAGCGAACTGGGCGAACAGGGTCATCGATGAGTGGAATTTCAGGTCGTCCGGGTGGCCGAAAATTTCGGCAATCGAGCGTTGCTGTACGTTCAGCACCAGCTGCGTGCAGGTCCGCAGCCGGGCGCCGAGCAACGGGTGGTCGAGATAGGCGCGGGTTTCCGGCGCCGAGTTGATCGCGAAGCGCCGCGACATCTCGCTGCCGCCGAGCCCGGCGAACTGCGGGAACACGAACCACATCCAGTGGCTGCGCTTGCGGCCCTCGTCGAGCTCGCGCTGAACCCGTTCGAACACCGGGTCCTGGGCGAGCACGAAGCGTTGCAGGTTGAATGGATCGTCCTGATCAGTGCTTCTCATGGCGAAGCCCTCTGTCAGTCGGCGGTGGCTCAGACCATGGCCAGCCGCTGCTTGCGTTGTGGCGCATGAAACACCTGGTCCAGCGCCGCCAGATCCCCGCCATCGAGTGGCAGCTGCGCCGCTTGTGCATTGAGCTGCACGTGTTCCGGGCGCACGGCCTTGGGAATCGCAATCAGCCCATCCTGACGCAGAATCCACGCCAGCGAAACCTGCGCCGGGGTCACGCCGTGACGAGCGGCAATCTGTTTCAGCACCGGCTCGGCCAGCATCGCGCCGCCCTGGCCGATCGGGCAGTACGCCATCAACGGCATGCGCTGCTGTTGGCACCACGGCAGCAGGTCGAATTCGATACCGCGCTCTTCCAGGTTGTACAGCACCTGATTGGTGGCGCAGGCCGAATGCGACAGTTCTTCGAGATCGTCGACGTCGAAGTTCGAGACGCCCCAGCGACCGATCTTGCCGTCCTCGCGCAGACGTTCGAACGCCTCGACGGTTTCTTCCAGCGGATACTGGCCGCGCCAATGCAGCAGATAGAGGTCGATGTAATCGGTGTCGAGCCGGCGCAGGCTACGCTCGCAGGCCTGGGGAATGCCTTGGCGGCTGGCGTTGTGCGGGTAGACCTTGCTCACCAGAAACACTTGATCGCGCAGGCCGGCAATGGCTTCGCCGACGACGGTTTCGGCACCGCCTTCACCGTACATTTCCGCAGTGTCGATCAAGGTCATCCCCAGTTCGATGCCACTGCGCAGGGCCGCCACTTCACGCTTGTGCGCCGAACGGTCTTCGCCCATGCGCCAGGTGCCCTGGCCAATCACCGGCACCTGCACACCAGCCAGTTCAAGGGTACGCATTCAAACCTCCTATCTGAAAACGGTCGATACCTTTAAGTGGGCAGCAGGATAGCCCATGGGTTCCCATTGAGGCGTATCGGTCAGTTGAGGTTTTTATGGCGAGGTACTGTTGTTCCGATGTATTGAACTGGAATTTCGGAAGTGCGCAAGAAGTTGCGCACTTTTCGGCGAGCTCAGTGGGAATTTTCGCCGTATCTGCGAAGAAAACCTACCAAGCCCCCCGGCTTATAAGGGTCTGAAAAAGTTGGCATGCTAATTGATGGCCATTGGCCGCCTCTTGGGTGATATCACCGGTCGAGGCACTTTCACTACTCAAAGAATTTTTGCCGCCAGATCCTTAGCGATCTGGCGGCGTCGCAGCATTGCGTAAGGGACAAGGGAATGTTCTCACCGGCCAACCAGCCCCATTTCAATCTGACCATCGATGGCGCGGACAGCGATTTCCAGGTGCTGTCGTTTACCGGTCGGGAAGCCCTCAACACGCCTTTCGAATTCGAGCTGGAACTGGTCAGCGAAAAGGCCTCGATCAACCTCGAAAGCCTGCTGCACAAACTGGCGTTTCTTCAGCTCTCGCCGAGCGGAACCGGGATCCACGGGCTGATTTACAGCATCGCCCAGGGCGAGGCGGGCAAGCGCCTGACCCGCTACAAAATCTCCCTGCGCCCGCAGCTTGCGTACCTTGCGCACCGCTTCAACCAGCGCATCTTCCAGCAGATGACCGTGCAGCAGATCATCAGTCAGGTGCTGGAAGAGCACGGCATTCTGGCCAGCGATTACCACTTCCAGTTGAGTGCGGTGTATCCCGAGCGGATCTACTGCACGCAGTACGACGAATCGGACCTGCATTTCGTCCAGCGCCTGTGTGAAGAAGAGGGCATTCACTACCACTTCCAGCACACGTCCAGCGGCCACAAACTGACCTTCGGCGATGACCAGACGGTGTTCCCGAAACTCGCGCCCGTGGCCTATCAGCAGGACTCCGGGCTGGTGGCGGACAAACCGGTGGTCAAGCGTTTCGGCCTGCGCCTGGCCACCCGCACCAGCCGCACCAAGCGACGCGATTATGACTTCGTCAAACCGAAGATCGAGCTGGAGAGCGACGCCAAAAGCAGCGCCCAGCCGGATCTGGAGGATTACGACTACCCGGGCCGTTTCGTGGACCGCGAGCGCGGCAAGCACCTGGCCAACCGCAACCTCGAACGCCATCGCAGCGACTATCGCCTGGCCGAGGGCAACAGCGACCAGCCGATCCTGGTTACCGGACATTTTCTGGCCCTGACCGACCACGCCAACCCGACGTGGAACGACCTGTGGCTGCTCACCGAAATCTTCCACGAAGGCAAGCAGCCGCAAGTACTGGAAGAGTCGGTGACCAGCGACACCACCGACCACAAGGACGATTTCCATCAGGGCTATCGCAACCGTTTCAACGCGATCCCGTGGGACGTGCCGTACCGTCCGCCGCTGGACCACCCGAAACCCAAAGTCCTCGGTTCGCAAAGCGCCGTGGTCACCGGCCCCGAAGGCGAAGAAATCTTCTGCGACCAATACGGCCGGGTGAAGGTGCAGTTCTTCTGGGACCGCGAAGGCCAGCACGACGACAAGACCACCTGCTGGATGCGCGTGGCCTCCAGCTGGGCGGCTGAAACCTTTGGCTCGATCAACATTCCGCGGGTCGGCATGGAGGTGCTGATCACCTTCCTCGAAGGCGATCCCGATCAGCCGCTGATCACCGGTTGCCTGTACCACGGCGCCAACCTGCCGCCGTACAAATTGCCGGACTTCAAGACCCTGGCCACGGTCAAGAGCAAGGAATACAAGGGCAGCCGCGCCAACGAACTGCGCATCGACGACACCACCAGCGAGATCAGCATCGCGCTGCGCAGCGATCACGGCGCGAGTGCGATCAACCTTGGTTACCTGACTCATCCGCGTCCTTCAGGTGGGCAGCCACGCGGCGAAGGTTTTGAGTTAAGAACCGACCGCCACGGCGCCGTGCGTGCCGGAGCCGGTTTGTTGATCACCACCGAACCGCGTCCGAACGAATCCAAGCACCACAAGGACTTGCCGGAGACCGCCGAGCGCCTGGCCACCGCCAGCGATCAACAGGACGGTTTCGCCACGCAGGCCAAGGAACTTCAAGCCCAGGAAGCGGGCGATCAGGACGACGTGGCCAAGGCCTTGCACGCGCAGCATCAGGGCGTGCTCGGCAGCGGCCCGGCAAACCTCACCGCCAACGAATTCCCCGAATTCACCGAGCCGCATCTGGTACTCGCCAGTCCCGCCGGCATCGCCCTGACCACACCGCGCTCCAGCCACATCGCCACCGGCGAACACCTGGCGCTGAGCAGCACCGGCCACACCAGTTTTTCCATCGGCAAACGCCTGCTGGCCAGTGCCAGCCGTGGCATGCGCCTGTTCGTGCAGAGCATGGGCTGGCGCCTGGTGGCGGCCTCCGGCGACATCGACGTCAAGGCACTCAAGGACAGCATCAACCTGCTGGCCAAACTCAACATAACCGCCAACGCCGACCGCATCACCATCACCGCCAAGACCGAACTGGTGATCCAGGGCGGCGGCAGCGCCACCACCTACAACGCCGGCGGCATCACCCACGCCACCAGCGGCCCGTACACCGCCCACGCGGCGAACTTCGCTTATACCGGGGCGAAATCCCTGGCGGGCGTTTTCCCGGAACCGCCGAAACCGGGCAAGGGCAACCTTGAATTGTTCAACCAGTACGCCGGGCGTCAGGGCATCAAGGACGGCGATTACGAAGTCATCGATGCCTTGGGCAAAAGCATCAAGGGCAAGCTCGACGCGAAGGGCTTCGCCAGCGTCGCCGGCGCCGCACCGGGGCCGGCGCGGGTGCTGTTCGGCAAGGATCCTGCGGACACCTGGAGTGAAGGCAGCTACATCGGCAAACCGGAATGGCCGTTGAATCCGCCGGGTGCGGAAGACATTCCGAGTCAGGTGCAGGCGATGGTGGCGCAGGCGCTGCCGAGCAAGAACTGGGACATGTTGGAGAAGGGCAAGGACATGGCGAAAACAGGGATGGGCGCCGTGCAGACCGCGCAAGGTGCGATGCAAACGGCGCAGCAGGTGAAAGGTGTGGTGCAGGGCGGGGTGGCCGGGCTGCCGAAACTGGCGAGTGCGGCGATGCCGAGTGCGTCCGGGATTCTCGGGGCGGCGAGCAAGGCGGGCAAGTTGCCGAGCCTGCCGGCGCCGACGCTTCCAAAACCTTCCTTGAAAACCCCGGGCCTGCTGGCGGGTGAGATGCTGTCATGACCACTGAAAATGCTGTTGTAAAACGTGAACCTCAGGTTGCCATTGTTCCCCTGAATGCCATCGATATTCAGGATGTCGCCAGCGGTGCGGCGACTTTCGATGCCTGGCTTCAATCCGCCAGCGGCGGGGTGGTCACCCTCGACCGGATCAAGAACGTTGCCGGCTCCTTGCCGGTGGTCGGCAACATCATGGCGCTGGTCGATGCGCTGGGTGACATCGTCACCCTGTCGAGCGCCAAGCAGCGCGACTTGCTCGCGTGGGCCAGCCTTGGCATCAACCTGATCGGCGTATTGCCTTTACCACCGGCGATGGCGGCTGCACGCATGACCCTTCGTCCGACCCTGTTTCTGGTGCGTCAGGAGATGAGGGCCAGCAGCAAGTTGTTGCTCAGCACCTCCGTGATCGAGGTGCTGGTCGGTCACCTGAACGCCTCGATTATCGGCACGCTGGATGATTTTGTTGAACAGGCCAAAGGCAAGTTGCCCGGTATTTTGGCGGACGCTGGCAAGCTCGGCGAAGAAGTCGTTAACGAAATTGCCAAAGGCATCGAAGCGGTGGCGTTTGGCAATCTGGATGCCAAAGGTGATCTGAATGCAGCCAGCGCCCAGGCAAGCGCTGCGGCCGACCAATTCAAGAATGATCCGCTGGCGTCTTTCAGCAATATTTTTGGGGCTGCCAACAGCGCGCTGAAGTCAGCAGGCAAAGGCCTGGCCAACAGCGTGGCGCAAAATCTCGTCCCTGATGACCTCAAAAAAACCGTTTCCGACGAAACCAAAAAACTGCGGGCGATGGGCCCGGAACTACGCACCCAATTGAGCAAGCTGGACGACGAGTCCGTTCAGAACTCCATCGGTTGGTTGCTGCTGATCCTTTCCAGCGCCGTGACGTTGTGGCGCAAGCGCAATGCCCATGGCCAGAACGCCGCCGTCCACCCGGAGAAGACCGGACAGGCGAAGCGTACGGCATCTGAGGGGCAGTTGGCCGCCCACGGCCAACAGGCACCGGCGAAAGGCGCGCCCAATCCAAAGAAAGGCCCCTGTGAATGTGCCACGGACTTCAGCATCAATTTCGCCTTGGGTTCGGAAAGCCTCAGCCATACCGATTTCAGCCTGCCCGGCCCATTCCCGATCGAGTGGACCCGCACTTACAACTCTCGCCTCGACGCCTACGATCAGAGTGAACTCGGCGCCCGCTGGATCAGCGAATTCACCACGCGTTTCGACTGCGTGGATGAAGGCCTGACCTTCTACGGCGCCGATGGCCGCGACCACAGCTATCCACTGCCAAAGGTCGGCCTGTTCCACTACGACCCCATCGAAAACACTACCCTCGTTCGTGCCAGCGAAGATCAGCTATTGCTGTGCCGTGGTTTCGAGCGCAAGGAAACCTACGTCCGCCGTGGTCAGTGTTATGTACTGACCAACATCTCGCTGCGCAACGGCGCCGGGATCATGCTGCATCACGAGCATCGGCAAGGCGAACAATCGGTGCTTTCGGACCTGATCACCTATCAGGAAAACGACTTCACCAAAGTCCACCTGCACCTCGGCACGCTGATCGACGATCACGGCCGGTTTATCGGTCTCTGGCAAATCGTTGATGGCGAGCCGCAGCGACAGCTCTGCGCCTACCAGTACGACACCTATGGCGATCTGATTCGAGCTCAGGACGAGAACGGCGCAATCTGGTCGTATCAGTTCGAGCATCACCTGATCACCCGCTACACCGATCGCACCGGACGCGGCATGAACCTGCAGTGGGACGGTCCGGGGTCCAAGGCCAAAGCCATCCGCGAATGGGCCGATGACGGCAGCTTCGACACGCGCCTGGAGTGGGACGAAAACATCCGTCTGACCTACGTCACCGATGCCCTTGGCAACGAGACCTGGCACTACTACGACATCCTTGGCTACACCTACCGCATTCGCTACGCGGACGAGCGTTCGGAATGGTTCTTCCGCGACGAGGCCAAGAACATCGTGCGCCGCGTCAATGCCGACGGCAGCACCGATCGCTACAGCTACGATGAACGCAGTAACCTGCTCGAACACATCCGTGCCGATCACACGGTGATGCATTACGCCTACGACGATCAGGATTTGCTGATCAAGATCAGCGACGCCGAGGGTGGTCAGTGGCAACGCGTCTATGACGACCAAGGCAACCTGGTCGAATCGCTCGATCCGCTGGGCAACAAAACCGAATACGCTTACAACAAATCCGGTCAGCCCACCGCGATCAAGGATGCCAACGGCAACGAAAAAACCCTCGACTACAACGACGCCGGGCAACTGGTCGAGTACGTCGATTGCTCGGGCAAAACCAGCGCCTGGGAATACAACGAACTGGGGCAGATGATCTGCTTCACTGACGCCGCCGGTAACGCCACCGAATACGAATACAAGGCTGGCCAACTGGTGCTGATCAAGCACCCGGACAAGACTGAAGAGCGCTTCGAACGCGACGCCGAAGGCCGGCTGTTGACGCATGTCGACGGTCTTGATCGCTGCACCACCTGGAGCTATGGCGCGGCCGGTTTGATCGCCGAACGTGTCGATGCCGCCGAGCAAACCCTGCGCTACCGCTGGGACCGCCTCGGACGGTTAACCGCCCTGGAAAACGAAAACGAACAACGCGCACACTTCCACTACGACCCGGTTGGACGCCTGTTGGAAGAACGTGGCTTCGACGGTCGCACCACGCGCCATCAATACGATGCACAGACAGGTCGCCTTGCCCAATCGATCAATGGCAAACGCGTCATCTCGGTGAGCTTCGACCCGATGGGCCGCTTGACCGAGCGTCGCGCCACTCTGGGTGACCAATCGCAAAGCGAAACCTTTGCCTATGACGGCAACGGCAATATGGTGCTGGCCGACAACGCCGACAGCCGTCTGCAATGGTTCCACGACCCGGCCGGAAATCTGCTGCGCGAACACCAACATTACCTCGGACTGGAAAAGCCCACCGTCGCGATCTGGCAGCACGAGTACGACGTGCTCAATCAACGTGTTGCCACCGTTCGCCCGGACGGTCACCGCGTCAGTTGGCTCACCTACGGCAGTGGTCACTTGCTCGGTATGCGCCTGGACGAGCATGACCTGATCGGCTACGAACGCGACGACCTGCACCGCGAAATCGCCCGCCACCAAGGCAATCGCCTGCTGCAAACTCAAAGCTGGGACCCGGCCGGACGCTTGCAGGAACAACTGCTGGGGCGCAGCGATGACAAAAGCATCCTGCTCAAGCGCGAATACAAATACGACGCTGCCGGCCAACTGACCGACATCAACGACAGTCGTCGCGGCCCGCTCGCCTATCGTTACGATCCCGTCGGTCGACTGCTCAGCGCCGTGACGCGTCAAGGCGTTGAAACGTTCGCCTTCGACCCGGCCGGTAACCTGCTGGATGACAAGACTGCTGAAATCCGCCGCCCACTGGATCTGACGCCACCGCGCAGCAAACTGGTCGACAACCTGCTGCGCGAATACGCCGGCACCCACTACGACTACGACGAACGCGGTAATCAGATCCAGCGCTGGCACAACGGCCAACGCAGTGATCTGCGTTGGGACCTGTTTGATCGACTGGTGCATTTCGAAGACTCGCGCCTGAGCGTGGATTTCGCCTACGACGCGTTGGGACGCCGTCTGCACAAAAACTCCCGCGCGCACTACAAACAGCGCCCGGAAGCCGGTTCCCTCTGGAACAGAAACGAGCACGCCCGCAAACAGCGTGAACTGGGCTGCGGTTTTACGCTTTACGGTTGGGATGGCGACAATCTTGCGTGGGAAAGCAGTCTGGCGCAGGGTGATGGCGAGCCGGGTCGCACGGTGCATTACATCTTTGAACCGGGCACTTTCATACCCGTCGCTCAAGCTGTGCGCCACGCGCCGATCAACCTCATGGGGCAGCCTGATTACAGCGGTGAGTACAGCCTTGATGAGGATCCGTTGTGGAATCACAAAGCCACGGTATTACCTTTTGATGCGCTGGCCTGGTACCAGTGCGATCACCTGGGAACACCGCAGGAACTGACGGATTCCCAAGGCAACATGGCCTGGACCGCGCAGTACAAGGCGTGGGGGCAGGTGACGGAACAGCGTTCAGAATGGGCGCGGCAGCATGGCGTGACGAACCCGATACGGTTTCAGGGGCAGTATCACGATCATGAGACGGGGCTGCATTACAACCGGTATCGGTACTATGATCCGGGGGTTGGGCGGTTCATTTCTCAGGATCCTATACGCTACGAGGGAGGCTTAAACCTTTACAAGTATGCGCCAAACCCGGTTGAGTGGATTGACCCATTGGGGTTGGAGACTGTTGTTGCTACCAAAAGCCGCGCAAGCGCAATGAGGAAGGCACAACAACACGCACAGGTTCCAAGAGTAGGAAGAGGTGGAAAAGATATCCCCACACAAGAGTTGAACGGTGAAAGTGACGGGCGATTTTGTGCATGTTTGAAAAAGCGTGGAGTTACAACGCTGGGAAGGCGTGGACACGATAATTCTGAGGTCTTTGATCACCCGGATGGTCACCCTCATATGGTCGGAGAGGGGCACCCGGAGCATCACAGCTCCCCACATGTTCATGCAATGAACAAAAAAGGCGAGTCAAAAATATTCACTTATCCGGGAGAGATGTAGCGTGAACGACTACAAAATTATATGTTATCGGGCTAAATTTGATGATTTCAAAAAAACCTCAAGTGCTCGCATTAAAAATATTCCTGCGGAAGTTAATGATGATTTTGCACTGTTGGCTTCTGTTGATCAAAAAGGCACTATCGGTTTCAATAAAACCATCCAGGGCTCCGCTGCGATCAAAGCTTTGATTGCTAGTTGCTACTACATTGATATCGATGGAAGGCTTCAGTCGCCTTCAAATAATGAACTTTGCTATATGCCGTTCTTTATGTTTAGGGATAAAGATGGGGAGTTTGAGCTCGCAGTTCGCGCGCACAGGCAATACGAAATAGATATCAAAAAATATGAAGTGCTCTCACGGCATCGAAGCGTAGATAAACCCATTGCCCCTATGCTGACTACTTTTTTGCAAAATGATGAGTTATCCATAAGTCATGATGTATATGAACTTCTCAAAAGGTCCTGCCACTATGTCGCTATTGCGAAAATTTCTGGCGAATATGGGCATGGTGCGTTCGATGTGTTTTCTAACGATTTGACTTATTTTTTTGAAGAGTTTGGCAGTATTACCGCGGGAACAGCTGAATGGGTGATGGTTGATGCTTCGTCGCAACTTCCAATAAATTAGTTGGCGAGTGTTCTTAACCTCATGGAGGCAGGTCGCGTTTTTAATAGTGTTTAAATGTGGTCTGTCTCTGGTAAAACCCCACAAGGCCGAACGCAATGGTGGGGGCGGGTTTGTTTTTTAATTAGGGGGGGCGTCCGTGATGTGAATGGCACTAACAAGCCGCCTGGTTCAGTTTGTAGTCCCTTAGTAAAGAAGTTTGACTTTAGGGTGCGGAGGAAATTCTTGATGTTAGAGTTTTCGAACAGGCTTTTAAAACTTTCTCCGATAGATTTGCAACTCTATGCATCGAAATCTTTAAATGCTTATTGCGCAGCAAAGTCTATTCAGCACGTGACGGTCGATGAGTTGATAGCCCACCTTAATAGTCGTCCTGAAGGCCGTGACTTGGCTGAGTGGGAGAGAAGGGGGGCGCTATTGGCGCTCAATGGAAGGGGGGATGATATGCCTCAAGAACTTAGGCAATCGATTCCATCTCAAGATATTGACGATTTTTGTCATATTGTGGATAGCGCGGTCGAGGTCGGAATAGTAGATGTCTATGGAACTGCAAGCGAGCTGCCGGCCATGTTCTTAGAGAAAATAACTTCAATTCTTCGCAAAAATAACATTGATATTCCTCAGTTGTAATTTGTGGAGTAATGGGGGATTTATTTTTGTATGATTTTTGCATTATATAAATCTGTCACCTTTGTTCAGGTCGGTACCTTTCTGAGTGGGCACTATGCCGCAGGAAAGAACCCGATGGCGCGTAAATAAGGAGATATAAGATTTCTACTGATTTTTATAAGCTGATTGCGCTGTTTTTAGAAGGAGCGGGTAATCTTCAACCAAATATTTTTGAATTGAAGGGTTTCTCTGAGTCTGAGTTTTTAAATGCCGATTTTGAGTTGGTCGGGGATCTGGATGATTTTCATTTTTTCGAGAAGGAATACAGCGTTTCTTATTTGTGTCGAAAAATATCGATTGTATTTAAGCAATATTTTTTTGTAAGTGAGGCGTTAGGGGGCGGCCTTGGTGTTGCATGTGGGGTGAGGCTGACTTCTCTTTTGAAAAAGCAGCCATTTGCTGCAGCGTTGAGGCAGATAGGCGATAATCGGATTTCGTTCTATTTTTCCGAAGATGAAAGTGAAGGGGCACTGATTTTTGATGAAAGCATTGTAATAAGATTTGGTCGGCGATCCAAAAGAAGCTCATACATGATTTCAACTGTTGAATGCGATTTTGATAATGAGCGTTTTGGTGACATAGCAAGGAAAGCAGTGCATGAAACGTTCGAGTGCCTTACTCCCGAATCGATGATAAGCGAAGCCAGTTCAAAAGGCTGCTCAAATGCTTTCAAACGGCTGGTTCGACAGATTTATTTGGGCAGTACTATGCAATGAATAGTGCCATCCGCTCACAACTAAAAGAGTTATAGCATGACTTTTGCTTTTTATAAATTTGTCACCTTTAAAGGTTGTAATTTTTAAAGCTTTCGGGATAAAGGTCTCAATCTATGAAAAGGCTGACTGAGTTCACTGTGCACGGGACCGCTGTCGGTAGTGATGCGAGTATTCAGCTGGATGAGGTTTCGATTCTTGCTGATCCACAAACGATTAGAGAGCTTGGTGTTTTTTCTTATTAATGCATCGTATGAGATGTCAACGAATGGTCTTGAGCATATGCACCTTCAAGATATAGTTGAAGACTTCGACTATGACGCGAATGTGGACTTCATCGCGTTGAATAACAGCTTTGTGAAGCCTGTTTAAGTATCGGATCATGAGTCATGAATACAAGCTGGTGTTCGGCGACACAACCTCTACCAGCAAAGTAATGAAGAAAATAAAGGGCAGCGATGCATGTGTTCGCGCACAACAACTTGGCGACTTCTACCTGAAAGATCAGTCGCTCAACAGTAGCGCCGATTATGACGCTCGATTGATCTATGAAAGTGGGAGCGTTTTGTGGCTTCAGGTCAATTTCAAGTCATTGAACCTATACCAAACCTTGCTCTCGGCGTTGGGTGACAGCGACTATAGATGTCTTGAGGAAGGTGATGATGAGGTGCCGCTTAAGGATGCATTTCGCATCAAGGGCAATGTTTGAAGAACGCTTGAATGTCTGCATCGTGCATTAGTGCGAATAAACAGGCCTTGGTCAAAGGAGTGACAACATGAAAGACGCAATCCGCCTCGGCGACTCCACGACTCACGGTGGCAAGGTCCTCGAAGCATTCTCCCGGACAGATCTCAATGGCAAACCGATTGCCGGAGTCGGTCACAAGGTCAGTTGCCCATTGTGCAAAGGGGTTTTCCCGATTGCCGAGGGCAGCAGCACTTACACCGTGGACGGCACACCCATCGCACTGGACGGTATGAAAACCGCCTGTGGTGCAGCGCTGATTGCCAGTGGCCCGAAAGGCGCCGTAATCAGCTGAGTTTCTGAGTTTCTTTTACCCCTGTTTGCCCCGGTCGATATCCAGAGTGGGCAGCCGCTAGTCCAGGGATTCAAAAAGCAAAAAGATCGCAGCCTGCAGCAGCCCTACATCAGGATTAATTTTCCCCTGTAGGCGGTGCCGCAGGCTGCGATCTTTTGCTTTTACTTCGCGGAGAACTTCAACACCACGCTCTGCGTGTAGGTCTGTCCCGGATCCAGTCGGGTACTCGGGAAGTTCGGCTGGTTCGGCGAGTCCGGATAATGCTGGGTTTCCAGAGTGAACGCGCCCCAGTGCGGATAGACCTTGCCACCCTTGCCCTTGACCGTGCCGTCGAGGAAGTTGCTGGTGTAGAACTGCACGCCCGGTTCGTTGGTGTACAGCTGCAAGTGGCGACCGGATTGCGGGTCGCTGACTTCGGCGGCGAGTTTGCTGACGTCACCCTTGGTGTCCAGCGCCCAGTTGAAATCGAAGCCGCCTTGTTTCTCCTCAGCGAATTTCAACTGCGGATGGTCGGCCTTGATGTGCTGGCCGATGGCGGTCGGTTTGGTGAAGTCCATCGGTGTGCCGGCCACGGGCGCCAGTTCGCCGGTCGGGATCAGCTTGGCGGTGACCGGGGTGTAATGGCTGGCGTGCAGGGTGGCGACTTGCTTGAGGATGTCGCCATTGCCGGCGCCGGCAAGGTTGAAGTAGCTGTGGTTGGTCAGGTTGAGTACCGTCGGTTTGTCGGTGCTGGCCTTGTAGTCGATGCGCAGTTCGTTGCTGTCGGTGAGGCGGTAGGTCACTTCGGTGGTGAGGTTGCCGGGGAAGCCCATTTCGCCGTCTGTCGACAGGTAGGTCAGGGTCACGCCGACCGAATCCTTGTCCTTGGTTTCTTTCGCCTTCCAGACCTTTTTGTCGAAGCCCTGAGTGCCGCCGTGCAAGGCGTTGGTCTTGTCGTTCTGCGGCACTTGGTAGCGCTTGCCGTCGAGTTCGAAAGCGCCGTCGGCCAGGCGATTGCCGAAGCGGCCGATGGTTGCGCCGAAGTACGCGGTGCCTTTCTGGTAACCCTGCACATCGTCGAAGCCGAGGACGATGTCGTCGAGCTTGCCGTGTTTGTCCGGCACCTGCAGCGCCTGCAAGGTCGCGCCGTAGGTGATGACCGTGGCCTGCATGCCGTGGCTGTTGCGCAGGATGTATTGCTCGACGGGCGTGCCGTCATTGGTTTTGCCGAAGGCTTTGTGTTCGCTGGTCAGGCCGGCGGCCTGGGCGGAGAGGGTGGCGATCATCAGGGACAGTCCGAGGCCGCAGAGTGAGTGTCGGGATTGAAGCATGGGTTGACCTTCCTTTTTGTTGTTGTTTTGAAAATCGATAAATAGTCATGCTAATTATGGTGTTAATGAAGGTTTATAGCGGATTTAGCATTTATTGCAAAAATAAAGTCCGACTAAATGAAAAAGGCAACCAGCACCGAAGGTCGGGAATCCACCCTGGCACCGCACTTTTGCGAAATCCCCGGCTCTATCCATGGCCAGGTTGCGGTGACTTCCGCTGCACAGGAACGTGTCCGTCAAAGAATTCATGCCGAGAGTTTTGCACCCAATCGCTGCATTCATTCATCGCCCGTGCCTGCTGCTGGCCTGCCTGTCGACGCTGCTGTTCGGCGGTTGCAGCCATCAGGACGGCAACAATTTCATCAGCCAGATGCGCGAGGGCAGGCCTCAGGAATTTCTCCAGACCAGCGTCGACCGCATGGCTACGCTGGCGATGCGCGACAACCTCGACAGCCTCTATCGCTTGATGGGCAAGTTGTATTTGCGTAACCCGGAAGAACTGCGCAAATCCGGTTTTCTCGACATTCGCACGGCGGTCAAGCAGGTGCGACTGGCCATCGAGCAACAGCAACCCTTGCCGACCCTCGGCGGCAAAAAGGATCTGGCAGCGCTGAGCTATGCCATGAGCCCGGAATTCCTCGGCGACCGGGTCGGCGCGTTCATCTATGCGATCGGCAGCATGCTGGTCACCGCCCACGGCAACCGCACCGAGTTCTACATGACCGATGCGATCAACCCGACCTTCGTCAACAACGCCGCGCGCAACATCGAGAAAGCCACTTGGATCCTCGCCCAGCGGCAGAACAAGGATGGCCAGCCGCTGCTGTTTTCCAATGAGATTTCCGAGGAGGGCAGCAACCTGAGTTTCGCCACGGAGTTCGGCAAAGTCGTGGCGCGTCTGGATCTGCTGACCCAGATGCTCGACGAGCGCTACCGGCGCATCGGACTGAATTACGCCCAGAGCCTGCTGTTTTTGAATTTTTTGCCCGTGCAGTGAAATGGCATAACGATAGATCCGATCGATATAGGGCGTTATAAGAAAACTGGTTATGCTGCGGGCCGGATTTTTCCTGTGGTTTGTCTGGACGTCTTAATGGAATTGGCAAATTTCGGCCTGGTGATTGCCGGGCTGGTGGTGGGGTTCATCGTCGGCATGACCGGTGTCGGCGGCGGTTCGTTGATGACGCCGATCCTGCTGTGGTTCGGCATCAATCCGGCCACGGCGGTGGGCACGGATCTGCTGTACGCGGCCATCACCAAATCCAGTGGCGTGCTGGTGCACAGGAAGAACAAGAACATCGACTGGGCCATCACCGGCTGGCTGACCCTGGGCAGTGTTCCGGCGGTGGCGATGACCTTGTGGTTCCTCAGCACCTTGCACACCGCCCCGGACGCGATGAACGCCATCATCAAGCAAGCGCTGGGCTTCGTGCTGTTCGCCACGGCGCTGGCGATTCTGTTCAAGAAGCGCCTGCTGGAATTCGCCCATAAACGCGCCGGCGGCAACTACAACCCCAGCGGTGCGCGCCTGAATGTCATGACCGTGATCACCGGTCTGATCCTCGGCACCATGGTCGCCCTGACCTCCATCGGCGCCGGCGCCCTCGGCACCGTCGCACTGTTCATCCTCTATCCGCTGCTGCCGACCCGCCGCCTGGTCGGCACCGAAATCGCCCACGCCGTACCGCTGACCCTGGTCGCCGGCCTCGGCCACGCGAGCATGGGCAACATGGATTGGGGCGTGCTGGGCTTTCTGTTGGTCGGCTCGCTGCCGGGCATCTGGCTCGGCAGCCACCTGACCGGCCGCGTCTCCGATGAACTGCTGCGCCCGTGCCTGGCGACGATGCTGGTGTTGATCGGTTACAAGCTGGCGTTCTGATCAAGCGCCCGTTTCATCACCGTCACCGGCAATCCGTCGTACTCCGTTTCTTCCAGCACCTCCCAACCCAGCCGCGCATACAGCGACTGCGCGGCATCGGTGTACAGGTACAACTGCGGCACGCCCAGTGCGGCAGCTTCCTCGACGATGCGGTTGACCAGTTGCGAGGCGATGCCGCGACCACGCTGTTCGGCCTTCACGTAGACCCCGGCCAGCCACGGCGTCAATTGCGGACGGGCATCCATATCGCTGTCGATCAGCAGCGCACCGCCGAGCAGTTTTCCGTCTTCGATCGCCACCACCACGCTGGGAATCGCACCTTTGCCGCAGGCGGCGCGCATACGTTCGGTGCGGCTGGCGAGGGTGTCTTCGGGTTTGTATTGGCCCCATTCCTTGAAGTTGAGTTCAGCCAGTTCCTCGATCAGTTGCGGGTGATGGCAGAGGTAGTCGATGTGCATGCGCGTTGAACTCCATTTCACAGGTTGAACAGCCACCCTAATGCGGTCATAAAAGGTAATCAAATGCGCGACATGATCGCGCCCGACCGGTTGCGCAAAATCGGTGCTGACCTAAGCTTTGGGCAAGGCGAAACACTTTTGCCGGGCAGCCCCCGGAACAATCGCCGCGATGCGCAATCATTAGAGCGTGGATATCAAAAGGAGATGCGCATGCTCATCAGGTCACTGACCCTGACACTCTTGCTGGCGATTGCCGGCCCCCTGTTCGCCGCCGACGGCGATTCCCCTCTGGACGTCGACAAGGGCATCAACCGCCCGGTGATCGTGATCGCTTCCAGTACGGTCGATTCTTATTGGGTCAGCCTGAAAAAAGCGCTGGACGACCCGGCCAACAAACAAGGCATCGCCGACCGCAAGATCAAGGTTTACACCATCCTGAGCATGAGCGGTCAGGTCGATGGCAAAAGCCTCGAGCAGCAGCAAACCATGGCGCTGCTGCGCTCGCTGAAGCTGGGCGCCGGGGCGTATCCGAAAGTCTTCCTGGTGGGCAAGGATGGCGAGACCAAACTGACGGCTTCGGGGGATGAAGCGGCGGCGGTCGATCTGAAGAAAATCTTCGACACGATTGATGCGTTGCCTGCCGCCGAGAAAGAAACCACTTCCACCGTGGTCACGGCCCCGGCTGCTGCAGAACCGGCACCGGCCAAGGGTGCGAAAGGGACTAAGCCGGTAAAGCCGACGAAACCGGCCAAGCCGCCGGAAATGCCGGATGATTGATGTTCTGATTCAGGGGTGATCAGAAAAGAAAAACGGGCGACCTTCTCAGGTCGCCCGTTTTTTATGGCGTGGTTACCGGGTCAATTCACCCAGAATCTTGTGCGCAATCTTCACCCGCTCTCCATTCGGGTAATTGCGGTTCGCCAGAATCACGATCCCGACTTTCTTCGACGGCACGAATGCGACGTAGGCGCCGTAACCCCCGGTGGAACCGGTCTTGTTCAGCAGCACGTTCGCCGGTTCAGGCTGTGGCGGATTCAGCCATTTGACCTTGTGCGCATCCATGGCCATTGGCGTCGAGTTGCCGTCCAGCAGGCGGTCGAGGCTGATCGGGTAGGCGTAGCGTTCCCAGCCCAGCCCCTGGGTCATGTCGCCGACGGTGTAGTATCCGGTGTGGGTGAGGGCGATGGCTTTTTGCAGAGGCGTTTCGAGTTTGGCGGTGTCGAGGTTGGCCTGGACGTATTGCAGCAGGTCGGCGGCGCTGGTTTTCACGCCGTAGGCTTCGGAATCGAGGGCGCCGGGGCTGACTCGAATCGGTTTGTTGTTCTTGTCATAGCCTTGGGCGTAGAGCTTTTGTTCAGACGCGGGCACCGACAGGAAGGTGTGCTTGAGCCCGAGTTTCGGCAGCAGGGTTTCGGTCATGGCCTGATTGAACGGCTGGCCGAGGCTTTTCGCCGCCAGATAACCGAACAGGCCGATGCTCGGGTTGGAATACAGGCGATGGCTGCCGGCCGGATACGTCGGTTTCCACTGTTGGTAATAGCCTAGCATCTTGTCGGCAGAATCCGCAGCATCCGGGAATTGCAGCGGCAGCCCCCCGGCGCTGTACGTGCCCAGTTGCAGCAGGCTGATGTGGTCGAAGGCGCTGCCTTTCAGTTCGGGCCAGTGCTGGCTGGCCTTGTCGGAGAGTTGCAGTTTGCCGCTGGCCTGGGCGTAGGCGGCGAGGATCGCGGTGAAGGTTTTGCTTACCGAGCCGATTTCGAACAGGGTGTTTTCACTCACTGCCTGCCCGGTGCTTTTGTCGGCGACACCGTAGTTAAAGTAATGCGCCTTGCCATTGACGGTCACGGCTACGGCCAGTCCCGCGATGTCCTGTTGCTGCATGACCGGGGTCACGGTGGCCTTGACCAGCGCCTGTAACTGATCGTCGGTTTGTGGGGCTGCCAGACAGGTGGCGGCGCTGAAGAAAAGTCCGAAAGCGCTGTAGGACTTGAGTTTTCTCAGGTTGGTCGAAGACATGTTTGAACCACTCTCCATGAGTGTTGATGGTGTTATCCCGCTACACTGCGAGCGTTTTTTCATTGGGCTGCTGATCGGCGCCGCCAAATCTAGGCAGTCCGCTGTCTTTCGACAAACGATGAAAATTCGGACGAGCCATTAGAAAAATTTGGGACTTGGCATGATTCGACCTCAATTGCCCTTGAATGCGTTACGTGCCTTCGAAGCCTCTGCGCGTCATTTGAGCTTTACTCGCGCCGCCGTGGAGTTGTGCGTGACCCAGGCGGCCGTCAGCCATCAGGTCAAAAGTCTGGAAGCGCAACTCGGCGTGATCCTGTTCAAACGCCTGCCCCGTGGGTTGATGCTGACCGGCGAAGGCGAAACCCTGCTGCCGGTGCTGACCACGTCATTCGATCATATCGCGCAGATGCTCGAGCGTCTGGCGGGCGGGCAATATCGGGAAATGCTCACGGTCGGCGCGGTGGGCACTTTCGCGGTGGGCTGGTTGTTGCCGAGGCTGGCGGATTTTCAGGCGAAACATCCGCTCATAGATTTGCGGCTGTCGACCAACAACAATCGGGTGGACGTGGCCGCCGAAGGGCTGGATTACGCGATCCGGTTTGGCGCCGGGGCGTGGCACGGTATCGAGGCGACCCGTTTGCTGGAGGCGCCGTTGTCGGTGCTTTGCGTGCCGGAAATCGCCCGGCAACTGCACACGCCGGGGGATCTTTTGCAGCAGCGTTTGCTGCGTTCCTATCGCACCGATGAGTGGCCGGAGTGGTTTCATGCGGCCGGTCTTGCGACCCATGCCGCGCCGCCCCAGAGCATCGTGTTCGACTCGTCGCTGGCGATGATGGAGGCGGCGTTGCAGGGCGGCGGGGTGGCACTGGCGCCGCCGTTGATGTTTGCCCGGCAACTGGCGGCGGATCTGATCCGCCAACCCTTTGCCATTGAAATCACCACCGGCAGCTATTGGCTGACGCGCTTGCAGTCACGGCCGGAGACGTCGGCGATGGCGGCGTTCAGGCACTGGTTGCTGGAGGTTGCGCAGGCCTAGCGCACCAGACATGGCTTCTTGTTATCGAACGTCCAGCCCGGAATCAGAAACTGCATCGCCACACTGTCATCCCGCGCGCCGAGCCCCATGCCTTTATAGAGTTCGTGGGCCTTGGCCACCTGATCCATGTCCAGTTCCACGCCCAGCCCCGGCTTCTTCGGCATCTGCACACAACCGTTGACGATTTGCAGCGGTGCCTTGGTCAGGCGCTGGCCGTCCTGCCAGATCCAGTGGGTGTCGATGGCGGTGATGTCGCCCGGCGCGGCGGCCGCGACGTGGGTGAACATCGCCAGGGAAATGTCGAAGTGGTTGTTGGAGTGCGAGCCCCAGGTCAGGCCCCATTCGTGGCACATCTGCGCCACGCGCACCGAACCCTGCATGGTCCAGAAATGCGGGTCGGCGAGCGGGATGTCCACCGACTGCAACTGGATTGCGTGACCCATTTCGCGCCAGTCGGTGGCGATCATGTTGGTGGCGGTTTTCAGCCCGGTGGCGCGACGGAACTCGGCCATCACTTCACGTCCCGAATAACCGTTTTCTGCACCGCACGGGTCTTCGGCGTAAGCGAGTACATGATGCTGATCGCGGCACAGACGGATCGCTTCTTTCAGTGACCACGCGCCGTTCGGATCAAGGGTGATGCGGGCGTCGGGGAAGCGTTCGGCCAGTGCGGTCACTGCTTCGATTTCCGCATCGCCGCTAAGTACGCCGCCCTTGAGCTTGAAGTCCTTGAACCCATAACGCGCGTGCGCAGCCTCGGCCAGACGGACCACGGCGTCGGCGGTCATGGCTTTCTCGTGACGCACGCGGAACCAGTCGTTGTCGGCATCCGGTTCGCTGCGGTATGCGAGGTCGGTCTCCCGGCGATCGCCCACGTAGAACAGATAACCGAGCATCTTCACTTCATCGCGTTGCTGACCTTCGCCGAGCAATGCGGCCACCGGCACGTCGAGGTGCTGGCCGAGCAGGTCGAGCAGGGCGGCTTCCAGGCCGGTGACCGCGTGAATGGTGATGCGCAGGTCGAAGGTTTGCAGGCCACGGCCTCCGGCGTCGCGGTCGGCGAAAGTCTGGCGTACCTGGTTGAGGATCTTCTGGTAGGTGCCGATCGGGCTGCCGACCACTAGGCTGCGGGCGTCTTCTAGGGTCTGACGGATACGTTCGCCGCCGGGCACTTCACCGACCCCGGTGTGGCCGGCGTTGTCCTTGAGGATGACGATGTTGCGGGTGAAAAACGGCCCGTGGGCGCCGCTCAGGTTGAGCAGCATGCCGTCGTGGCCGGCGACCGGGATGACTTGCATCTCGGTGATGATCGGGGCTTTGGCGATGTCGTGTGCGGTCATTTGGGATTGTCCTTTCAAGCGTGTTTCGGCGCGGCATCGGCCACGGCGACGTCAGGGGCGGATTTGGGTGTCATGCGGGCGGCGAACACGATGATCGCGGCAATGATCGAGGTCGCGGCCAGGCCATAGAGGCCGCCCTGGATCGAACCGGTGTGTTGTTCCAGCAAGCCGAATGTGGTCGGAGCGACGAAACCGCCGAGGTTGCCCACCGAGTTGATCAACGCGATGACGGCAGCGGCGATCCGTGCATCGAGATAGGCCTGCGGGATCGGCCAGAACAGCGAGGATGCGGATTTGAAACCCAGTGCGGCAAAGCAGATCGCGACGAAGGCAAAGATCGGCCCGCCGGTGGTGGACATGAACATCCCCGCAGCGGCGATCAGCAATGCAGTGGCGACCCACGCCTGCTGGTGTTTCCACTTCGCCGAGAACGAGGCGAACGCGTACATGCCGATGATCGACAGCAGCCACGGAATCGAGTTGAACAGGCCGACCTGGAAGTCACTCATTTCGCCCATCTTCTTGATGATGCTCGGCAGCCAGAACGTCGCAGCGTAGATCGTCAATTGAATGAAGAAGTAGATCAGGCAGAACAGGATGATCTGGCGATCCTTGAGCAGTTTGCCCAGCGACGGCCGGATCGGGGTCGCAGCTTCGCGGGCCTTCTGCTCATCGTCGATGGCTTTGACCAGTGCATCCTGCTCGGCGCGGGTCAGCCATTTCGCATCGTGAGGTTTGGCGTCGAGCCAGAACCAGACGAATACGCACAGGCCGACCGAGAACATCCCTTCAATGAAATACATCCACTGCCAGCCGTGCATGCCGAGACCTTCGATCTGCAGCAACAGACCAGACAACGGGCCGGAAATCAGCGAGGCCACGGCCGAACCGCTCAAGAAAATCGCAATCGCCTTGCCGCGTTCGGCCCCCGGCAACCAGCGGGTGAAGTAGTAGATCACCCCGGGAAAGAACCCGGCCTCGGCCACGCCGAGCAGAAAACGCAGGATGTAGAAGTGGGTTTCGTTCTGGATGAACGCCATGCCGGCGGCGACCAGGCCCCAGGTGAGCATGATGCGGGTCAGCCAGATTCGCGCGCCGACCTTTTGCAGCAGCATGTTGGAGGGGACTTCGAACAGCGCGTAACCGATGAAGAACAGCCCGGCACCGAAACCGTAGGCCGCGGCACCGATGCCGAGGTCGTGTTCCATGTGGGTGCGGACGAAACCGATGTTCACCCGGTCAATGTAATTGACGATGAACATGATGACGAACAGCGGCAGGACGTGGCGTTTGACTTTGGCAATGGCGGAGGACAGCACGGAATCGGCGCCCTCGTTCATCCCGGCAATGGATGATTTCACTTGGTTTTCTCCCACTCGTTATTTTTATGCGGGGTGAATCTGGGTGTTGCGTGTTGATAGACATCATACAACTAGATTTTTTTGTCCTACAAGCGGGAGTGCTCAATCAAATTTGTCTACGGGGAGTGGTTTTTATGCTTTTTCAGATTTCAGGTACCGTATTTATTGGATTTTAGAAAGGCTTGGTTAGGCGCCGTGCAGAATTCTTTGTCAGTGATCGTGGGGTGATCGCCCACAGTTGTGAAAGGTTTTCTAGCTGAAAATGAGTGTTGTCATACAAGTTGAGCTTCGGAATTCATAGGAGCTCATACAAGTCATCGCCTCCAGTGCTACGATCGGCTGGCCCCGATCACCGGAACCGACCATGCAAGAAGACCTCGACGCCCCCTCCCGTAAACGCGCGCACAACCTGGCCCATGACCTGGTGGAGAAACTGACCCAGAGCATCTTGCTCGGTCAGATGCTGCCCGGTGACAAGCTGCCGTCGGAAAACTCGATCGTTCAGGAACACGGCGTCAGTCGCACCGTCGTGCGCGAGGCGATTTCCAAGTTGCAGGCGTCGGGGCTGGTGGAGACGCGTCACGGCATCGGCACGTTCGTGATCGAGCGCGCACCGGAGCAGGGATTGCGGCTGAATGTCGACACCGCGCTGGGGGTGCGCAGCATTCTCGAATTGCGCATGGGACTGGAGACGCAAGCGGCGGCGCTGGCCGCGCAGCGCCGCACCGAGCAGCAAGTGGGGCAGATGCGTCAGGCACTCGATGACTATCAGCGTCTATTGGCCAACAACGACAGCTGCGTTGAAGCCGACCGGCGCTTTCACCTGCTGATTGCCGAAGCCACCGGCAATGTCTGCTTCACCGAAATTATGCAGCACTTGGGCAGCGCAATGATTCCGCGCACTCGGGTCAACGCGGCCGAGCGCGGGGCGGTGGATTTGAGCAAGCTCGGGCAACTGGCGAACCTGGAACATGAGGCGATTTTCAACGCAATCAAACGCCAGGATTCGGAAGCGGCGCGTGCGGCGATGTGGCTGCACCTGAGCAATAGTCGCGACCGGTTTTCGGCTCAGGGGTAAACCAAAGGAATAAAGCGGAGCTTTCTCAGTCCTTATCCACATCGCGCATCAATAACCCGAACCGCAAATCCACCGCATCCGGAATCGGCAGATACACCGTGTGCCCATCCCCCGGCGCCACGTCGATGGCTTCGCCTTTAAGGTTCTGCAGTTCATGCAGATCAAAATGGAAATTGCCCTTGGGCGTCATCAGTTCCAGATGATCGCCCACGGCAAAGCGGTTCTTCACCTTGACCTCGGCCAGACGATCCCGCCGCTCGCCGGTCAGTTCGCCCACAAACTGCTGACGCTCCGAAACCGAGCTGCCGTTCTGATAGTTCTGGTATTCGTCATGGACGTGCCGACGCAGGAAACCTTCGGTGTAGCCGCGCTGGGCCAGGGATTCCAGATCGGTCATCAGGCTGCGGTCGAATTCGCGACCGGCCACCGCATCGTCGATGGCCCGGCGATAGACCTGGGTGGTACGCGCGCAATAGAAGTGCGATTTGGTCCGGCCTTCGATCTTCAGTGAGTGCACGCCCATGCGGGTCAGGCGCTCGACGTGCTGCACCGCGCGCAGGTCCTTGGCGTTCATGATGTAGGTGCCGTGCTCGTCTTCGAATGCCGGCATCAGCTCGCCGGGACGGTTGGCTTCCTGCAACAGGAACACCTGATCGGTGGGGGCGCCGAGGCCGAGGGTCGGTTGCGGTTCGAAGGTCTGCACGATTTCGCCGAGATGGTTTTCGCTGGCTTCCTGCGCCGAGTATTTCCAGCGGCAGGCATTGGTGCAGGTGCCCTGATTGGCGTCGCGCTTGTTCATGTAACCCGAGAGCAGGCAGCGGCCGGAGTAGGCCATGCACAGCGCGCCGTGGACGAACACTTCCAGTTCCATGCCCGGCACTTGCTCGCGGATTTCGCCGATCTCTTCCAGCGACAGTTCACGGGACAGGATGATCCGGCTCAGCCCCTGTTGCTGCCAGAACTCGACGCTCGCCCAGTTCACCGTGTTGGCCTGCACCGAGAGGTGGATCGGCATCTGTGGAAAGTGCCGGCGTACGAGCATGATCAGGCCCGGGTCGGACATGATCAGCGCGTCCGGCGCCATCTCGATCACCGGCGCCAGATCCTTGAGGAAGGTTTTCAGCTTGGCGTTGTGCGGCGCGATGTTGACCACCACGTAGAAGCGCTTGCCCTGGGCCTGGGCTTCACGAATGCCGAGCGCCAGGTTGGCGTGATCGAACTCGTTGTTGCGCACCCGCAGGCTGTAGCGCGGCTGGCCGGCATACACCGCATCGGCCCCGTAGGCGAAGGCGTAGCGCATGTTTTTCAGGGTGCCGGCGGGGGCGAGCAGTTCGGGGGTGAAGGAGGTCGTCATGGCGGCGTCGGTCGCAAAAGCGCGGCAGGGTAGAGCAGTTGCGCCGAGGGTTTATTGATCTGGATCTATGCTCCATGAAGAAACAGGGCACTCGCGCTGACGCTGGCTGACTAAACGGGACGGGCGCGGGTGGCGCCTGACTGACCTGGACCGGACATGAACCAAAAGAGTCTGCAATTCAAATCCCTCACCGTGCTGTTGTTTCTGGTGACGGTCGCCTTTATCTGGATCCTGCTGCCGTTCTACGGCGCGGTTTTCTGGGCGGTGATCCTCGGCATCCTGTTCGCACCGATGCAGCGCCAGTTGCAACTGAAATTCGGCTGGCAACGCAATCTCACATCCCTTTGTACCTTGAGCATCTGCCTGGTGATCGCGATCTTGCCGGTGATCGTCCTCAGTGTGCTGCTGGTGCAGGAAGGGGCGACGCTCTACGACAATATCGAAAGCGGCAAGCTCGATATCGGCGCCTATCTGGCGCAGTTCAAGCACAGCCTGCCGCCTTACTTTCAGCACCTGCTCGACCGCTTCGGCATGGGCGAGCTCAATGCCTTGCGCGAGAAGATCGTCAAGGCCGCCATGCAGGGCAGTCAGGTGCTGGCAAGCCAGGCGTTCAGTTTCGGCCAGGGCACGTTCGAATTCGTGGTGAGTTTTTTCATCATGTTGTACCTGTTGTTTTTCTTCCTGCGCGACGGCGCCGAACTGGCGCGCAAGGTGCGCACAGCGATACCGCTGGAGGAGCATCACAAGCGTCGCTTGCAGTTGAAATTCAATCGCGTGGTACGCGCCACGGTGAAGGGCAATCTGCTGGTGGCGATCACTCAAGGTGCGCTGGGCGGGGCGATTTTCTGGTTTCTCGACATTCCCAGCGCGTTGCTCTGGGCGGTTCTGATGGCGTTTCTGTCGTTGCTACCGGCGGTGGGCGCCGGGATTGTCTGGGTGCCGGTCGCCATTTACTTCCTGCTCAGCGGGATGATCTGGCAGGGCGTGGTGCTGGGATTGTTCGGGGTATTCGTCATCGGTCTGGTGGACAACCTGCTGCGCCCGATCCTGGTGGGCAAAGACACCCGGATGCCGGACTACATGATCCTGATCTCGACCCTGGGCGGGCTGGCGGTGTTCGGCCTCAACGGTTTCGTGATCGGGCCGCTGATCGCGGCGCTGTTCATGTCGAGTTGGGCGCTGTTCATCGAAAGCAAGCCGAAAGTGCAGCTGCCTTAAGCCTTGAACGGGCCGTTGAGCAGTTGCTGCGACAGCGCCTGCGCCGCTGGCAGGGATGTGAGCGGGCCGCTGACCGGCTCGCCGTCGCGCACCAGATACCAGCAGGCGAGCAGGCCCAGTTCTCTGAGCGAGGCGGGTACGGCGCTGCCGATAACGGACATGATTTGAACCTGAGCCATGAAAAGTACCTCCATCAATCGATGGGGCTACCTTAGGCAATTGGCCGTTTCAGGGACAATCAACGCTTTCGATAGTGGTCATTGACGCCAGTGAGGACTGGCTCAATCCACCACTTGATCGAGCATGTGCACGATTTCGTGTTCGTTGAGAAAACCCTTGCGCACCAGGTTTTCCGCCAGCAGCGAGAGAAATTTCGCGGTGCGGTGGCCTTCCAGGTGCTTGAGTTCGGTCAGGGCGTTGTAGACCTTGCTCGAGGTGCATAAGCCGACGATGCGGTGCGGATTCTGTGTTGGCATTCAAGTCGTCCTTGTTGTTATCAACCTGTTGTATGCGGACGGATTCAGAGTGCGGTTCCGTCATGACAAATAGATGACCGTTTGTGTTTTGCCCCCGACGGTCGAGTCCATCATGCCGACTTTAACGGTTCAAACTGTCCCCACAGCGACCTTGGCGAGATTTTTTCAGACCTTGGCCGACGGACGGTTGGCTTTTCCGCCGGCAGTAATATGCGCGCAAGAAAAAGCCCCGCTATCAAGCGGGGCTTCGTGTACCGGTTACCAGCGCGGGCCACCGTAGTAGTGTGGCCGACCGTAATAACCGCGCGGCGGGCCGTAATACACCGGGGCCGGTTGGACGTAGACCGGTTGCTGCACATAGACCGGGGCCGGCTGATAGTAGACCGGTGGCGGCGGTTGCTGCACATAGACCGGAGCCGGTTGAGCGTAAACAGGCTGTTGGACGTACACCGGCCGATCCTGGTTGATGAGCGCCGAGCCGATGATGGCCGAGCCGACGATCGCACCAAATACCGCCGGGCCCTGCCAGCCACCGCCGTGGGCTTCTGCCTGACCCGTGATCGCGAATGCACCAATCAACAAGGCCACGATGGGGAGTTTACGAATCATGATAATTCCTCGGTTCTTCGACCCGGCGTCCGGACCTGCAACAGGCCCGGAATGGCGCGGGGATACTTCTAAGACAGCAACATTTTGAAAAACAGCACGGCCGCTGGGTAAATTTTGTGTAAGGTCTGTACCGGTTTGTTTACCGGACTTCTGCCATCGGCTGTGATGCCCGGAACAGACCGCCTTATGATCGTTCAGAACCCGATGGCCTGGCTAATCCCGTCCATCCGAAAGTGCATTCGAAGGAGCCTCCCATGCAGATGAACCCCAACAAAGACACCCAATTGTGCATGTCCCTGTCTGGGCGTCCCGGGAATTTCGGTCTGCGTTTTCATAACCATTTGTATGAACAACTGGGCCTGAATTTCTACTACAAGGCATTCAGCAGCCAGGACCTGCCCGGTGCGGTCGGCGGGATCCGCGCACTGGGGATTCGCGGTTGCGGCGTGTCGATGCCGTTCAAGGAAGCCAGCATTGCGCTGGTCGATGAGCTGGATGCGTCGGCGGCAGCGATTCAGTCGATCAACACCATCGTCAACACCAACGGCCATCTCAAGGCCTACAACACCGATTACATTGCCATCGCCCAGTTGCTGGAAACCCACGCGGTGCCCAAGGACACGACTTTCGCCCTGCGCGGCAGCGGCGGTATGGCCAAGGCGGTGGCGAGTGCCTTGCGCGATGGCGGTTACAAAAACGGTTTGATCGTCGCCCGCAACGAGCGCGCCGGCCGTGCGCTGGCGGATTCTTTGGGTTATCGCTGGCAGGCAGAACTGGGTGACGAGCGCCCGCGGATGCTGATCAACGTCACGCCGGTGGGGATGGACGGTGGCCCGGAAGCAGGGCAGCTTTCCTTTGACGTGGATGTGATCAAGTCTGCCGACACCGTGTTCGATGTGGTGGCGATCCCCTCGGAAACCCCGCTGATCGTGCGCGGTCGTGCCGAAGGCAAAAAAGTGATCACCGGGCTGGAAGTGATCGCGATCCAGGCGCTGGAGCAGTTCGTGCTGTACACCGGCGTGCGGCCGACGGTCGAGCAGTTCGATGCGGCGGTGGCGTTCGCCCGCAGTTGATAGCGCCTGAACAACGGTGAATCCGCCCGGATTTGCCGTTGCCTATACTGCCGGATCAGCAAGCACAGACTTGCCCTTCACAAAAGCCGAGGTTTGCATGCATCCGCCCATTCTCAACCTGAATGACGTCGAACTCGAACCGCTTCCCGAATCATTGGCCCCCGAGGGTGAAACCGCCGGGCGCTATCGGCAGCGCCTGGCCCGGGTCGGCCAGCAATTGGGCGCGCAGAAGCTCGGTTATCGGCTGTATGCGCTGCCACCGGGCATGCGCGGCAGCCCGTTTCACAGTCATCGGGTCAATGAGGAAATGTTCTACGTGGTGGCCGGGGAAGGGGAAGTGCGCCTGGGTGCCGAACGTTTCCCGATCCGCGCCGGCGACGTGATCGCCTGCCCACCGGGCGGCCCGGAAGCAGCGCATCAGATCATCAACACCAGTGCTGCGGAACTGCGCTATCTGGCGGTCAGCACCCAGCAGCAACCGGAAATCTGCGAGTACCCGGACTCGAACAAATACGCGGTGATGGACAACTTCAATGTCGATGCCGAAGGCATTGCCTCGGGATTCGTCGCGGTGGCGCGGCAGTCGGACGGGGTGGATTACTGGGACGGCGAATAACGCCGCCCCCGGTGTGCTTATTCCTCGAGGCGGGCCAGACGCTCTTCCAGTGCCGCAATCCGCGCTTCCAGCTCTTCGATACGCTCCACTGACACGCCGCTGGCCGTGCCGCGATCGCTCGGGTTCTGCCGCGCCGCGATAATCGCCTCGATGTCCGCCGGATCGCCCAGCGCGTGGGTGTAGCGATCTTCGCGCTGGCCGGCCTGACGCGGAATCAACACCGCCAGCTCCCGTGCGATCAGGCGCTCCAGCTGATGCACCACTTGTTCGGCGTCTTCGAATTCATGCATGCGACCGCTGCGGGTCAGCAGTTCGTTGGCGGTCTGCGGGCCGCGCAAGAACATCAACCCGGTCAGAATCAATTGCGCCGGTACCAGTTCCAGCGCCTTGTCGACCTTGTGCTCCCAGCGGTCGGCGCGACTGCCCATCACCAGTTTGGCGAAACCACGGCTTTCGAGGGCGCGCAGGCTCTGGCCGACCTGGCCCTGAGTCAGGTTCATCACTGGCTCCCGGCTGGTTTTCTGGTTGCAGGCCAGCACCAGTGCGTTGAGGGTCAACGGGTAGGTTTCCGGGCTGGTAGCCTGCTTCTCGATCAATGAGCCCAGAATGCGGATTTCCGTGGCGTTGAGCCGTGGTTCGTCGGGGCGGGTTTCAAATTCTGTGGTCATCGCGCGTTCCCTCTGCAGTCGAAGGCGCCTAGCCTAATCCTTGCTGGATAAAAGACAAGCCGCGCCGCCATGCGAGCATGGCTATAATCGCCCCCACGATTCACCCAGCCACCACGTGAGACTGCCATGACCATTTCCCTGTACGCCGCATCCGTCCCGGTTTTCCAACAAATGCTCAACGCCGTGAGCGATGTGCTGAAAAAGGCTGAAGCCCACGCCACCGAGAAAAACATCGACCCGAACGCCTTCCTGCAAGCGCGTCTGTACCCGGACATGTTTCCGCTGGTGCGTCAAGTGCAGATCGCCGTGGACTTCGCCAAGGGCGTGTCCTCGCGTCTGGCCGAAATCGAAATCCCGAAATATGACGACACCGAAACCACCTTCGCCGAGCTGCAAGCGCTGATCGCCAAGGTTCTGGCCTTCATCGGCGAGATCAAGCCAGAGCAGATCAATGGCAAGGAAGGCATCGAGATCGTGACTCGCCCGGGCACCCCGAAAGAGAAGCGCTTCAGCGGCCAGGCTTACCTGTTGAGCTACGGCTTGCCGCAGTTCTTCTTCCACGTCACCACCACCTACGCCCTGCTGCGTCACAACGGTGTGGAAGTGGGCAAGCGCGATTACATGGGCACGTTTTAAAACGTTCTGCAACAAAAAGCCCGCCAAGGTTTGCGCCTTGGCGGGCTTTTTGTTGCGCCGGGTTTTTACGCCGGACGCTGGGCTTTCTGCTCTTCGCCCAGGCACGCGGCGGCGGTGAACAGCACGTCGGTGGAGGAGTTCAGCGCCGTCTCGGCCGAATCCTGCAGCACGCCGATGATGAAGCCGACTGCCACCACCTGCATGGCGATTTCGCTCGGGATGCCAAACAGGCTGCAGGCCAGCGGAATCAGCAGCAGCGAGCCACCGGCCACGCCCGAGGCGCCGCAGGCACAGATCGCGGCGACGACGCTGAGCAGGATTGCGGTCGGGATGTCCACCGCAATGCCCAGGGTGTGCACGGCGGCGAGGGTCAGCACGGTGATGGTGATTGCCGCACCCGCCATGTTGATGGTGGCGCCGAGCGGGATCGATACCGAGTAGGTGTCTTCATGCAGGCCCAGACGCTTGCTCAATTCCAGGTTGACCGGAATGTTCGCCGCCGAGCTGCGGGTGAAGAACGCGGTGATGCCGCTTTCGCGCAGGCACTGAAGTGTCAGTGGATAAGGGTTGCGACGCAGCTTCCAGAACACGATCAGCGGATTCATCACCAGCGCCACGAACAGCATGCAGCCGAGCAGCACTGCCAGCAGATGCGCATAACCGATCAATGCACCAAATCCGGAGGTGGCCAGGGTCGATGCCACCAGGCCGAAAATACCCAGCGGCGCAAAACGGATCACGACCCGGACAATCACTGTCACGCCGTTGGACAGATCACCCAGCACTTCGCGGGTAGTGTCACCGGCGTGCCTAATCGCCACGCCCATGCCGATGGCCCAGGCCAGAATGCCGATGAAGTTGGCGTTCATCAGCGCGCTCACCGGGTTGTCGACCACGCTCAGCAACAGGCTCTGCAGCACTTCACTGATGCCGCCCGGCGCGCTTACGGCGATGTTGTCGGTGGACAGCACCAGATGCGACGGGAACATCATGCTGGCAATCACCGCGACCACGGCGGCGGCGAAGGTGCCCAGCAGATACAGGAACAGAATCGGCCGGATGTGGGTTTCCTGGCCGTGCTTGTGGTTGGCGATCGAGGCCATGACCAGTACGAACACCAGGATCGGCGCCACGGCTTTCAGGGCCGAGACGAACACCTTGCCGATGAAGGCCGTGCCTTTGGCCGCTTCCGGCGCGAACAGCGCGAGGGCGATGCCGGCAATCAGGCCGATAAGGATCTGGGTGACCAGGCTGAGGCTTTTGAGGCGTTGCAATAGAGAAGGGGATGAAGCGGTCATGAACGGCATCTCTGTTTTTTTATAGGGTGCAAGGTTGCGCAATCCGGGCGTTGAATCGGGGGCAGGCCACAGACACGAACCGAAAGGACTGACGCGCCAACCACGCCGTTAAACGGGTGGCTGAACAGGGTGTACTTTTTGCAGGGCGCGGACTTTATCACAGGGTCATCCGATTCCTTCAGGCCTGTGACGATCTGCCACCGGATCCATCTACAAGTTAGACAGGTTTGTGCAAGTCACTCGGGAAACACTCTGTTAAGATTGCGCATCCTTATTTTCAAGTTCTGCCAGCGGGCCCTCGGGTCAACGCTGGTGTCGTCGTTTTGCTGGAGTTCCTCATGCTGTTGCCCATCCTTCTGTTGTCTGCCGCCGGGTTCACGGTGCTGACCACGGAGTTCGTCATTGTCGGCCTGCTGCCGGCGATTGCTCGCGACCTGGCTGTCACCATCCCGCAGGCCGGGTTGCTGGTGACTCTATTCGCTTTCACCGTGGCGATGTTCGGTCCTTTCTTGACCGCGTATTTCGCCCGCTTCGAGCGCCGCAAGCTGTTCATCACCATCCTGATCATGTTCGGCCTGGCCAATACCGTGGCCGCGTTGGCGCCTAACATCTGGGTCATGGCCATCGCCCGGCTGATCCCGGCGCTGGGTTTGCCGGTGTTCTGGGCGCTGGCCAGCGAAACGGCGGTGGACATTGTCGGCCCGGACTTCGCCGGTCGCGCGATCGCCAAGATCGGCTTCGGCATTGTCTGCGCCACCGTGTTCGGAATTCCGGTTGGTACGCTGATTTCCGATGCGTTCGGCTGGCGCAGCGCGTTCGCCATTCTGGCGGTGATCGCGTTCGCCAAGGCGCTGCTGCTGTTTGTCTACCTGCCGAAAACCAGCCTGCACCAGCATCAGGTCAGTTTCGCTTCGCAGTTCAAGATCCTGCGCAGCCCGCTGATGCTCGGTCATGTGCTGCTGTCGATCCTGGTGTTCAGCGGTATGTTCACTGCCTACACCTATCTGGCGGACATCCTTGAACGTCTGGCCGGCTTCAATGGCACCGTGGTCGGCTGGTGTCTGATGGGCTTTGGCGCGGTCGGTCTGATCGGCAACTCGCTGGGTGGTCGCGCGGTGGATCGTCATCCGCTGATGGCGTCGGTGATGTTCTGCGCGTTCATGATCCCGGGGATGGTGGCGCTGGTGCCGAACATCAATTCGTCGCTGGGTCTGGCGGCGGCGATGGGCATCTGGGGCGTGACCCAGGCGGCGCTGTTTCTGGTCAGTCACGTGCGCTTGATGAAAGCCGCACCGGAAGCGCCAGCCTTTGCCGCGTCGCTGAACATTGCCGGGGCCAACCTCGGGATTGGTTTGGGCGCGATCATTGGCGGTCGAGTGATCGACAGCGCCGGTCTGGGCTTTGTGGGCTTCGCCGCCGCCGGGTTCATTCTGCTGTCGATTTTCCTCGCCATGGTGCTGATGGTGCTCAAGCCGCGCGACGTCTGCGCGCCGGCTTAAAAGGCTGTAAACAGCTCGCGTCGGGCACCTTCGGTAATCGCTTTGATGCCGGGGTGCTTGACCTTGCGTTCCACCGAGATCGCGTAGAACGACTCGCTCACCGCATCGGTCTGGCCGATCAACTCGACGCCGTACTGGCGTTTCACCTCATCGGCAATCACGCTCGGGCCGATGAAAATCCCGCTGCCGGACTGGCCGAACGCCTGCATCAGGGCACTGTCATCGAACTCCCCGACAATCCTCGGCTGAATCTGCTGCTCGGCGAACCAGCGCTGTAAACGACTGCGCACCACGGTTTCCGCGCCGGGGATCAACAGCGGCGCACCGTGGAGGCTGCGCGGGAAATCCTGACCGTATTGCGCCGCCAGTTCTGCGGTGGCGAAAAAGCTGATCCCGCATTCCCCGAGTTTCTGGCTGTAGCCCTTGATGTCCAGGTGCGAGGGCATCGGGCTGTCGGAGATCACCAGGTCCAGGCGCTGGATTGCCAGGTCCGCCAGTAACCGCTCGAGTTTGTCTTCGCGGCAGGTGATACGCAGTGGCTCGCTCAATTCCATGGTCGGCGCGATCAGGCGATAGACGATGGATTTGGGCACCACGTCCGCCACGCCGACCCGGAACAGGATCTGCTGTTCATTGGGCTGGGCGCGCAGCATCAACTCCAGTTCGCCGCCGAGCTGGAACATCTGCTCGGCGTAGGGCAGGGCCTGGCGCCCGGCCTCGGTGAGCTCTAATTGCCGGCCGACTCGCTGAAACAGCTCGATGCCGTAGGTCTGTTCGAGCAGGGAAATCTGCCCGCTGATGGTCTGCGGCGTCAGGTTCAGTTGCTCGCAGGCGCGCACGATGCTGCCGGTCTTGGCCACCACCCAGAAATAGTGCAGTTGTCGGTAATTGAGCATGGGGTTCGGTCCGTCAAATACAGTTCGTATAAATCGAAGTATAGCCGCTAAAAATACGAATTTTCCTGAAGTGTTTGTCTCCCTAGAATGCCCAGCCATCGACGGCCGGTCTGTACGGCGCTGTCTGTTCTATCGAGGGAAGCATCATGAAACTAAAAACTACGGCGTTATTGATCGCGTCTTTACTGGTACTGGCCGGTTGCGATCAGGCCGAAAAGAGCGCCCAGCAACTGATGGGGCAGGCGGCTGAAGCGGCCAAGCAAGCCATCGATGACACGCACAAAGCCGCCGAGCAGGCGCTCAGCGATGCCACCGGCAATCTGATCAGCAAGAAAGAACCGAAAGACGACGAAGAAAAATCCGAATCGTCCTCCCAGGAAATCTAAACCGTCTTACACAGAGTCAGGACTGACCCATGGAATATCTGTTAGAACTCGCTTCCAGCCCGACCGCCTGGATTGCCTTGGCCACATTGGTGGTGATGGAGATCGTACTCGGTATCGATAACCTGATCTTCATCTCGATCCTGACCAACAAGCTGCCCGAGCAGTACCGGCAGAAAGCCCGTCGTCTGGGGATCGGCATGGCGCTGATCATGCGTCTGGCCTTGTTGAGCACCATCGCGTTCATCGTTCAGTTGACCGCGCCGGTCATCGAAATCCTCGGCCAGGCGTTTTCCTGGAAGGACATGATCCTGATTGCCGGTGGCCTGTTCCTGGTGTGGAAAGCGACGACCGAAATCCATCACAGCATGGATCCGGCGCCGGAAGATCCGAAGACCGCCACGTCGACGGTGACCCTGGGCTTCGCTGCCGCCATCGGGCAGATCCTGATGCTGGACATGGTGTTCTCGATCGACAGCATCATTACCGCGGTCGGCATGACCGAACACTTGCCGATCATGGTGATTGCAGTGGTTGTCTCGGTGCTGGTGATGCTGTTTGCAGCTGATCCGCTGGCCAAGTTCATCAATGACAACCCGACGGTGGTGATGCTGGCTCTGGGCTTCCTGATCATGATCGGCATGACGCTGATCGCCGAAGGCTTCGGCGCCCACGTACCGAAAGGTTATGTGTATGCCGCCATGGCGTTCTCGGCTTCTATTGAGGTGCTGAACATGATGTCGCGCCGCGCCAAACAGAAGAAACTGACTGCCGAAGCGTAATCGCTGGAAAACCAAAGGCCGCCTGAACTCGCGAGAGTCCAGGCGGCCTTTTTGTTTGTGTCGGTTACAGAACGTCAGTGCGCGGTGGCGTGGCGGGCGTCGTGTTTCTCGATCTTTCTGGTCAGTGCAGGTTGTACCGGGTGGTGATGGCGGCGGGAAATACGCAGCACGCCCCACAGCATGGCGGCGGCAACGGCCAGCCAGCCGGCAATCAGCATTACGATGGTCATGGTCAGGCTCATCTGTGCCTCCTCTTTGCCCTGCGTCGGGCTAACGCTCTTTGGCTCTTCTCTGAGTGACAGTCTAGTCGCTGGTGTGTTTCAGGCTATTGACCAAAGGTCGGTGGTGATCAATCAGTTCGCTCTATGCAGCTCTGGCATCTGCCGCTTTGGGCTATACCGCAACGTTGCGCCGTCCTATGATCCTCGACCAAGCCGGAACACGATGACCGGCAACTGATCAAGAGAGTGACGATGGTGCAGCTATTTTCCTGGATTCGCGCGGCGCTGCTGGTGGCCGGTTGCGTGACAGCATTGGTGGGGTGTGCGGGCAGTGTGGCGCCGGAGGTCAAGCGCCTGCCGGAGCGGGTCGAGCTCAGCGGCACGTTCTATCGCGGTGAGGCCTATCAAAGCGGGCCACAGGTACTGGCCAGCCTGCTGTCGCAGCAGGGCATTGTGATTACGCCGGGTTTGCTGGAAAAGCCGCTGCATTTGCCGGGCGCCGAGGACAAGTTGCAACAGAATCTGCAGAGCCTGGCGCGTGAATATGGCATGGTCGTGTATCCGCTGGACAGCAATCTGCCGGCGCTGCTGACTCAGGTGGCGGCCGGGTATCCGGTGATGGTGCGTTTCAGTGAGGGCTCGGCGTTTTGGGCGGAGCCGCGTTACGCGATCCTGTCCGGCTATGATCGCTTGAAGCAGAAGGTGCTGCTGCGAGCCGGGATGAATCGCCGTGAATTGATGAGCTTCAGCTCGTTTGAGTCGGCCCTGGAAAAATCCGGCGGCTGGGCGGTGTTGATTCAGAAGCCGACGCAGATTCCGGTGGCGGTCGATCAACAGCGCTGGCTCAAGGCTGCCGACGCACTGGCGCAAGCCGGGCAGGAGCGGGAAGCGGCGCAGGCGAGGAAGGCGCTGGCGGCGCATTGAGGTTCCGTTCGTCGCTTGTCGGGCACCCTGGCGGGGGACGCGCTTCTGAACTGTAGCGTCCCGTGTTTTACGGGCCTGGTATCAGGAGATGAACATGGCAATTCCAACTTCACCCAGTGGGCCGCATTCTTCAGAACATGGCAGTGGCGACGACCTGGGTTTCGATCCGGACTCGCCTGATCTGGACGATCCGCAAGTCGATCCCATTGGCCCGGCAAAGGCGCCGAAGGATGTGCAGCCAGGCGATGATCCCAAGCGTCCGGCCAAGCCTTATGATCCCTTGGCTGATCTCAAGCCTTGAAGCGAGGTGCGTATGAGTACCGATTCGAGTTTCGACGACCACAAGCCTGACAGTGTGCCCACTACCCCCGAGCCGGATGTCGATCCGGTGCTGGATCCGGACAGCCCCCTGCGCGATCCGCTTGCGCGTCCAGCGGTGGTAACGCCAGAACATGCGCGCGACCCGAGTGCCGGTGACGGTATTCCCGATGACGACAAGATGCCGTTGCCCAACGACTGAGTGCATAAAACGAAAAAGCCCCGATGAGTCGGGGCTTTTTCATGGGTGGGCGATTTACTTGGAGGCTTCGATTACGCCGCTCTGGCGACTCTTGAGGTTCTTGTCGGCTTTGTATTGCTGAGCCACCGCTGGAACGTTGGCGCTCTTGCCGGTTTCCACCCAGCTGCGGATGCGGCTGGCATCGGCGAAATGGGTGTATTTGCCGAACGCATCGAGAATCACCAGGGCGACCGGACGGTTGGCCATGCGGGTCACCAGCACCAGGCAATGACCGGCAGGGTTGGTGAAACCGGTCTTGGTGATGCGGATATCCCAGTCAGCCTTGTTGACCAGGTGATCGGTGTTACGGAAACCCAGGGTGTAATTGGGTTTGCGGAACGAGACGGTCTTTTCCTTGGTGGTGGTCAGCTCAATAAGCAATGGTTGTTTGTGCGCGGCCACCAGCAACTTGCTCAGGTCGCGGGCGGTGGAGACGTTGCGCTCGGACAGGCCGGTGGGTTCCACAAAGTGCGTGCTGGTCATGCCCAGCGCCTTGGCCTTGGCATTCATCGCTGCGATGAATGCCGCGTAACCGCCGGGATAGTGGTGGGCCAGGCTGGCGGCGGCGCGGTTTTCCGAGGACATCAGGGCAATCAGCAGCATCTCCCGGCGGGGCAGTTCGCTTCGCAGTTTGACGCGGGAAAACACGCCTTTCATTTCCGGGGTGTGACTGATGTCGACGTCAATCCATTCGTCCATGTTCTGATGCGCTTCGACCACTACCAACCCGGTCATCAATTTGCTCACGGAGGCGATGGGCACCACCACGTCCGGGTTGCTGGAATAGATGACTTTGTTGGTCTGCAGATCCATCAGCAGGGCGCTGCCGGAGGCAATCTTCAGTTGCGAAGCATCTCGAGGGGCAGCGGTAGTTTCGGCGGCGTTGACCGTTGGCGTGAGGAGCGTGCCTGAAAATGCAAAAACCAGGCTCAGGATGGACAGACGAATATTCACGCGGGCGAACTCATGAAGGTTGGAAATGCCGTTCGTTGTAACGGGCTGTGTCGTAAAAACGACGCATTGTAGGAGTATGGTTGAAGAACTGTCGATGGTTGTCCGCAAGGCATGAAAAAGTCGTGAAAAGCCCTGTAAAAATAGGGGTTTCCGGCGAACGGTAAAGGTTTTTTCGAGGTCATGAAAAACCCCGCACAAGGCGGGGTTCTCGGCGTACGGAAAACGCGACTCAGGCGTGCAGGGTTTCTGCCGCGTAGAGGGTGTTTTCCAGCAGGCAGGCACGGGTCATCGGACCGACGCCACCCGGCACCGGAGTGATCCAGCCGGCGCGGGGCAGGGCGGTTTCGTACACGACGTCACCGACCAGTTTGCCGTCTTCCTGTCGGTTGATGCCGACGTCGATCACGATCGCGCCTTCCTTGATCCATTCGCCCTTGACCAGGCCCGGCTTGCCGGCGGCCACGACCACCAGGTCGGCACGACCGACATGGCCGGCCAGATCCTTGGTGAAGCGGTGGGTGACGGTCACGGTGCAACCGGCCAGCAACAGTTCCATCGCCATCGGGCGACCGACGATGTTGGACGCGCCGACGACCACGGCGTCCATCCCGTACAGATCGGCACCCGTGCTTTCCAGCAGGGTCATGATGCCCTTCGGGGTGCACGGGCGCAGCAATGGAATGCGCTGGGCCAGACGGCCTACGTTATAAGGATGGAAACCGTCGACGTCCTTGTCCGGGCGGATGCGTTCCAGCAGTTTGGAAGCGTCCAGGTGCTCTGGCAGAGGAAGTTGAAGCAGAACGCCGTCGATTGCCGGGTCGTCGTTCAGTCGATCGATCAGATCGGTCAGCGCTTCTTGAGTGGTTTCGGAAGGCAGGTCGTACGCTTGAGAGAGGAAGCCGACCTCTTCACAGTCTTTACGCTTGTGCGAGACATAAACCTGAGAGGCAGGATCGCTGCCGACCAGGATCACCGCGAGGCCTGGCGTGCGCAGACCTTGCTGGCGACGTTCGGCAACCCGTTGGGCGATCTGCTGGCGCAGGCTGGCGGCGATCGATTTGCCGTCGATTAGTTGTGCAGTCATTGCGCGTGATTAACCATCGAGAGGGGAAAAAAAGAGAACGCATTCTCGCATGTCAAACGGTGAGGGCAAAGGCGCTTGGTCAGCAAATTCCCCTAAGCCCTTTAATTAAATGAATTTTTTTTAAAAAGGATTTGACGACCCTCGGGTCGCTCTATACTATTCGTCGCACTTGTCGGGCACAGCCTAGCACTGGTTAAGAAGGTCGAGCGAAATCAACGTTTTGCGAGACTGGAAAGCACTTAGTTTGTAGTCCTCCAAGGGTACAGCTAACAAGGCGCCCGTAGCTCAGCTGGATAGAGCATCCGCCTTCTAAGCGGATGGTCGCAGGTTCGAGTCCTGCCGGGTGCGCCATTAGGCAGCATTGGCACAAGTAACGCGATATGGTGGGCGTAGCTCAGTTGGTAGAGCACGGGATTGTGACTCCCGTTGTCGTGGGTTCGATCCCCATCGTCCACCCCATATTTCGAAAGGCGCCAGATGTAACAGTCTGGCGCCTTTGCTTTAAAAAGCTTCATCCGCGGATGTGGTGGAATTGGTAGACACACTGGATTTAGGTTCCAGCGCCGCGAGGCGTAAGAGTTCGAGTCTCTTCATCCGCACCAATCAAAGCTTCATTCATGCCGTTGGCCGGGTGAGGTTCTACAAAGAAGTTGTTTAGCTTCTTTGGCACGCAATATGGTGGGCGTAGCTCAGTTGGTAGAGCACGGGATTGTGACTCCCGTTGTCGTGGGTTCGATCCCCATCGTCCACCCCATATTCCGAAAGGCGCCAGATTTAACAGTCTGGCGCCTTTTTTGTTTTACGGTTTCGGATTTTGGCGGCTGCAGGTTTCGGGTCGCAGGGCAGGGCGCTTCGTCGTATTAATGTTTCTCGATGATGCTGCGCTGCCCGTCGGCCTTGCTTGCGAGGTCGGCTGTCAGGGAGATGATTCAACCGCCTCTATATATAGAAGAGGTTGGCGCAGAGCCCTGGCTTGAATTGGCTTTATTTGCTAACAGGGCGAGGCGCAACTGTTTGTCCCCGCCTTCAAATGGCCTGCTGTTTTTTTACCCGTTTTCAGTAGGGTGACTTCTTGAGTTTGACCTACTAGAATGCTTGCCCTTGATTCTTGGGTCGGAAACGGCCGGCTAACGTCTGTGCAACGAGGAATATCCATGCAAGTTTCTGTTGAAAATACTACTGCTCTTGAGCGCCGCATGAGCATCACCGTGCCGGCTGAGCGCATCGAGACTCAGGTCAACAAGCGTCTGCAGCAGACTGCCCAAAAGGCCAAGATTGCTGGCTTCCGTCCAGGCAAAGTGCCAATGAGCGAAATCAAGCGCCGTTTCGGTGCTGATGCGCGCCAGGAAGCGATCGGCGACGTGATCCAGTCCTCCTTCTACGAAGCTGTGGTTGAGCAGAAGCTGAACCCGGCCGGTTCGCCATCGATCGAGCCTAAGTCGCTCGAAGCTGGCAAGGACCTGGAATACGTAGCCGTATTCGAAGTGTTCCCTGAGTTCACCGTTGCCGGCTTCGAAGGCATCACCGTCGAGCGTCTGAGCGCTGACGTGGCTGACGCCGATCTGGACAAGATGCTGGACATCCTGCGCAAGCAGAACACCCGTTTCGAAGTGGCCGATCGCGCTGCCCAGAACGAAGACCAGCTGAATATCGATTTCGTTGGCAAGGTTGATGGCGAAGTATTCGCTGGCGGTTCCGCCAAGGGCACTCAGCTGGTGCTGGGTTCCGGCCGCATGATCCCAGGCTTCGAAGAAGGCCTGGTCGGCGCTAAAGCCGGCGAAGAGCGCGTTCTGAACCTGACCTTCCCAGAGGACTATCAGAACCTGGACCTGGCTGGCAAAACCGCCGAGTTCACCGTGACTGTAAACACCGTTTCCGAGCCAAAACTGCCTGAGCTGAACGAAGAGTTCTTCGCTCAATTCGGCATCAAGGAAAGCGGCATCGACGGTTTCCGCACCGAAGTTCGCAAGAACATGGAGCGTGAACTGCGTCAGGCGATCAAATCCAAGGTCAAGAATCAGGTAATGGACGGTCTGCTGGCCACCAACCCGATCGAAGTGCCGAAGGCTCTGCTGTCCAACGAAGTTGACCGTCTGCGCGTGCAGGCTGTTCAGCAGTTCGGTGGCAACATCAAGCCTGACCAACTGCCGGCCGAGCTGTTCGAAGAGCAAGCCAAGCGTCGCGTTGTCCTGGGTCTGATCGTGGCTGAAGTGGTCAAGCAGTTCGACCTGAAGCCAGACGAAGCCCGCGTTCGCGAAATGATTCAGGAAATGGCTTCGGCTTACCAAGAGCCTGAGCAGGTCGTGTCCTGGTACTACAAGAACGAGCAGCAACTGAACGAAGTTCGTTCGGTTGTGCTGGAAGAACAAGTTGTGGATACTGTTCTGCAGAAAGCTAGCGTGACCGACAAATCGGTCTCTTACGAAGAAGCGGTCAAGCCGGTAGAAGCTCCAAAAGCCGACTGATTGTTTTTGCGTTAGAAGCACACACCATAAGCCAGCCTTCGAGCTGGCTTATGCGTATTCAAGACATGACTATTTGGGAGTGACTGCAGAGCATGTTCCGTAATTCCTATATTCAGCAGAACTCTGATATCCAGGCCGCCGGCGGCCTGGTCCCGATGGTTGTCGAGCAATCTGCTCGTGGCGAGCGCGCCTATGACATCTACTCGCGTCTTCTTAAGGAACGAGTGATCTTTCTGGTGGGTCCTGTAGAGGACTACATGGCCAACCTGATTTGCGCGCAATTGCTGTTCCTTGAAGCGGAAAACCCGGACAAGGACATCCATCTTTATATCAACTCCCCGGGCGGTTCGGTGACAGCGGGCATGTCGATCTACGACACCATGCAGTTCATCAAGCCAAACGTATCAACTACCTGTATCGGTCAGGCGTGCAGCATGGGCGCGTTCCTGCTGACGGCCGGTGCACCTGGCAAGCGTTTCTGCCTGCCGAACTCGCGCGTGATGATTCACCAGCCGCTGGGCGGTTTCCAGGGGCAGGCGTCGGACATCGAAATCCATGCCAAGGAAATCCTCTTCATCCGCGAGCGTCTCAACACGCTGATGGCCAAGCACAGCGGCCGTACGCTTGAAGAAATCGAGCGCGACACCAACCGCGACAACTTCATGAGTGCAGAAGCTGCGAAGGAATACGGTCTGATCGACGAAGTGATCAACCAGCGCCCAGCTTAAAATAAGCAACTCAAAATAGGCTTGGTCGGCGCGTCTGATCAGCGGCGGGCTTGAAAAAGCCCGCAATAGCCTTCATCTTGTGTTGCAAGCCTATCGGATTTGGATCGAACGAATGACTGACACCCGCAACGGCGAGGACAACGGCAAGCTGCTCTATTGCTCCTTCTGTGGCAAAAGCCAGCATGAAGTGCGCAAATTGATTGCCGGCCCCTCGGTCTTTATCTGCGACGAGTGCGTCGACCTGTGCAATGACATCATCCGCGAGGAGGTGCAGGAAGCACAGGCCGAAAGCAGCGCGCATAAATTGCCTTCGCCTAAAGAAATCAGCGGCATCCTTGATCAGTATGTAATTGGTCAGGAACGTGCCAAGAAGGTTCTGGCAGTAGCGGTGTACAACCACTACAAGCGTCTGAACCAGCGTGACAAAAAGGCTGACGACGTCGAACTCGGCAAGAGCAACATCCTGCTGATCGGCCCGACAGGCTCTGGTAAAACCCTGCTGGCCGAAACCCTGGCCCGTTTGCTGAACGTTCCGTTCACCATCGCCGACGCAACCACCCTCACCGAGGCGGGTTATGTGGGTGAAGACGTCGAGAACATCATTCAGAAGCTGCTGCAGAAGTGCGATTACGATGTAGAGAAAGCCCAGATGGGGATTGTCTATATCGACGAAATCGACAAGATTTCCCGCAAGTCCGACAACCCGTCGATCACCCGAGACGTTTCCGGTGAAGGCGTGCAGCAGGCCTTGCTCAAGCTGATCGAAGGCACGGTCGCTTCCGTTCCGCCGCAAGGTGGCCGCAAGCATCCGCAGCAGGAATTCCTTCAGGTTGATACCCGTAACATTCTGTTCATCTGCGGTGGCGCATTCTCCGGTTTGGAGAAGGTCATTCAGAACCGTTCCACCAAGGGTGGCATCGGTTTCAACGCAGAAGTGCGCAGCAAGGAAGAGGGCAAGAAAGTCGGTGAATCCCTGCGTGAAGTCGAGCCTGACGATCTGGTCAAGTTCGGTCTGATCCCGGAGTTCGTCGGTCGTCTGCCGGTTCTTGCGACGCTGGACGAGCTGGATGAGGCTGCTTTGATGCAGATTCTCACCGAGCCGAAAAATGCCCTGACCAAACAGTATGCCAAGCTGTTCGAGATGGAAGGCGTAGATCTGGAGTTCCGTTCCGACGCGCTGAAGTCGGTCGCCAAGCGTGCCCTGGAGCGTAAAACCGGTGCCCGTGGCCTGCGTTCGATTCTCGAAGGTGTACTGCTCGACACGATGTATGAAATCCCCTCGCAGTCCGAGGTGAGCAAAGTCGTGATCGATGAAAGTGTGATCGAAGGCAAGTCCAAGCCACTGTATATCTATGAAAACAGTGAGCCGGCTGCCAAGGCTGCGCCGGACGCGTAAGCGCCCGGGCTGCCGGAACAAGGAAGGGGCCTTCGGGCCTCTTTTTTTTTATGTCGTTTTTTACATCCGCTTTGCGCTTGTTTTTTTTCAAGTCAGCCCCCATCTTGGTTTCAAGTTTAATTCCATCTGATTACGGCCGTATGGCCGCCGTAGAGGCGAAATCATGAAGACCACCATCGAATTGCCTCTCCTGCCATTGCGTGATGTCGTTGTGTATCCGCACATGGTTATCCCGCTGTTCGTGGGGCGCGAGAAATCCATCGAAGCCCTCGAGGCTGCGATGACGGGCGACAAGCAGATCCTGCTGCTGGCCCAGAGAAACCCGGCTGACGACGATCCCGGTGAAGAAGCTCTCTATCGCGTAGGTACTATCGCCACTGTTCTGCAGTTGCTGAAGCTGCCGGACGGCACCGTCAAGGTTCTGGTCGAGGGCGAGCAGCGTGGTGCTGTCGAGCGCTTCAGCGAAGTTGATGGCCACTGCCGTGCTGAAGTGTCGCTGATCGACGAAGTCGACGCCGCCGAGCGCGAATCCGAAGTGTTCGTGCGCAGCCTGCTGTCGCAGTTCGAACAATATGTGCAGCTGGGCAAGAAAGTCCCGGCTGAAGTCCTGTCGTCGCTCAACAGCATCGACGAGCCTGGCCGCCTGGTAGACACCATGGCCGCGCACATGGCGCTGAAGATCGAGCAGAAGCAGGAAATCCTCGAGATCATCGATTTGTCGGCCCGGGTCGAGCACGTTCTGGCCCTGCTGGACGCCGAGATTGACCTGCTGCAAGTCGAAAAACGCATTCGTGGCCGCGTCAAAAAGCAAATGGAGCGCAGTCAGCGCGAGTACTACCTGAACGAGCAGATGAAGGCCATTCAGAAAGAACTCGGCGACAGCGACGAAGGCCACAACGAAATCGAAGACCTGAAAAAGCGCATCGACGCTGCCGGTCTGCCGAAAGATGCCCTGGCCAAGGCCACTGCCGAGCTGAACAAGCTCAAGCAAATGTCGCCGATGTCCGCCGAAGCCACCGTGGTGCGCTCGTACATCGACTGGCTGGTTCAAGTGCCGTGGAAGGCTCAGAGCAAGGTACGTCTGGACCTGGCCCGTGCCGAAGACATTCTCGACGCCGATCACTACGGCCTGGAAGAGGTCAAGGAACGCATCCTTGAATACCTCGCCGTGCAGAAACGCGTGAAAAAGATCCGTGGCCCGGTGTTGTGCCTGGTCGGTCCTCCAGGCGTGGGTAAAACCTCGCTGGCCGAGTCGATCGCCCATGCCACCAACCGCAAATTCGTGCGCATGGCCCTCGGTGGCGTGCGTGATGAAGCTGAAATCCGTGGTCACCGTCGGACTTACATCGGTTCGATGCCAGGAAGATTGATTCAAAAGATGACAAAAGTGGGTGTGCGCAACCCGCTGTTCCTGCTTGATGAAATCGACAAAATGGGCAGCGACATGCGTGGCGACCCGGCGTCGGCGTTGCTGGAAGTGCTCGATCCTGAGCAGAACCACAACTTCAACGACCACTATCTGGAAGTCGATTACGACCTTTCGGATGTGATGTTCCTGTGCACCTCGAACTCGATGAACATTCCGCCGGCGCTGCTGGACCGGATGGAAGTCATCCGTCTGCCGGGCTACACCGAAGACGAGAAGATCAACATTGCGGTCAAGTACCTGTCGCCGAAGCAGATTGCAGCCAACGGCCTGAAGAAGGGCGAGCTGGAATTCGACGAAGAAGCGATCCGCGACATCATCCGTTACTACACCCGCGAAGCCGGTGTGCGTGGCCTCGAGCGGCAGATTGCCAAGGTCTGCCGCAAGGCGGTCAAAGAGCACGCGCTGGAAAAACGCTTCTCGGTAAAAGTGACAGCTGATCTGCTGGAGCATTTCCTCGGTGTTCGCAAGTTCCGCTACGGTCTGGCCGAGCAACAGGATCAGATCGGTCAAGTGACCGGCCTGGCCTGGACTCAGGTGGGCGGCGAACTGCTGACCATCGAAGCCGCCGTGGTGCCGGGTAAAGGTCAACTGATCAAGACCGGTTCGCTGGGTGACGTAATGGTCGAATCGATCACTGCGGCCCTGACCGTGGTGCGTAGCCGTGCCAAGAGCCTGGGCATTCCCCTGGACTTTCACGAGAAGCGTGACACCCACATTCACATGCCGGAAGGCGCGACGCCAAAAGACGGCCCGAGCGCTGGTGTAGGCATGTGTACTGCGCTGGTGTCGGCGTTGACCGGTATTCCTGTGCGTGCCGATGTCGCCATGACCGGCGAGATCACCCTGCGTGGTCAAGTTCTCGCCATTGGTGGTCTGAAGGAAAAACTGCTGGCCGCTCACCGTGGCGGAATCAAGATCGTGATTATTCCGGAAGAGAACGTGCGTGATCTGAAGGAGATTCCTGACAATATCAAGCAGGATCTGCAGATCAAACCGGTTAAATGGATTGACGAGGTCCTGCAAATTGCGCTGCAATACGCGCCGGAGCCCTTGCCGGATGTGGCTCCGGAGATAGTTGCCAAGGACGAAAAACGTGAGTCTGACTCTAAGGAAAGAATTAGCACGCATTAATACGCTTTTGCCTGGGGGGCTTCCTTGACAGCTTTTTAGAGCCCTTGTTATAAAGCGGCTCTTAAGTGTCTGTAGGCCATTCAGCACTCGTTTTTGCTTTCACCAAAAAACTTAGAATCATACTCAAATAGATATAAGGGGACTTAGAGTGAACAAGTCGGAACTGATTGATGCTATCGCTGCATCCGCTGATATCCCGAAAGCTGCTGCTGGCCGTGCGCTGGACGCTGTAATCGAATCCGTCACTGGCGCTCTCAAGGCCGGCGACTCCGTTGTTCTGGTTGGTTTCGGTACTTTCTCCGTGACTGATCGTCCAGCTCGCATCGGTCGTAACCCACAGACCGGCAAGACTCTGGAAATCGCGGCAGCCAAAAAGCCAGGTTTCAAAGCCGGTAAAGCCCTGAAAGAAGCCGTCAACTAAGTTTGATTCAGGATTTTACCCATCCGGGTCGGGGTCATGCCTGACTTGGCAGCGGAGCGGTAGAGCAGGTAGTTGAAACAGTTGCCTGTCACACCGGGATCGAGGGTTCGAGCCCTGTCCGCTCCGCCAGTTACGAGAAGGCGCATCCTCGGATGCGCCTTTCTTCTATCCGGATTCTACCCACGCTCCACGGTTGCCAAATTTTGAAGTTCAACCGTTTCTGGGGGACGCATGCTGCAGAATATCAGGGACAATTCACAAGGCTGGATTGCCAAGACCATTATCGGAGTCATCGTTGCACTGATGGCTCTGACCGGTTTCGACGCCATTTTCCAGGCCACGACTCACAAGAATGAGGCGGCCAAGGTCAACGGTGAAGAAATCAGCCAGAACGAGCTGAGCCAGGCGGTGGATATGCAACGCCGTCAGCTGATGCAACAACTGGGCAAGGACTTCGACGCTTCCTTGCTGGACGAAAAAATGCTGCGCGAATCGGCCCTCAAGGGTCTGATCGATCGCAAGCTGCTGCTGCAAGGCGCAGAACAATCGAAATTCGCTTTCTCCGAAGCGGCCCTGGACCAAGTGATCCTGCAGACGCCTGAATTCCAGGTCGACGGCAAGTTCAGCTCCGACCGTTTCGATCAGGTGATCCGTCAACTGGGCTACAGCCGCATGCAGTTCCGCCAGATGCTGGCTCAGGAAATGCTGATCGGCCAACTGCGCGCCGGTGTGGCGGGCAGCGGTTTCGTGACCGACGCTCAGGTGCTGGCCTTCGCCCGTCTGGAAAAACAGACCCGCGACTTCGCCACGCTGAACATCAAGGCTGACCCTTCGGCCGTGAAGCTGACCGATGACGAGGTCAAGGCTTACTACGACGAGCACGCCAAGGAGTTCATGACCCCGGATCAAGTGGTCATCGATTACCTGGAATTGAAGAAGTCTTCGTTCTTCGATCAGGTCGCCGTCAAGGACGAAGACCTGCAGGCGGCGTATCAGAAAGAGATCGCCAACCTGTCGGAACAGCGTCGTGCGGCGCACATTCTGATCGAAGTCAACGACAAGACCACCGAGGCCCAGGCCAAGGCGAAGATCGAAGAAGTCCAGGCGCGTCTGGCCAAGGGCGAGAAATTCGAAGCGCTGGCCAAGGAGTTCTCGCAGGATCCGGGTTCGGCCAACAACGGCGGTGACCTCGGTTATGCCGGTCCTGGCGTTTACGATCCAGCCTTTGAGAAAGCCCTGTATTCGCTGAACAAGGATCAGGTTTCCGAGCCGGTTCGCACCGACTTCGGTTTCCATCTGATCAAGCTGCTGGGTGTCGAGGCGCCTGAAGTGCCGACGCTGGCCAGCCTGAAAGACAAGCTGACCCGCGAGCTGAAAACCCAGCAAGTCGAGCAGCGTTTCGTCGAGGCGACCAAGCAACTGGAAGACTCTTCGTTCGAAGCATCCGACCTGGCCCAGCCAGCGCAAGACCTGAAACTGACCGTACACACCTCCAAGCCGTTCGGCCGTGAAGGTGGCGAAGGCGTTGCAGCCAACCGTGCTGTAGTGACTGCCGCGTTCAGCACCGAAGTGCTGGAAGAGGGGGCCAACAGCACCGCCATCGAGCTGGATCCGGAAACCGTGATCGTGCTGCGCGCCAAGGAGCACCTCAAGCCTGCTCAATTGCCGCTGGAAAGCGTGGCTGCTGCCATTCGCACCCAGTTGACCAAAGAGCACGCCAGCGCGGCGGCCAAGACCCACGCCGAACAACTGATCGCCAGTCTGCGTGATGGCAAGACGCCGCTGGACAAGGCGGTGGACGGTCAGAGCTGGAAAGTCACCGAAGCGGCGAACCGCGCTCAGGAAGGCGTTGATCCGGCGGTGCTGCAAGCGTTGTTCCGCATGCCGAAACCGGCCGCCAAGGACAAGCCGACCTTCACCAGCGTGACGCTGGCGGATGGCAGCCTGACCGTCGTGCGCCTGAACGGCGTGAACGAAGCGGCGGCTCCGACCGATGAAGAGAAAGCGCAATACCGTCGCTTCCTCGCATCGCGTGTGGGCCAGCAAGACTTCGCGGCGTACCGCAAGCAGCTGGAAGCCGAAGCCGACATCAAGCGTTTCTGATGCCTGGCTGAGCCGTATGGCCCGAGCCCCGGATGAAAATCCGGGGCTTTTTTATGCGCGCTATCCGGCGTTCGGGAAGCCGTGGCTCCGGGCATTGACGGTCGTATACAGGGTCAACAGCAACAGACCCGCGACAATCCACGGGTAACTCCCGACGCCCGGGTTGTTCAGTAGCAGGCCTCCCGCAAGCCCGCCGCCGGCAATGCCGACATTCCACAGGGTCACCAGCATCGATTGCGCGGTATCGGCAGCCTCGCTGGCAGTTTTCGCCAGGGCCGTCTGCAACAGCGAGGGCATCGCGCCGAATGCCAAGCCCCAGACGGCGGTAGCGGTGTAGACCACGCCCGGCGATTCGCGCCATAGCCCCAGTGCGATCGCCGACAGCAGGAACAACAGGGCGCTGGCCAGTACCAGCTGACGCAGACAGCGATCAATCAGGCTGCCGACGATCCACAGGTTCAGTACCGACGCCAGGCCAAACACTAACAACACCCGGTCGATTTCAGCGCCAAGTCCCGATGGCTCCAGAAATGGCGCGATGTAGGTGTACAGAAGGTTGTGCGCGACGACGTAGGAAAGGGTCACGAACAGCACGGAACGCACACCCGGCAAGGTAAACACCTGACGCAGTGGCAGGCGTTTTCCCGCGCGTTCCCCGGGGAAATCCGGCACTTGCCAGCGCACCCAGATCACCAGCAGCACGGTCAGCCCGGTCATGATCGCGAAGCTCAGACGCCAGCCGGCTGCCGTGCCCAGCAACGTCCCGGCGGGAATGCCCAGCGACAGCGCAAGCGGCGCGCCGAGCATGGCCACCGTAATGGCCCGGCCTTGCAAGTGGGGTGCGACCATCCGGCTCGCGTACCCCGCCAGCAAAGCCCAGAGCAGCCCGGCGAATACGCCTGCGATCAAGCGTGCAATCAGGGTCAGCCAGTACAGTTCCGACAGTGCAGTGATGCTGTTGGCAATGGCAAACCCACCAATGGCCGACAGCAGCAGCGGGCGTCGGCGCCAGCCTCGGGTGGCAATGGTGAGAGGAATCGCTGCCAGCATCGAACCGATGGCGTATAGCGTGACCAGTTGCCCGATCAGCGCCTGAGAGACATCAAGCCCCGCGCTCATCTGTGGCAGCAGGCCGGCGGGCATTGCCTCGGTCAGCACGGTGATGAACCCGGCGGTGGCCAGTGCAAGCAATGCACCCAGCGGTAATCGTTCCGCGGGCTCGACTGTGCCAGCGAGCGTGGGGGAAGTGAGTGACGCATCGTTCATGGGCGGATTTCCATTTTGCCAAAGGAGACGAAGGCCATAGGGTAGGGCGCTGCACATTCGGGAAAAACAGGTTAGGGTTCCGAACATCTCGGACAAGAATGTCGTGAATCAGGGAGGGATGAATGGACAGCCTGGGCAGTATTTCGGTGTTCGTGCAGGTGGCGGAAACCCGCAGTTTTACTGAGACCGGCCGCTTGCAGGGCGTGTCCTCGTCGGCGGTTGGCAAAAGCATCGCCCGCCTGGAAGCACGACTCAATGTGCGCTTGTTTCACCGCACCACCCGCAGCATCACGCTGACCAGCGAAGGCACGCTGTTTCTGGAGCGTTGCCGCAAGATTCTTGCTGAGGTCGAAGCAGCCGAATTCGAGTTGTGCGATGCGGCAGCGGCGCCTCACGGCAATTTGCGGGTCAGCCTGCCGCAGGTACATGACCTGGTGATGCCGGTCATGAACGAGTTCATGGCGTTGTACCCGCAGATCGAACTGGATCTGGACCTGACCGACCGCATGGTCGATGTGGTTGAAGAAGGTTTCGATGCGGTGATTCGGACGGGTAAACCGCGAGATTCGCGACTGATGGCACGACCGTTGGGCGAGTTTCATATGGTGTTGGTGGCCAGCCCCGCGTACCTGCGCGAGCGCGGCGAACCGCTGACCCCGGCCGATCTGGCGGAGCACGCCTGCCTGCGCCATACGTTTCACGCCACCGGCAAACTGGAGTCCTGGCCGTTCAATCGCGAAGAGGGCGCTCCCGAGCCGACCTTGCCGACACGCCTGGTCAGTACGTCGATCGAAGCCGTGCGGCATGCAGCGCTGGCGGGCATGGGCATCGCTTGTCTGCCGGACTTCATGATCTTCGAGGCGCAGCAGCAGGGTCGCCTGCAGCGCGTGCTCGATGAGCATCTGGAGCACGTCGGGCAGTTCTGGGTCCTGTGGCCATCAAGCCGGCATGCAACCGCCAAATTGCGCGTGTTCATCGATCATTTATCGGCGCGACTTTTTCCTGTCGCCCATGACCGGTAGAGTTGTAACTGTTTTAAGACACTAATCCATACGCCGCGGGGCAGCGATCTGTTGCACAATACGCCCCGGATCGTTTTCCCCTCAGGATGTTTAATGTTGAATTCTATTCCCGTGCGTTTCATCGGGTTGGCGTTGTTGCTGACCGCCGCTGCCGGCTGCTCCAAGGACAAGCCTATCTACGAGCATGAGAATTTCGACGACTCCGGCACCTTTTCGCGCAATTACCCGGTGACCGACACCGCCAGTTGCGAAGCGGCCCGCCGAGCGTTACTCAGCCAGGGCTACATCATTACCAGCAATGACCCGAAACTGGTCAGCGGGCACAAGAGCTTCCAGCAGACCGGCGAAACCCACCTGGAGATCAGCTTCAACGTGGTGTGCGCCGATGATGGCAGCGCCGGCCATCACGCCACCGTGTTCGCCAACGCCTTGCAGGACCGCTACGCGCTGAAGAAGACCAACAACTCGGCCAGTCTGGGTGTCGGCGTATTGGGTTCGGTGTCGATGCCGATCGGCTCGTCTGACGATTCGATGGTGAAAGTGGCCAGTGAAACCGTGTCGTCGCAGAAGTTCTACGAGCGTTTCTTCACCCTGGTCGAGTTGTTCCTGCCGGCCGACGCGAAGAAAGCCGCGCATATCACCGAAAAGCCCAAGACTGACCTGGGTGTGCCGGAAGCCAAGGCAACGCCGGCTCCTCTGGCTCCAGCCCCAGTGGCTGAACCGACCCCAGCGCCGGCCGCCGAGCCCGCTGCGGTACCGGCGCCAGCGCCTGCAGAAGCGGCCCCGGTCAGTTCCGAGCCGGTAGCACCGCCTGCCGAAGCCGCGCCGATCACCCCGGCACCGGTTGCCGAGCCTGCGCCCGCGACGGAAACCATCACGCCGCCGGCCAACCCGACGGACATGCCGCCACCCTCCGAGCCGATTCCGGCCATGCCTGCCTCCGGGCAGTAAACTTCACGCCACGCCTCCGGCTCCTGTCGGACGCGTGGCGTTTTGTTGTCTCCCTTGAGCTTCTTCCTGCCAGCCCCGTCGAAAAATATCCCGCGATAAATCCCTGACCGCCTGCTACGTTTATTTCATGAAGGACGCGTTTCATTTTTCCTTCACACGGGCACTTTATGCTCGAGGCGCTGGTCATTTGTTCCAGGCCATTTCAAGCAAGCGTCAGGGGGATTACGCAATGGATGACTATCAAGAAGAACTGCTGGAATTCCAGGCCTTTGAGCTGGATTCACCAGAGCCTGCGGAAGACGCCACCGAGCTGTGAGGCGTCAGCCTGTCTTGCGGTGACTGCGGCGAAACTCGCCCGGTGTCTGGCCGTTCCAGCGCTTGAAGGCGCGCTGGAAAGCTTCTGCCGAGGCAAAGCCCAGCAGGTAGGCGATCTCACCGAATGCCAGTTCGGTGTCGCGGATGTAGGTCATCGCCAGATCACGGCGCGTGTCATTGAGGATCGCGCGAAACTGCGTGCCTTCCTCGGCCAGCTTTCGCCGTAACGTCCAGGTTGGCAGCTTCAGGCGTGCCGCCACTTCCTCCAGGTCGGGTTCCCGGCCACCATTGAGCAACGGCCCGAGCAATTGCGTGATGCGTTCGCGCAGGCTGCGGGTGCGGGTCAATTGCTCGAGTTCCCGTTCACACAGACCGAGCAAATGTTTCCAGGTGCTGGGGCAATGCTCCGGATTGCGTTGGCCCAGGCTGGTGAGGCTCAGGCGCAGTTGATTGTGTTCGGCGCCGAACTGGATCGGGCATTCGCCAAGCACCGCATAAGCGTCGCGATAATCCGGGTTGTCGAACTCGATCTCGATCCGCTCGGCGCGCAAGGGTTCGGGGCTGACGCTGGACAACTGATGCAGCCACCCGGCAATGATCGAATCCACCACAAACCGGTTGTAAGCGTTGTACGGGCTGATCGAATAGAAGCGCAGCCACGCACCGCTGGCGTCTTCGTGGAAACTCGACTGGCCGCGATAGTTGGAACCGTACAACGGTTCGAAACGAGTCAGGCAGCGAGCGGCTTCGCGCACGGTCGGGGCCTGCGCGGCGGTCACACCGGCCAGCCCGGCCTGACTCAATCGGCTGAGTCCGCCCATGCGCAAACCCAATGCCGGATCGCCGGTCAGCTGGATCGCGCCATGCCCCAGGCGCATGTAGCGCGGGATCGACAGACGCGCCCCGGCTTCGGCCAGCCGTGCGGCATCCAGGCCGTACTGTTCGAGCAATGGCAGCGGATCGACGTCATGGCTGCGTACGGCATCGGCCAGGCTGTGAACAAAGCCCACCGACAGATCCCCGAGACGCATCGGCTGCGGCTTCACGGGTTACAACCAGAGGTTCAGCAGGCGCGCGCCACGGGCTTCGCTGTCGGCGAATTGCTGGCCGTTGCTGCTGAGGAAGCTTTGCCCGGCGCTCGGCTTGTCCCAGAACTGCCCGCGCAGAAACACACTCATACCGGCCTGCGCCTTGCTGGCCGGCGGTTGCGCGGTCAGGGTCAGTTGGTGCCAGGCCTGGCCTACACTGACTGCTCCTGGTTTCAGGCTGACCGAGTCCGGCACGCTCGAGCCTTTGTAACCCTTCCAGGGTTGATCCCACACCCCATGACCGACGACAAACGCGGGCACCGCGATCAGCTGCGCGCCTTGCTCGTCGAGTTTGCGGTAGTTGTCCGGGTACCAGCTGTCGTTGCCGATCAACACGCCGAGGCGTCCGGCCGGGGTGTCGATCACATTGATCCGCGACGCTTCGCGGGTGCCGGAGTCATCCTGATCGAAGACCGGACGCATCTGCCGCTGCGGCTGGCCGAGCGGGGCACCGTCGCGACCGAACACCACCGTGCTGTTGTACAGCGCGCCACTGCCGGCCTTGAGCCGGCCGTCGGTGATGTTCGGTTCGGGTAACACGATCGTGCCGGCCACCAGAGTGACGTGAAACTCCTTGGCCAAACCACCGAACAGCGCCTGATAATCCTTGGCCATGTCCCGGGACTTCATGCGCAGGTGTGCGTCATCCAGACGGCTGCTGCCCTTGGCGGTGAGCCAGGCGCGAGCAAACTGCACCGGGTTGCTCGCTGCCAGCCAGTTCATCGCTTCGGCGAGGGTGGCGGCCTGGTACAGCTCGTCTTTTTCGCCGCTGATCATCAGCCAGGTGCCGACATGCTCCGGCAGGATGACCACGGTTTTTTCATTCAATAGCCCCTGATCCTGCGCCTGCTGCAAATAGGCGGCGAGCTTGCGGTGCAGGCGTTCGGGGCTTTGGTAGTCGGTGGGGAACAGCTCGGGCTGGATGCCCAGCAGGTTGCCACGGTCGGCGGGCGTGCCCTGATCGACCGCGAGTTTGATCCGCAGGTCCGACAGGTAATGACCGGCCGGACGGTCAGCCGCCCACATGGCGTAGAAGGTGAGTGCGGCGATGAGCGCCATGGAAAAAGTCAGGTACAGAAGTTTGCGCATGAAATCCAACAACAACCGGGTGCAGGGTGTGTGGACAGGGTAGGGCGCCAGCCCCGGCTTGCCAAGGGGTGCTGCGCATTTGGATCAATAACTTGTCAGTTACGGTCATTGAGTGACAGCGAGGCGACTCCTAATCTGTCGAGCATGACTGACGGGGGACGCAGAGCTCCCGCATTTTCCGTGATCGCTCGCTGTGGAGTTAACGATGACCGCCACTCAATACCCGCACCTGTTGGCCCCGCTGGACCTGGGATTCACCACGTTGCGCAACCGCACCCTCATGGGCTCGATGCACACTGGCCTTGAAGAGAAACCGGGCGGTTTCGAACGCATGGCGGCGTATTTCGCCGAGCGTGCCCGTGGCGGCGTTGGCCTGATGGTCACCGGCGGTATCGGTCCGAATGACGAGGGCGGTGTGTATTCCGGCGCGGCCAAGCTGACCACCGAGGAAGAAGCGCTCCAACACCGCATCGTCACGCGCGCCGTGCACGAGGCGGGCGGCAAGATCTGCATGCAGATCCTCCACGCCGGCCGTTATGCCTACAGTCCGAAACAGGTCGCGCCGAGCGCCATTCAGGCGCCGATCAACCCGTTCAAGCCCAAAGAGCTGGACGAGGAAGGCATCGAGAAGCAGATCCGCGATTTCGTCACCTGCTCGGTACTGGCCCAGACCGCCGAGTACGACGGCGTGGAAATCATGGGCTCGGAAGGTTATTTCATTAACCAGTTCCTCGCCGCTCACACCAACCACCGCACCGACCGTTGGGGCGGCAGCTACGAAAACCGCATGCGCCTGCCGGTGGAGATCGTTCGCCGGGTGCGTGAAGCGGTGGGCCCGAACTTCATCATCATCTTCCGTCTGTCGATGCTCGATCTGGTGGAAGGTGGCAGCACCTGGGAAGAAATCGTCACCCTGGCCAAAGCCATCGAGCAGGCCGGCGCGACCCTCATCAACACCGGCATCGGCTGGCACGAAGCGCGGATCCCGACCATCGCCACCAAAGTGCCGCGTGCGGCGTTCAGCAAGGTCACGGCCAAGCTGCGCGGTTCGGTGAATATTCCGCTGATCACCACCAACCGCATCAACACCCCGGAAATCGCCGAGCAGATCCTCGCTGAAGGCGATGCCGACATGGTCTCGATGGCGCGGCCATTCCTCGCCGACCCGGACTTCGTCAACAAGGCTGCTGAAGGTCGCGCCGACGAAATCAATACCTGCATCGGCTGCAACCAGGCCTGCCTCGATCACACCTTTGGCGGCAAGCTCACCAGCTGCCTGGTCAACCCGCGTGCCTGCCACGAGACGGAACTTAATTACCTGCCGGTCAAGCAGATCAAGAAAATCGCCGTGGTCGGTGCCGGTCCTGCCGGTCTGTCCGCCGCCACCGTGGCCGCCGAGCGCGGGCATCAGGTGACCTTGTTCGATTCGGCCAGCGAGATCGGTGGCCAGTTCAATGTCGCCAAACGTGTGCCGGGCAAGGAAGAGTTCTACGAAACCCTGCGTTACTTCAAACGCAAGTTGCAGACCACCAACGTTGAGGTGTGCCTGAACACCCGCGTCGATGTGGCAAAACTGGTCGAGGGCGGTTACGACGAAGTCATCCTCGCGACCGGCATTGCGCCGCGTCTGCCGGCGATTCCGGGTGTCGAGAACGCCAAAGTGCTGAGCTATCTGGATGTGCTGCTCGAGCGCAAACCAGTGGGCAAGCGTGTGGCGGTGATCGGCGCCGGCGGTATCGGTTTCGACGTGTCGGAATTCCTCGTCCATGAAGGCGTGGCCACCAGTCAGGATCGCGCTGCGTTCTGGAAAGAGTGGGGGATCGACACGAATCTGGAAGCCCGTGGTGGCGTGGCCGGGATCAAAGCTGCACCGCACGCACCAGCGCGCGACGTGTTCCTGCTGCAACGCAAGAAATCCAAGGTCGGCGACGGCTTGGGCAAGACCACCGGCTGGATTCACCGCACCGGTTTGAAGAACAAGCAGGTGCAGATGCTCAACAGCGTCGAATACCTGAAGATCGACGACGAAGGCCTGCACATCCGCATCGGCGAAACCGGCGAACCGCAAGTGCTGCCGGTGGACAACATCGTCATTTGCGCCGGCCAGGATCCGCTGCGCGAGCTGCACGACGGTCTGGTCGAAGCCGGGCAGAACGTGCACCTGATCGGCGGCGCCGATGTGGCGGCCGAGCTGGATGCCAAACGTGCGATCAATCAGGGTTCGCGTCTGGCCGCCGAGCTCTGATCCACCCTAGAATGCCGGCTCTTTGCACAGAGCCGGCCTTCATGTTTCTGCCTCCCACCGACTGGCTACCTCAAGCCCCCCTCGAAGCGCTTCATCTGGACTGGCTCACCGCCGCCGGTATTGAAGTGGCGGCCCTGCGTCTGGACCGGATCGATCCGCTGATCAGCGGCAACAAATGGTTCAAACTCGTCGAACATCTCAAAGCCGCCGACCGCGCGGGTGCCGAAGGCATCATCAGCCTCGGCGGCGCGCACTCCAATCATCTGCATGCACTGGCGGCTGCGGGCAAGCGCCTGGGATTCACGACGGTCGGGCTGTTGCGCGGGCATCCGCAGGACACGCCGACGGTCAGGGATCTGCAGGAGTTCGGCATGCAGCTGAACTGGCTCGGATACGGCGGTTATCGGGCGCGGCACGAGCCGGGATTCTGGCAGTCGTGGCTCGCGCAATATCCGACGCTGCATCCGGTGCCTGAAGGTGGCGGCGGATTGCCGGGCGCGCAGGGTTGCGCGGCGCTGAAGAATCAGGTCAGAGAACAACTCGGCAAACTTGGCTGGGACGACTACCACGGTTGGTGGCTGGCCTGCGGCACGGGCACCACGCTCGCGGGATTGGTGTTGGCCGAGACAGGACAACATGCGGTGTACGGCGCAATGGCCGTGCCCGACGATCACGGCGTCGCGGCCAATGTCGAGGCGCTTGTGGGCAAGGCTGGAGGCTACGAGCTGATCGACGCCAGCCGTGGCGGTTTCGCCAAGGTCGATCCGGCACTGCTTGAATTCATCGCGCACGCCGAACAGGCCGGCGGCATTCCCCTCGAGCCGCTGTACACCGGCAAGGCCTTGCTGGCGCTCAAGCAACAGGTCGAGGCGGGCCGCTTTGCTCGGGGTTCACGCTTGATCTTCGTCCACACCGGCGGCTTGCAGGGGCGGCGCGGCTTTGACGGCTAACCCTGGCTGCGCTTGGGCATCATCCGCAGCAACGTGTTATCGCGCACCACGTAATGGTGATAGATCCCCGCCAGCGCATGCAGACCGATCAGCCAGTAGCCGATGGTGCTGATCAGCACATGCCAGTGCTCAACCTCTTTGGCGAACACCTTGTCTTCACTCACCAAAAGAGGCAGATCGAAACCGTAGAACATCACCTGATGACCTTCGGCGCTGGTGATCAGCCAGCCGAGGATCGGCATGCTGATCATGAACAGGTACAAGGCCCAGTGCATCAAGCGTGCGAGGATGGTTTGCCACGGTGGCGAGGCCGGGAAGATTTTCGGCGCCGGGCCCAGGCTGCGGGCGAACAGGCGAAACCAGACCAGCACGAATACCGTCAGCCCAAGCATGTAATGCACTTCGCGGATCAGCGTGCGGCCGCCGCTGCCCTTGGGAAACAGACCACGCAATTCCATGCTGGCGTACACCAGTACCAACAGCACCAGCATCAGCCAGTGCAACAGGATCGACACGGTGCTGTAACGGGATTCTGAATTTGTCCACGGCATACGGCGTTCCTCACGGTTCAGGGCTCAAGCGTGCCGTTCTGCGACGGCATGCCTTAACTGTAATCCCCTTTGGCGCGTTTGCCCGAGGCTAAAAAAGCTTTCACTGAGCTGAGTCAGCGATTTGACTGAAAACACCCATGAAAAAACGCCAGTGTCGGGCAGACACTGGCGTTTTTGTTTGTCGAGATGGGTGCAATCAGCTGCTTTGCGGCATCTCGCCGTTGGCCAGGCGCTTGTTGATGTCGGCAATCACTTCCGGCAGATCGGTGATGGTGTCGATCATGTAGTGCGGGCGCGAGCCTTCGAACAGCGCGTGAATGCGCTTGCGTTCGCTGGCCAGCGCGTCGCTGCCCAATGCGCGGTAGCCCTCGTAATCCAGACCCAGCGCGTTGCCGGAACAGATCAGCGCCACGGTCCACATCCCGGCGCGGCGGCCTTCAAGAATGCCCGGCACGGTGTCGTCGATCTTCACGCAGGCGGCGACATCGTCGATGCCCAGCGCAATCACATTGGCCAGCGCCTGCGCCGGCCATGGACGACCGTTCGGCACTTCGTCGGTGGCCACGACGTGGTCGGCGACGTAGCCATTGGTGGCGGCCAGTGCCACGACCTTGTCCATCACTTGCTTCGGATAGCCGGAGCACGAGCCGATCTTGATCCCTTGCTGGCGCAGGTTGGCGATGGTCTCCAGCGCACCGGGAATCAGCGCCGAGTGTTCGGCGATTTTCTCGATCTGCAGCGGCATGAAGCGGTTGTAGATCGCGGTGACGTCATCGTCGGTCGGGGTGCGGCCGAACACCTTGCGATAGCGCTCGGCAACCTGCGGCTGATCGCACAGGGTGCGGATGTGATCCCACTTGCCCATGCCCATCGGGCCACGGGCCTCCTCGATGGACACCTGGACGTCGAACTCGGCGAAGGCTTCAACGAAGATCTGGGTCGGTGCGAAAGAACCGAAATCGACCACGGTGCCGGCCCAGTCGAGGATGGCGGCTTGCAGCTGGGTTGGGTTGTTGTAGTTCATGTTGGTCAGAATCCTGTGTGGGCAAGGCAATTCAAATAAGGGAGCGGGCCGGGTGAATCAGATGTCGAGCACTTCCATCTCGCGCAGCACTTCACTCACCGCCGCGACGGCTTCGCGCATCTGCGCCGGGGTGACGTGGCCGATGCAGCCGACGCGGAAGGTTTCGACCTGGGTCAGCTTGCCGGGGTAGAGGATGTAACCCTTGGCCTTGACACGTTCGTAGAAGTCCTTGAACTGGTAGCGCGGATCTTTCGGTGCGTGGAAGGTTGCGATGATCGGCGCCTGGATCGCGGCGGGCAGGAAGCTGCGCAAGCCGAGTTTGCCCATCTCTTCCATCAACGCCTGGCAGTTGGCGGCGTAACGCGCATGCCGTGCCGGCAGGCCGCCTTCTTCGTTGTATTGCAGCAGCGCTTCGTGCAGCGCCGCGACCACGTGGGTCGGCGGGGTGAAGCGCCACTGGCCGGTTTTTTTCATGTAGCTGTGCTGGTCGAACAGGTCCATCGCCAGCGAATGCGAATTGCCGGCGGCTGCGGCCAGAGATTCCTTGCGGGCGAACACGAAGCCCATGCCCGGTACGCCTTCCAGGCATTTGCCGGAGGCGGCAATCAGCGCGTCGAACGGGACTTTTTGCGCGTCCACCGGCAACGCGCCGAACGAGCTCATGGCATCAATGATCAAGCGTTTGCCGTGCTGCTCTACAACCTGAGCGATTTCCGGCAGCGGATTGAGGATGCCGGTGCTGGTTTCGCAGTGGATCAGCGCGACGTGGGTAATGTCGCTGTCGGCACACAGCAGGCGGTCGACGTCGGCGGCGGTGGTCGGTTCGTCTTCAGCGGTTTCGAAGGTGCTGAACGAGCGGCCCAGCACTTCGCAGATTTTCGCCAGACGCTTGCCGTAAGCGCCGTTGATCAGCACCAGGACCTTGCCGTCACGGGGGACGAGGGTGCCGATCGCGGCTTCGACGGCGAAGGTGCCGCTGCCCTGCAACGGTACGCAGTGATGGCTGTCGGCGCCGTTGAGAATCGCCAGCAGTTGTTCGCACAGGCTGGCGGTCAATTGGTTGAAGCGGTCATCCCATGAACCCCAGTCGACCATCATCGCCTGGCGGGTGCGGGCCGAGGTGGTCAACGGGCCGGGAGTGAGCAGGATGGGTGCGGCAGTACTCATTCGTATGTCCTCGCGATAGCGCTGTGGGATGAAGCTACGGGGCCTACGTTGCAATTCGCCGGATCATCAATCAAATTGTTTGTTGTTATGCCAGCCATCAGTGAGGGTTATTCATGAACCTGTTCCAGCTCCGCGCCTTCGACGCCGTGGCCCGGGAGGGCAGCTTCACCCGTGCCGCCGCACGCCTGTTCATCAGCCAGCCCGCGGTCACCGGGCACATCAAGGCGCTGGAGGAGCATTACCAGATCACCCTGTTGCGACGCACGGCGCGCCGGGTCGAGCTGACGGAAGAGGGCACCAAACTGGCAGCGATCACCCGGGCGATGTTCGGTATGGCCGAGGAGGCCCAGGCGTTGCTCGAGGCCAATCGGCAATTGCTCACCGGACGCCTTGAGGTGGCGGCGGATGGCCCGCACATGGTCATGCCGATGCTCGCCAGCCTGCGGGCGCGCTATCCGGGGATCACCGTGAATCTGCGGTTGGGCAATGCCCAGGAAACCTTGGCGGCGTTGTTGTCCGAGCATGCCGATGTGGCGGTCTTGACCGAGGTCGAGCCGCGCAAAGGGCTGCATCTGCAAGCGTTGAGTGAATCGCGGATCTGCGCGCTGGTGCCGGCCGCGCATCCGTGGGCGACACGTGCAGGCGAGGTCAGGCTCAAGGAGCTGGATCAGGTGATCATGGTCTTGCGCGAGCCGAGTTCGATTACCCGGCGCACGTTTGATCAGGCCTGTGCCCAGGCATCGGTCAGCCCACGGGTGTTGCTGGAACTGGACAGTCGCGAGGCGGTGACGGAAGCGGTGGCGGCTGAACTGGGGGTAGGGGTGGTGTCATCGGTGGAGGTCAGTCATGACCCCCGTGTCGTCGCGATTCCCATTGCGGGAGAAGGGCTGGTGAACCGGCACATGATCGGCTGCGTGGAGCGGCGGCGGGAGTTGCGCTTGATTCAGGCGTTTTTCGGGTTGGCCCCGGTCTGAACAAGACTCTCGCGAACCATCTCGAGAAACGTCGCCACCACCCGCCGCGAACTTTGCTCGCGCAGGCACACCAGCGTTTCGGTCAACCTCCGGGTGCAATCGGTGATCGGCAACGCGCAAACCCGTGAGTCCGCACCAAACTCCGCCGCCGACACCACACCCACGCCAATCCCCACCACCACGGCCTCCCGCGCGGCTTCCCGGCCTTCGACCTGGATCGCCGGGCGGATGCGGAAGCCGGCGCGGGCCATTTCTTCTTCCAGGGTCTGGCGAGTCACCGAGCCGTGTTCGCGCAGCACCAGCGGCGTGTCGTCCAGATCTTCCAGACAGATCGATTCACGCTCGGCCCACGGATGATGGCGCGAGACGAACGCCACCATCGGGTCGTTGCGCAGCGGCACACACAGCAGGCGTTCATCGCTGACATCGCGACCGAGCAACGCCAGATCGGCCTGATAGTTGAACAGTCGAAACAGCGATTCATCGGTATTGCCGGTCTCGATTTTCACGCTGATCCCCGGGTAGCGTTCGCAGAACCGGGCGATCTGCGGCAGCACATGCACCGGCGCATCCACTGCCAGTATCAGACTGCCAGTCTGCAAGGCCTGGGATTCCTGCAGCAACTCCTGGGCTTCGGCCTCGACCACGAACAGACGCTGGGTGATTGCCAGCAAGCGTTCGCCCAAATCGGTCAGGCGCACCGAGCGTTTGTTGCGATGGAACAGCAACACGCCGAAGCGTTCTTCCAGCTTGCGCACCTGGTCGGAAATCGCCGGTTGCGTCAGATAAAGCCGCTCGGCGGCCTTGGTGAAGCTTCCGTGCACGGCCACGGCGTGAAAGGCTTTGAGCTGGGCGTGTGAAACCGACATGGCTGATTCCTCGTTTACAGGCGAACTTCAGTAACAAGCTGAGCTTATGTGTGAAATACGATAAATCGATTTTATTTATTAAACAGTAATTGCTTTGATCGGCTCACGCCAACGCTGACTGCCCGGTCGGGCAGCGACGCTGGCCATGAGCCTGTGCGTGCAACACCAGGACTCATCTGACCGGTATCGCCGAAGGGACGGGGTGATATCGCAGTGCTCAACAATAAAAAACACAGGCGTTTACTTATCGATTCTGCCGGCACACTCACACCCTGAGGTCAGAACCACAATGAACAAGCACATCGGCACCCTTGCGCGTTGGCGCATGCAGATCTTCGCTGTCACCTGGCTCGCTTACGCCGCGTTCTATTTCACCCGCAAAGCCTTTTCGGTGGCCAAACTGGGCATCGCCGAAGACCCGAGTTTCACCCTCGACAAAATGGCCATGGCCAACCTCGACGCGATTTACCTGGCGGCCTACGCCATCGGCCAGTTCACCTGGGGCATGCTCGCCGACCGCTTCGGCCCACGGATCGTGGTGCTTGGCGGGTTGCTGATTTCCGCTGCGGCAGCGCTGGTGATGGGCAGTTTTGCGACCTTGCCGATCTTCGCCACCTGCATGTTGATTCAGGGCCTGGCGCAGTCCACCGGTTGGTCGGGGTTGTGCAAGAACCTCGGTAGTTTTTTCCCTTCGGAACAGCGCGGGCGAGTGCTCGGGTTGTGGAGTTCCTGCTACGCCTTCGGTGGATTGGTGGCCTCGCCGTTCGCCGGTTGGTGGGCGTACACGCTGGTCGGCACCTGGCACGCGGCGTTCATTTCCAGTGCGGCGGTGGTCGCGGCGGTGGCGGTGTTGTTCTTCATCTTTCAGCGCAACAAACCGGAAGATGTCGGCCTGCCGGCGGTGGAACCGGAACCGGTCATCAGTGCCGAGGAAGCCGAAGCCAACAGCAAACTCAGCGTGTGGGAACCGCTCAAGGAAATCCTGCGTAACCGCACGGTGCTGGTGTTGGGTCTGGCGTATTTCCTGTTGAAACCGGCGCGTTACGCGATTCTGCTGTGGGGCCCGGTGATCGTGTTCGAACAGATGCCTTCGGTCGGCAAGGTTGGCGCGGCGATCATTCCCACGGCGTTTGAACTGGCCGGTCTGCTGGGTCCGATCATGATCGGCCTGGCCTCGGACAAACTGTTCGGTGCCCGACGCATGCCGGCCTGCGTGTTGAGTCTGCTGGCGCTGACCGTGACCCTTGCGCTGTTCATGGGCGCCTTGCACACCGGCAGCGTGATGCTGGTGGTCGCATTGTTGTTCGTGATGGGCCTGACCCTGTACGGCCCGGACTCAATGATCAGCGGCGCGGCCGCGATCGATTTCGGCAAGGCCAAGGCCGGCGCCACGGCGGCGGGATTCGTCAACGGCTGCGGCTCGGTCGGTGCGGTGCTCGGTGGTTTGCTGCCGGGTTACTTCGACTCGGTGACGGTGTTCATCGTGTTCGCCGGTTGTGCGCTGTTCTCGGCGCTGGTGCTGATTCCACACTGGAACAGCCGCCCGGTCGGCGTCATGGAACCGCGCGCCTACGTGCCCAATCGTGCCCTGACCGTCAAACCCCTGCGTAACTGAAACCCCTTGTCTCGCGGCCTGCTGCGGCACTCGCGGCAGGCTGTGTCGTGGCCGACTGACTGGAGAATTTTCATGAGACCGTTTTGGCTGGAGCAGGCTTTGCAGCTCGACACGTCCGAACCTTGCCCGCCGCTGCAAGTCGATGTGCGCACCGATGTGTGCATCGTCGGCGGCGGTTACACCGGGTTGTGGACGGCGATCATGCTCAAGCAGCAGAACCCTGAACTTGATGTGTTGCTGATCGAAGCCGACATTTGCGGTGCCGGCGCCAGTGGGCGCAACGGCGGTTGTGCGCTGTCGTGGTCGGCGAAGTATTTCACCCTGTAGCGGCTGTTCGGTGTCGAGGAAGCGGTGCGACTGGTCAAGGAATCCGAGCGCAGCATCCACGCCATCGGCGAGTTCTGCGAGCAGTACGGCGTCGATGCCGATTACCGGCTCGACGGCACGCTTTACACCGCTACCAACCGGGCGCAATGCGGCTCGACCGATGCGGTAATTGCGGCGCTAGAGCGCAATGGCATCAACTCGTTTACCCAGCGGCCGGTCGCCGATGTACAGCGCATGGCCGGTTCGGAAAAACATTTGGAGGGCTGGTTCTCGCCGGCCGCCGCCAGCGTGCAGCCGGGCAAACTGGTGCGCGGCTTGCGTCGGGTGGCGTTGCAACTGGGCGTGCGGATTCATGAAGGCACGGCGATGACCGGGCTGGAAGAGGGCCGTCCGGCGCGCCTTCACACGGCGAACGGCCGGGTGACCGCCGACCGCGTGGTGCTGGCGATGAATGCGTGGATGGCCCGCGCTTTCCCGCAGTTCGAGCGCAGCGTGGCGATTGTCTCCAGCGACATGCTGATCACCGAACCGCGTCCGGATCTGTTGCAGGAAATCGGTTTGACCAGCGGCGTCACCGTGCTCGACTCGCGGATTTTCGTGCACTACTACCACAACACCCCGGACGGCCGGATCATGCTCGGCAAGGGCGGCAACACCTTCGCTTACGGCGGGCGGATGCTGCCGGTGTTCGACCAGTCATCGCCCTATACCGGATTGCTCAAACGCAGCCTCGACGACTTCTTCCCGGCATTCGCGGATGTGAAAGTCGATGCAACGTGGAACGGCCCTTCGGATCGCTCGGTCACCGGCCTGCCGTTCTTCGGCCAGATGAGTGCCAGCGGCAACGTGTTCTACGGTTTCGGTTATTCCGGCAGCGGCGTCGGGCCGTGCCACATGGGCGGGCAGATTCTCGCCTCGCTGGTGCAGGGCCTCGACAACCCGTGGACGCGTTCGCCGCTGGTCAACGGGCCGCTGGGTTACTTTCCGCCGGAGCCGATCCGCTACCTCGGCTCGCTGATGGTGCGCAACGCCATTCGCCGCAAGGAACGCGCCGAGGATCACGGTCGGCGGCCCCGGCACCTTGACGTGCGTCTGGCGAAATTCGCAGCGGCGGCGGGCAAGGCCGACAAGGCTTGAGCGTCAGCTTGGCGGGGCGGAACGGTTGAGCAGCCAGTCGAGCAGGAGGTCGTCGTCGGGTTCGTTTTCTGTCGGCGGTGCCTGGCGGAGCCGACAAGCGTCGAGGCAGAGGATCGGCCGTTCGGGATCGCTGTCGAGAAAACTGACCCAGACCTCGCTGCCGGCGCAGGGCAGATTTTCCCGAGGCAGGCCACCGCCGGCATGAGGCATGACCACCGGCAACCACAGCCCTTCGCTTGCGTCGGAGTGTGGCTGATCGGGCCATAACCGGACGACGATCCGGCCCTGAGCGTCCACTTGCGCCGGTTGCCCCGGCACGCCGAGCACTTGCGCCGGCTGATACCCCGGGATGCTCGGACGCTCTTGTTTCGGCGGCGGGCGAAACGGGGTCGACCAGGGCAGCGCGCAGAAGTCGTTGTGATAGCGGCGAACCGTGGGGATCGGGTCGAGTATCGAAGGTTGCTGACCCTGATGACGCAAGTCGGTGATCAGCCACTGCTCGTTGAACGCGCTCACCGGGTGCTCCATGACTTGCAACAGACGCCCACTGAGCAGTCGCGGACAATCGCTGCGGCCCTGAATCGAACGCGACCGGCAGCGTTGGCGTTCCAGCAGGCGACGACTGCGTTGGGCCGCGTGACGTTGCGCAGTCGGCAGAAATCCCGGTGGGGCGACGGCACTGCCCAGCGTGTGATTGGCGGCCTCGTGGCCCGTAATCGATTGCCCTCGCTCACGTACGCCGACTGGCATTTGAGGCAGCACCGCCTCATGGCGCTGGAACAGGCTGCTGAGGCCGGTTGCCGGCGCATCGATCTGCGTGTTGAAAGCCATCGCTGTCGGTTGTTGCGGCAGGCTCAGGCTGTCATCGGCGAACACCACCACATGACCGTCCGGCTGATGTTCGAAGTGATAGTGGATGCCTTCCTCTTCGCAAAGCCGTTGCAAAAAGGCCAGGTCGGTTTCTTCGTATTGAATACAGAACGGGCGCGGAGGGTAATGGCCGACAGTCATCTCGATCCGGTAACTGTGGGCAGGCAGGTGATGTTCGCTGAGCAGTTGTTCAAGGATGGCCGGCACGCTCAGTTGTGTGAAAACCCGGCGAACGGGATGTTGCTCCAGCGCTTGCAGATGCGGCATCAGCACCAGTTGGTAGGCGATCCGGTGCGTCGCGCGGTGTTCGCAACTGGCACTTTGAATGATGCCGTGAATTCCGTGATCGTCATCCAGGTGCAAAAATGCTGCCTGATGCAGCAACGTACCGGGTGACCAGGCGGGCGCCAGGCCCATGACTTCGATCTCGAACCGAAAGGGCTGATTCAGCGCTTCGTGGCCACTGAAGTGCAGGACTGGCAGGCTTATCCCACCCTCGGCCAGGGTCAGCGAAAACGGACTTTCCTTGTCATTGAGCATTCGGACGGGCTCTGTTCAGGCAATACGGGCGACAGAGGGTACGAAAACACGACGTCGAATGGACGTGGCAAACCAGTTTTTCAGAATCGCCCTACAAGGCGCGTAGAAGATGTCGATGCGCATCGGAATTTTTGGTCGATTGCCGACTTTAGGCCGTATAAACTTGGCGCCATGCGTCGGCCAATAGATGTCTCGGCGCCACAGATCAAGAGAGTGAGTAATGGGCGCACAGTGGAAGGTTAAACACAAAGAAGCGGCAGCCAACGCCAAGGGCAAGATCTTCGGCAAACTGGTGAAGGAAATCACCATTGCTGCGCGTAACGGTGCCGATACCGCGACCAACGCACACCTGCGTCTGGTGGTCGAACAGGCCAAGAAGGCCTCGATGCCCAAGGAAACCCTGGACCGCGCCATCAAGAAAGGCGCAGGCCTGCTGGGCGAAACCGTTCAGTACCATCGCGTGACTTACGAAGGTTTCGCACCGCATCAGGTGCCGCTGATCGTCGAGTGCGTGACCGACAACATCAACCGCACCGTGGCGGAAATCCGCGTGGCGTTCCGCAAGGGCCAACTGGGTGCTTCCGGTTCCGTTGCCTGGGACTTCAACCATGTCGGCATGATCGAAGCGTCGCCGGACACCCCGGACGCCGATCCGGAAATGGCCGCAATCGAAGCCGGCGCCCAGGATTTCGAGGCTGGCGAAGAGGGCGCGACCCTGTTCCTGACCGATCCGACCGACCTCGATGCCGTGCAGAAAGCCCTGCCGGAACAAGGCTTCACCGTGCTGTCGGCCAAACTGGGCTATCAGCCGAAGAACCCGGTCAGCGGTCTGAGCGACGAGCAGATGGCTGAAGTCGAGGCGTTCCTCGAAGGCCTGGACAACCATGACGACGTGCAGGATATGTTCGTCGGTCTGGCCGGCTGACAAACCGGAAAATCGCAGCCCTCGGGCTGCGATTTTTTTTCAGGCGTGTTGCAACGCCTGGCTGATCTCGCCAAACCCCGGCCGCGCCAGCACATCCGGCTGACAGCAGCGCTGTTCCAGGGCCTCTAGCACCTGACGCTGTTCATCGCTCAACCCCGAGTCGATACGCGTCAGCAGTTCCCCCAGTAAAATCCCGAACGCACGCACTTCGAGGCGTTGCAGCGCGCGGGTTTCAGGCGTGTCCGCCATGGCATGGAACGACGCCGCGCCAAAGTCCCCCAGCAGACAGTCGCCCTGATCGTTCAACAGAATGTTGTGTCCGTAGAGATCGCCATGGGTGATGCCGCGACGGTGCAGATGCCCGGCGACAGAGGCTATGCCGCGAGCGATACGCAGGGCAACGTCGGCACTGAAACGACAATCGTCGGCATATACGTCCCGTGAACAGGACGCCAGGCTCGGCAGCCCGGCCAGGTTGCGATAGCTCGGATCGATCAACTGCATCACCAGACCTTGCTGGCCATCGGGATGCTGGTCGATGCGGCCTTCGACGCGGATCAGGTTCGGGTGCAGCCCGGCGGTGATGCACGCGTTCATTTCATGCAGCGGCGAGCCGTCGCTGGTCATTTCGCCCTTGTACAACTTGACTGCCACGGACGTGGCCGGCTGATTCGCGGGCTGCCACTGCGCCCGGTAAATGACCCCGGAAGCGCCTTCGCCCAGCGGTTGTTCCAATTGCAGCGCCGACCAGTCGATCAGTGGCGCTTTGTCGAGGGCGGCCGCATCGGCTTCGGTTTCCAGCGGATTGCCGGCGTAGGCCAGCCAGGTCAGGCTCGGCAGGGTCAGCAGCCATTGCGGCAACTCGGTCAACTGGTTGGCGGCGATGCGGATCAGCTCCAGTCGATGGCACTGGCTCAGTGACGGCGGCAGGGTGTTCAGACGATTGCCGGCAAGCATGAGTTTTTGCAGCAGCGGACGTTCGCCCAGTTCGGTGGGGAGGGTTTCGATGGCGTTGTCGGTCAGGATCAGCCAGCGCAGATTTGGCGGCAGCGCCGCGCCGGGCACCTGAGTGATGCGGTTGGCCTTGAAGCCGATCATCGTCAGCGCCTGGCACTGGCCCAGGCACGCCGGCAATTGCGTGAACTGATTGTCGGAGCAGAACAGCACGCGCAGGCGCGTCAGACGGTGCAAGTCGTCCGGCAGGCTGCTCAGGGCGTTACCGCTGAGGTTGAGCACTTCCAGCGTGTCGGCCAGGTTGAAAATCTCCGGCGGAAATTCAGTCAGTCCTTCGGCCAGGTCCAGCCGGGTGATGCGCGACAGTTCGCCGGCGCGCAGTTGTGCAAGGGTGTGCATGAAAAAGGATCGCTATCGAGAAGGCGCAGGGCGCCGGAAATGGACCGCATGATAACGGCAAATCAGCCTGGTTCGTGCACTTCGCGCAATTGCCCGAGCCGGCTGCGGGTGCGGGCCAGATCGATCGCCTGGCCACCGAGGCTTTCGCGCAACGGGAGCTGGCCGAGTAGGGTCAGGTGTTTGTCCTGGTCGTAGAGCACGTCGATCAGGTTGATGAACCGCTGCTGGGCGGCGATCGAACATTCGCCCAGTTCCGGCAGTTCATCGATGATCCAGTGGTCGAAGCGCCGGCACAGTTCCAGATAATCCATCACCGCCGTGGGCTGTTCGCAGAGGTCGTTGAAGGTGAAGCCGACGCGCCGGTCTTCGCACAGCCGCGCCTGCAAATGCCGGCTGCCGACCGCCAAGGGCAACGGCGCGGCATCAAGGGGCGGCAGGTTCAAGGCGAGGCGCTGCGCCGGGCTGGCCGGCCAGACGTAATGGCCCTGGGTGAAGACCTGATGCGCGTGCCGACGCGCCTGGCTGCGGTAATCGTGGGGGCCGCCGACTTCCATGACCTGCATGCGCGCATTGATCAGGTCGATTACCGGTTTGAACCGCGCGTGATACAGCGGATTGGGCAACAAGCCTTCGGGCGGGTAGTTGGAGGTCATCAGCAACAGGATCCCGCGCTTGAACAGTGCCTTGAACAGGCGGGTGATGAGCATCGCATCGCCGATGTCATGCACGTGAAATTCATCGAAACACAGCACCCGACAGTCCATCAACAGCGCATCGAGGGTAACGGCGAGCGCGTCATCGCGATCGCGGTGATCGAACATGCCCTGATGCAACTGGGCGAAAAATCCATGGAAGTGCAGACGGCGCTTTTGCTCGATGGGCAATGCCTGGAAAAATCCGTCCAGCAACCAGCTCTTGCCGCGTCCGACCGCTCCGTGCAGATACAGGCTGGGCGGGGTTTGCGCAGGGGTGCCGAACAACAGACCGGCCTGATGGGCCATGCAGTCGATGACCCGCTGCTGGCTGTGGCTGAGGGTGTAGCCCTGGCCGTGGGCCTTTTGCCGGAAATAGTCACGCACCGATTGCGCGCTGGCAGCGCACTGGCCCGCGTTTGTAACGGAGCGTTTGCCGAAGAAATGGCGCAAGGCTGACCAGCGCTGGATAAGACGCGAACGGTCGGGCGGTCGGGCGGGCACTGCAATCACTCCGTCATCATCGGGCCGGCTCCCCGGAGCGCGGCGGGGTAGTTTAACCAGACGGGTAGTTTTGCTTCCACTGCGCTTTATCGTTTTTCCGTAGAGCAATCTGCGGTGTGTACAGGATTTTTCAACACTTTAAATCGGCGTGTTGCCAATCTTTCGAAACAAATCCCGGCGGGCGACTGGATCCAATCGACTGGCGCAATCGGCGTCCGTTGCTAACCTGAAACACTGTAACGACAGAGACGCTGTCGCCATCAAGGAACGGGCGGTGAATGCAGGGATGGTCTGGGCATTGCTGGGCGGGCTCGCGGTACCGGTCCACGCCGCCGACCTTCAGGTCGAGGTGCGGGTCGATGTGCAGCGCGGTTGCCAGTTGATCGGCCAGCAACGCGAGGCCGGTATCGAGCAACTGGGTGTGCTCGACTTCGGCACCACGGCGCGGCTCGGCGAGCGGGACGGGCCACTCGGCGCGGCGCTGCCCAATTCGCGCCTGCCGCGTCTGGAATGCAACCCGGACACCCCGTATCAGTTGCGCGTCGATGGCGGCCTGCACGGCGGCGTCGGCGAGGTGCGTTATATGGCGGGGGAGGCCGGCAGCAAGCCGATTCCCTATCGCCTGTATCAGGACGCCGCGCGGCGGGTGCCGCTGGTGGTGGATGTGCCGGTCAGTGGCCGGGTGCCGGACAGCGGCACGGTGGACTTGCCGTTATACGGGCGGATCGAGCGTATGGCGGAGGTGCCGCGCGTCAGCCGGTATTCGGATCTGGTGAAGGTGACGGTCACCTGGTGATCGCGGAGTTTTTCAGCCATTCGGTGGAACCGGGTGGCGCAGGGAAGGGCGTTCAATGACGAGCGCAATGGTCGAGTGATCCTGAAGGAGTCGGGGCTCAATGATGGGCAGACACGGGCGAGTAATCGCCACAGCCACGTTGCTGTTGTTCACCGAGATCGCGTCGGCGGCGGTCAGTGGGCAGATCCTTGCGCGACTGACGCTGATCGCCGGCTGCGAGGTCACCAACGCCTCCAGCCCCGCCAGCCCGGTGGATGGGCTGGGCTCTCTCGATTTCGGCCAGCAGGGCCCGACCTGGAACGCACCGATCAAGGCCAGCCTCAGCGAAGCGGGCAGCGGCCAACTGAATGTCGCCTGCAACCCTTCGGTCACCGGGTTCACCGTGACCATCGACGGCGGCACCCACGGCGACGGCACCACACGCCGGTTGAGCAACGGGCGCCAGACGCTCCCCTATCAGCTGTTTCTCGATGCCTCCGGCAGCCAGAGCTACAGCATCGGTCAACAACACAATTTCGCTGTCACCAGCGGCGCACAGATACCCATCCCGGTATTTGGCTCGGTGGTGGCGAACACCCGAGCGGTACCGGCCGGTGTCTATACCGACACCCTGACGGTGACGCTCGACTGGTAACCCCGTAGAGGACGAACACCATGCGTACGATTGCATCAAGGATAGGTTTGTCGTTGCTCGGCCTGACGCTCGCTTCCAGCGTCAATGCCGCCACCACGGTCACCGGCCAGATCACTTCCAGCCTGATCCTGATCAGCAGTTGCCAGGTCAACGGTTCCGGCGGTTCGACCGGGCTGAACTTCGGTGCGTTGAACTTCGGCACCGCCAACAGCCTGTTCACCACGGCCACCGGGCAGGTGCTGGGCGGCGGGGGCGGGGCGCTGTCGATCCTGTGCTCGGCCGGCACCACCCCAACGGTCAAGGTTCGGGCCGGCGCCCATGACGGGCTCTCGCCGGGTGGTACTCGCGCACTGTACGACGGGGTCGCCAACTACGTGCCGTATGACCTGTACACCGACGCCGGACACTCGCAGTTGCTGGCCATCGACGGGGTGATCAACCTCGCCGCCAGCACCGGTGTGGCGCAGACCGTGAACATCTACGGTCAGGCGGTGGGCAAGGCCGGGCTGCCGGCAGGCACGTATACCGACACGATTTCCGTCGAACTGACGTTCTAGCGCCATGGCCCGGCATGGCGGTGCGGTGCTGTTTCTGTTGTGTGCGGGCAGCTTGCCGCTGCCGTTGGCGGCGGTGACCAGCCAGAGCTTTCAGGTCAGTGCCACAGTGACACCGGGCTGTCTGGTGGTGGGGGGCGTATCGAACTATGGCGGGCTGAATTTCGGTTCGCGTTCGGCGCTGGCCACCGGCACGGTGCAGGTCGCATTGACCGGTGGTGTCACGCTGCAATGCACGCCGGGGGTGGCGCTGAACATGACGGTCGATGGCGGCCAGTACAACAGCGGAGAGCGACGCATGCAGATCAGCGGAGGCAGCGCGAAGGTGGCGTATGCGCTGTTTCGCGATGCGGCATACAGTCAGAGCCTGGGCATCGGTCAGAGTGTGGCGGTGGCCTACAGCGATGCGAACAACATCAGTCTGCCGATCTACGGACAGGTGCAATTGCCGGGCAATCAGCCCGGGGGGACATACAGCGATGTGTTGCAGGTGCAGCTGTCGTGGTGATGTGAAATGACAAGGAGCAGGTTTATGGGGTTTTTCACGTCACGCTATTGGTCCGTGTGTTGCGCCGTGCTGGCGCTGGTCATGTTCGGGACGCTCAAGGCCCAGGCCGCCAGTTCGGTGCTGATCTGGCCGATCGATCCGGTGTTGGAGGCCGATCAACAGGCCAGTGCGCTGTGGCTGGAAAATCGCGGCACGGAAACCGCCAACCTGCAGATCCGCGTGTTCGGCTGGAGCCAGAGCGGTTTCGAAGAGCAATACCGCAATCAACGCGAGGTGATCGGCAGTCCGCCGGTGGCGAAGATCGAGCCGGGTCAGAAGCAACTGGTGCGCCTGACCCGCACCAAAGACGTGCCGCCAGGTCAGGAGCTGGCGTACCGGATCATCATCGATGAAATCCCCTCGGCCCAGCCGCCCGTTGCCGAAGACGGCAAGACCGCTGCGGCGATCCGCTTCCAGATGCGCTACTCGGTGCCGCTGTTCGCCTATGGCGCGGGCCTGTGGAGCAAGGAAGACAGCGCCCGTCAGCGTGACCCCAAAGGTATCGGCCTGCCGCAACTGAGCTGGCGGACGGTGGCGGTGGAGGGCCGTCCATATGTGGAAGTTCGTAATCAGGGCGCGGTGCATGCGCGGCTGACCGATGTGGCCTTTACACAGGGCGGTCAAAGCAAACCGCTTGCCGAGGGATTGCTCGGCTACGTATTGCCCGGCGCGGTGATGCGCTGGCCGGCTCCGGGGCCGGTGGCGGGAGAGCTGGCGGGGCGGATCAATGGCGCGGCAAAGGTGCAGAGCATTCCGCCGGCGCGATAGCCGTAGCGAGTCATGTCGAAGCCTGGCTTCGGCGCCAGCGGTTTCAGGAGGAATCAGTCCATTGACGGACGTAACACGCTAATGAGTCCGGGATGGGCTCGCCGTATTCAGCGTCCGTTGTGGCTCATGACCGGCGCGTGGTGCCTGATGTTCATTCATCCATCCGGGGCCGGCGAACTGCCGCCGCCTCCCAGCGGCATGGAGGCCGTCAGCGATGCACAGTTGTTTCTGGAACTGGTGGTCAACCAGATGAATACCGGCCGGGTGGTGGCGGTGGAACAGCGCGGCGGGCGCCTGTTCCTGCCAGCCAGCGTATTGCGCGACACCGGCATGAAGCTGCCGGAAGAGGCGGGTGCCGAAGTCGATCTCGACGGCCTGCCGGGCCTGCACAGCGATTACGACAGTGTCGGCCAGCGCCTGCTGCTCGACGTGCCGCCGGACTGGCTGCCGGAGCAGTTCATCGGTAACCGTGAAGTTTATCCACGCACCCCGGCGCTGAGCAGTTTCGGCGCGTTGTTCAACTATGACCTGTATCTCAATGACACCGACGACGCCGGCACCTATCTGGCGGCGTGGAACGAGGTGCGGGTGTTCGACAGTTGGGGCACTTTGTCGAACACCGGGCAATATCGCCGCACGTTGTCGGGGGATGCGGTCAGCACGCTGGACAACGGTTATCTGCGTTACGACACCACCTGGCGTTACTCCGATGACGAACGGATGCTGACCTACGAGGCCGGGGACGTGGTCAGCGGCGCCTTGCCCTGGAGCAGTTCGGTGCGGCTGGGCGGTGTGCAGTTCTCCAGGGATTTTGCGGTACGCCCGGATCTGGTGACCTATCCGCTGCCGCAATTCGCCGGGGAAGCGGCGGTGCCATCTTCGGTGGATCTGTTCATCAACGGCTACAAATCCAGCAGTACCGACCTGCAACCTGGGCCGTACACCCTGACCAACATTCCGTTTATCAACGGTGCGGGCGAGGCGGTGGTGGTGACCACCGATGCGCTGGGCCGGCAGGTGTCGACCACGGTGCCGTTCTACGTCACCAGCAGCCTGTTGCAAAAAGGCCTGAGCGATTTTTCGGTGGCAGCCGGTACGTTGCGCCGGGATTATGGCCTGAAGGATTTTAGCTATGGGCCGGGCGTGACCTCGGGCAGTCTGCGTTACGGCGTCAGCGACACCTTTACTCTGGAGAGTCATGCCGAAGCGGCGGATACCCTGACCCTCGGCGGGCTGGGCGGTAACTTGCGGCTGGGCAATTTCGGGGTGCTCAACAGCGCGATCAGCCAGAGCCGTTTCGATGGCGACGGTGGTCAGCAACTGAGCCTCGGTTATCAATACAGCGGCCAGCGCTACAGCTTTTCCTATCAGCGTCTGCAACGCCGCGATCGCTATGCCGACCTGACCGTGGTCGACAGCCCTTACACCACACTCAGCAAGCGCAGCGAGCAGGCGACCCTGAGCCTCAACCTCGAGCGCTGGGGCAGTCTCGGCGTCGGTTATTTCGATATTCGCGCGGCAGACGAAACCCGCACGCGGTTGCTCAATCTGAGCTGGAGCAAACCGCTGTGGCGCAACAGCAGTTTCTACCTGTCGGCCAACCGCGAAATCGGTGACAGCAACTGGGCAGTGCAGGCGCAACTGGTGATTCCGTTCGACCTGCGCGGCAGCCTGGCCATCAGCAGCGAACGCAGCAAGACCGGACAGACCCAGCAACGGGTCAATTACAGCCGCGCCGTACCGTCCGAGGGCGGGGTGGGCTTCAATCTCGGCTATGCCAAGGGCGACGGCGCCGATTACCGTCAGGCGGACGTGACCTGGCGCCTGCAATCGGTGCAATTGCAGGCGGGCGTCTACGGCACGTCCGACGCCGAAACCCGTTGGGCCGATGCCAGCGGTTCGCTGGTGTGGATGGATGATCAAGTGTTCGCCGCCAACCGCATCGACGATGCGTTCGTGGTGGTCAGCACCGATGGTTATGCGGACATTCCGGTGCGTTACGAGAACCAGCAGGTCGGCCAGACCGACCGCAACGGCCACCTGCTGGTGCCGTGGAGCAGCGCCTATTACCGCGGCAAATACGAAATCGACCCGCTGAACCTGCCGGCCAACGTGCGCAGCCCCAACGTCGAACAGCGTATTGCCGTACGCCGGGGCAGTGGCTATCTGCTGGAATTTCCGCTGAGCCGGGTGATTGCCGCGAGCATCGTGCTGGTGGATGCGCAACAAAAGGAATTGCCGCTGGGCAGTGGCGTGCTGCACGAGCAGAGCGGCACGCGGACGGTGGTCGGCTGGGACGGGCTGGTCTATCTGGAAAATCTCCAGGCGCAGAATTCGCTGCGAGTGACACTTGCGGACGGCAAGACTTGCCAGGCGCAATTCAGTGTCGATCTGCAGCAGGACGAAGTGCCACTGATCGGCCCGTTGGTGTGCCAATGATCCGGGCGCGATTTGTTCTGTGGCTGTTGTTGCTGCTGCCGGGGCTGGCGCAGGCGCTGTGTTCGGTGGTGACCACCACACCGGCCGGGTTCGGGAACATCAGTTCGATCGCCGTGCGCACTACCTCGCAACCCAGTTCTACCTTGAACGGAGGCTTGAGTTGCACCGGTTCGCTGCTGTCGCTGCTGACCAACAATGACCATTTCTGGGCCACCGTCACCTCAACCCAGAGCGGTTTGCTCGGGCCCACCGGTGACGTCATCGGTTACACGATCTACGCCAACAACAGCACCAGTTACCCGCTGACGCGCGGCACCGCCTATGACTTCGCCCGCAATGGCATCATCGATGCCCTCGGTTTGCTCGGCGGTACGGTGCCGAAAACCGTTCCGCTGTACTTCGGTACCACCATCGGCAGCAACGTGGCGGCCGGCGTGTATACCGAGACACTGAGCATTTTCTGGAACTGGAATTATTGTTCGGGCATCGGTGTCGGCGGGCTTTGCCTGGGCCGCGACATCAACAGCGGCACCACGACGCTGACGGTCAACCTGACGGTGTCCAACGACTGCACCATCACCGCGCCGAACATCGCTTTCGGCAGTGCGCCGGTGGTCAGTGCATTCACCCCGGTGACCGGGCAGACGATCAACCTCGCCTGCACCAAGGGCAGTGCCTACACGGTGGGTCTGAACGACGGGCAAAATGCACTGAGTGTCGGCGGACGGCGGCGGATGATTTCCGGCAGCAACTATCTGGCCTACGACATTTTCAAGAGCGCCGGGACCACCCGTTGGGGCAGTGTCGGCGCGGCTCGTCGGGCCAGCAGCGATGCCGAGGTCAATCCCGGCAACGGGCTGGGCACCGGCAGCCAGATCTTCAACTACAACGCGAAAATCTACACCGACCAGACCACACCGCCCGCCGGAACCTACCTGGACAATGTGGTGCTGGATGTGGGGTTCTGAACCGGCTAGAAACTCACGGATTGCTGGAGCATTTTCGCCGCCGGGGTATCGGCCGGGCTGACCATCGCGTAGTTGTAGCCCTTGCCGGACCAGTACTCGGCCTGCAGATCTCCGTCCTGGCGGCTGCCCCGGGGCAGGAAGGTATTTTTCGGTCCTGGTGGGCGCACGTAGAAGCTGACCTTGTGCCCGCTCTGGTCTTCATACATCACCATCGCCGCCGGGCCTTCATCGGTGCTCAGCAGACGGCCGCTGACCGGTGCGAAACCGGCCGACGTCAGGTCCGGCAGGCGATTGGCCTGAGTGAAATAACGGTCGAGCCAGCGCTGGATATCGCCGTCACCATCGACCTTGTAGTCCGCCGGCAGAAGCCCTTGCTGGGCGATCAAACGGTACGCCTGCAAGGCATCCGTCATCGGTGCCGGGGGATGAAACACGGTCATGTCCCGGGCCTTCCAGCCTCCGACACCGCCGAGGCTGACGGCAATCAGCAGCACCGCCGCGCTGGCCCATTGACGGCGCGACTGGCGCTTGAGCCGCTGACGGATCAGCGACGGATCGAGGTCCGGATTGGCCGGTTGTTGCAGGGCACCGCCGAGGGCGGCGCGCAGGTGCTGGGCGTCCTGTTGCCAGGCGCGAACCTGCGCCGCCTCGTCGGGATGGCTGGCGAGCCAGGTTTCCATTACATGTCGGTCGGCCTCGCTGAGCTGGTGGTCGACGTAGGCGTGCAGGTCACGTTCGTTGGGGGGCAGACTGATCATTTGAGTATCCGCAAGGAAGGGCTGCTGATTTCCCCGTCGCTGAGCTGGCGCAGGGCCTGGCGAGCACGGGACAGGCGCGACATCACGGTGCCGGTGGGGACGTCGAGAATCTCGGCGACCTCCTTATAAGTCAGGCCTTCCACCGACACCATCAGCAGCAGGGCGCGCTGTTCGGTGGGCAGTCGGTCGAAGGCCTTCAAAGTCGATTGGGCAATGACGGTGCGTTCCACCGAGGGCTCGGCGTCATCACGGCCGGTGAAGAATTCGAGCATCCGCGCATAACGCCGCGAACGCCGATGCGCATCGAGAAACTGCCGGTACAGGATCGAAAACAACCAGGCGCGCAGATCGCCGTCGGCGCGTTTGTCGCCCCAACCCGACAGCGCGCGCTCCAGACTGGCCTGTACCAGATCGTCGGCGCTGCTGCTGTTGCGAGTCAACGACACGGCAAAACGCCGCAATCTGGGGATTATTTCTCGCAGTTGTTCGTCGAATTCGCTCATGAAGTTGTACTAGTCGCTACGCTGTGGACTAGGAAGACGCCCGGCATTGGAGGTTATTCCACGTTCTGAAAAATAAATACCGGGCCGTGGAATAAATCCCGATGACGTGCGTCTTGCTGATTCTTCCTACTTGTGGCCGATGGCCCTGGAGTGCTTCATGGTTGATCGCAGCTCATCGCCCGGCGGGCCACAACGCCCGCCACTGAGTGCCGCGAGCCTGGTGTTGCGTCTTGGCGGAATCGCCGTGGTCGTCGCAGCCCTGGCCGGGGCCTTTGCCTACGTTCATGGTTCATTTGACCCACAACGTCTGACGCCTAAAGCGTTGGTCGATGTGCTGGAAAAGAACAACGGCGTGCATCCCGGCTTTCGCCGCAATCACGCCAAAGGTGTGTGCGTGATCGGACATTTCGAGAGCAGCGGCGAGGCTCGCGCGTATTCTGTCGCGCAAGTGTTCAACGAGCCGCGCACCCGGGTGGTCGGGCGCTTTGCGTTGCCGGCTGGCAGTCCGTATGCGCCGGACAGCGCCGTACCGATCCGCAGTCTGGCGCTGCGTTTCACTCAGGCCAACGGCCAGCAGTGGCGCACCGGGATGAACAGCATGCCGGTGTTCCCGGTTGGCACGCCCGAGGCGTTCTATCAATTGCAGCAGGCGCAATCGCCGGATCCCGCCACCGGTAAACCGGACCCGACCAAGGTGCCGGCATTTTTTGCCGCACACCCGGAAGCCGTGCCGTTTCTGACCTGGATTAAAACCGCCAAACCTTCGGCCAGTTACGCGACGGAAACCTACAACAGTGTCAACGCGTTCTATCTGGTGGATGCCAGCGGCAAGAAGCAGGCGGTGCGCTGGAGCATGACGCCTCTGGCTCAGGACGCTGCCGGTGCGACCGCGCCTGAAGGTAGCGATTTCCTTGAAAAAGACCTGGTGCAGCGCCTGGCCGAAGGGCCGCTGCGCTTTCAGTTGAACATCACCTTGGCCAACGCCGACGATCCGGTGAACGATGCGAGCAAGACCTGGCCTGCCGGTCGCAAGGTGTTGAACGCCGGCACCCTGGTACTGGAAAAGACCCAGCCGCAGCTCAGCGGCGAATGCCGTGACATCAACTACGATCCGCTGGTGCTGCCGGCCGGCATTCAGGGTTCCGACGATCCGTTGCTGGCCGCACGCTCGGCCGGTTATGCCGATTCCTACCTGCGTCGCACCAGCGAAGTCAGCCAACTGCCAACCGGCAAAAAGGAGGCTCGCCCATGAGCACGCAACCAACTCATTTCAATCCGCTGGCGCGGTTGCTGCACTGGCTGATGGCGTTGATGATCATCGCAATGTTGTTCATCGGCGCCGGTATGGTGACCTCGGTGTCGGCGCGGCATGAATGGCTGATCAATCTGCACAAACCGTTGGGTATCGCGATACTCGCTTTGGTGATCGTGCGCATTCTGGTGCGACTGGGCACCCGTCAGCCGCCGCTGCCAGCGGATCTGCCGGGTTGGCAAGTGATGGCGGCCAAGGCCTCTCATCTGTTGCTGTACGCGCTGATGCTGGTGTTGCCGCTGTTGGGCTGGGCGATGATCAGCGCGGCGGGGGACCCGGTGATGCTCGGCACGTCCCTGCAATTGCCGTCGATCGTGCCAGCCGATGCGCAGGTGTTTGCGTTACTGCGCAAGGCTCACGGGTATCTGGCGTATCTGTTGTTCCTGACCGTGCTGCTGCACCTGGCGGCGGCGCTGTTCCATGGCTGGGTGCGCCGCGACGAGGTGCTCGACAGCATGCTGCGGGGACGCAATCGCGGTTGATAGTGTGTCAGTCCGACGTGGCGAGGGCGCAAGCAGCCTCGCCACGTTTCCGGGTGGCCAGCGTTCGCCACCAGTACAGCAGCGCGACCACGTTGATTGCGGCACCCAGCCAGCAGACGCCCGGCCATCCTGCCCAGGCGTACATGGCGGTCGAGGCGATTGAGCCCAAGGCGCTGCCCATTGAATAAAACAGCATGTAGCCGGCAGTCAGTCGGCTTTGTGCCTCTGGGCGGACGCTGTAGATCAGGCTCTGGCTGGTGACGTGCACGGCCTGCAAGCCCAGATCCAGGGTGATGACGCCAAGCAGCAACGCCCACAACGAAGACTGGGTCAGTGCGATCGGCAACCACGAACCGAGCATCAGCAGCAGCGACAGACCGCTTACCCATTGCCCCAATCCTCGATCCGCCAGGTGTCCGGCTCTGGCGGCGGCGAGTGCACCCGCCGCGCCGGCGAGTCCGAACAATCCGATTTCACTGTGGGAAAGCGACAGCGGCGGGGCGGCCAGCGGTAACACCATCGGCGTCCACAGCACCATGGCGCTGGCGAAGGTGAGCAGGGCGAGGATCGCACGTTGGCGCAGCACCGGTTCTTCACGAAACAGGCTGAACACTGAGGCAATCAATGCCACGTAATGCGTGGATGGTCGTGCTTCTTCATCCTTGGGTAACACCCGAAACAGCAACACAGCCATCACCAGCGTCAATCCCGCTGACAGCAGATAGATCGAGCGCCAGCCGGCCAGATCAGCCATACCGCCGGCCACCGTGCGCGCCAGCAGAATGCCGATGACGATGCCGCTGGTGATCACGCCCACAACCTTTCCGCGTTGCGCCGGGACGGCCAGGGTTGCGGCGTAGGCGACCAACACCTGGGTGACCACGGCCAGCAGGCCGGTCAGGGTGACGCCGATCAGTAGCCAGACGCTGTTCGAGGCCAAGGCGATCATCAGCAAGGCAGCGGCGGACAACAGCGTTTGCGTGACGATCAGCCGCCGGCGGTTGAGCAGGTCGCCAAGGGGCACGAGCAACAACAGCCCGAGGCCGTAGCCGACCTGAGTCAACGTCATGACGATGCCGATGCTGCCCGGCGACAGGCCGAAGGCGTCGGCCATTGCATCCAGCAGCGGCTGGGCGTAATACACGTTGCCCACCGCGAGGCCGCAGGCGATGGCGAAAAGCAGCACGACATCTTTATCGAATGTTGCAGTTTTCATGTCCCGGATCCTTTCAGGTTTCAATTTGAAACTTGATCGACGGTAAGGAATCCGGTTTTGATTTGCAACCTGATTGGGTAAAAGTCGGCGCAAAAAAAAGATCGCAGACAGGCTGCGATCTTTCGTGAAGCGAAAATCAGGGGACGATCAGCGCACGGTGTCGACCATGTCCGCGATGGTGGTCAGCACGTCCTTGCCCAGTTGCTTCGAGCGCTTGCCCGACCAACCGGTGAGCGGGTTCGGCGCGTCATCGTGATCCTTGAATGGCATTTCCAGGGTCAGCGACAGGCAGTCGAACTTCTGGCCGACGCTGTTGCAGGCCAGAGTCATGTTGGCCTGACCCGGTTCGTCGCGGGTGTAGCCGTACTTGGTCTGGAAGTCTTTGGTGGTGTGCTTCAGGTGGCTGCGGAAGTGCTCTTCGAGCTTCTCCAGGCGCGGGGTGTAGCCCGGATTGCCTTCGCAACCGGCAGTGAACACGTGGGGAATTTCTTCGTCGCCGTGTACGTCGAGGAACAGATCGACGCCGTACTTTTCCATCTGCTGCTGTACGAAAAGCACTTCCGGGCTGACTTCCTGACTGGCGTTCTGCCAGGCGCGGTTCAGGTCCTGGCCCATGGCGTTGGTGCGCAGGTGACCGTGGAAGGCGCCGTCCGGGTTCATGTTCGGCACCAGGTACAGATCAGCGCTGGCCAGCAGTTTGTTCAATACCGGATCGTCATGATGCTCCAGGCGTTCGATCACGCCTTCCATGAACCATTCGGCCATGTGCTCGCCGGGATGTTGCTGGGCAATGATCCAGATCTTGCGGCGACCTTCGGCGCCGGTGCCTTTGCGCAGCAGCTGAATGTCGCGGCCTTCGACGCTTTTACCGGCGGCCAGCAGTTCGGTGCCGGCCTTGGTCAGCGCTTGCTCGATCAGCCAGTCATGACGGCCGCGGCTGTAAGGCTCGAAGTAGGCGAACCAGGCGTGGGTCTGCTCGGCTTCAAGGCAGAAGCGCAGGCTGTCGCCTTCGAATTGGGTCGGAATGCGGAACCAGTTGACGTGGTCGTAGGAAGCGACTGCCTGATAACCGGTCCAGGCTTTGTTGTACGAGGATTGGCTGGCGTTGACCAAGCGAAACCAGTGTTCCTGATGAACGTGCAGGCCGCTGGCCTTGAAGTGGAACCACTGGAAATGGCCGCTGCGAGTATCTGGCCGAATTGCCAGAACCGGGTTGAGCGGGTTGCTGATGTCGATGACTTGGATGTTGCCGCTGTCGAAGTTGGCGCTGATGTCGAACGAAGATTTGGCCACGGTCATAATCGGTTCCTGAATATGATTTTTATGGCGGCTACTTTACACGCAAGACAGGGGTGAAACCGAGGGAAATTGCGGGTTGCGGCGGGGGGCGTCTTCCATGACGCGCTGGCAGCTTAGTGGCTGTGCGATTGATTCTCAAGTGCTAATTGGCATTACTTTGCCCCAATGTGGCCGGGGTTCGCTTGCCAAGCAATATCCTTTTGATATTATCCGCGCCATTGAATTTGCGGCACCCAAAGACTTCATTAGCCTGAAGCCACAAGCCAGATAACTGGCAAAAAAAAGACCCGGCAAAAAGCCGGGTCAAAAACCGTGATTAGCCTGATGAGGAGATAGTCCAGAAGACCGACCTAAGGTCTCTGGTCCATCGACTGATCTCGCGACCAGTTGCTTGCAATAATAATCATTATCATTTGCAAGTCAAATGTTTTTATCTGCGCGATAGGAAAGTTCTTTCCTGTCCGTCCGAACTCCCGTCTTCAGCGCACTGCGCCATCAAGCGAGTGATCAACCATCGCCCGCGCCATGTCCACCATGTGCACGACCGAAAACGCCAGATCCCGATTGACGCCCTGCAAGCTGTCCGCAGCCTTGAACGCCGTCGCTGCTGCACAACGGAGCAGGTCGGAGGCGTGGACCAGGGATTCTTCGCCACTCAGGTTGCTGTTCACGCCGAAAAAGCGCTCATCCACTTCCGGTTCTGACACAGCTGGTTTCAAGTAATAGTCCAACGCCCGTTGCGCAGCGGCGCACCCTTGCGGAGACGTAAAGGTGGTGTCCATTTGCAGGTCGGGCAAGTCTTTGCTGGGGATATTCATGGTGAAAGGTCACTCCTTGGTCGATTCAAATCCGTGACCCAAGAATAGTACCAATAGTATTTGTGACCAGAATTTAAATACTACAATATGTGTTTTGTCGGCCGAAGGCGTCCACGTATGGTGCCGCACATGGATAAATGGATTGAGTTGGTCAAGGCCAAAATGAGTGAACTCAACGTCACTCAAGTCGAGCTCGGCGAGCGTGTCGGCATGTCTCAGGGTGGCATCGGCCATTGGCTGAACAAGCGTCGCGAGCCCGGAATCACGCAGATGAACCGCGTGCTGAAAGCGCTGGGCATGGAGTATCTCGAAGTCGCAGTGGTGATTCGTGAACCGCAGATCGATGCGGATGACGAAATGCCTCTGGCGCAGAAGTACAACCCTTACTTTCGCTACCCGGTCAGCGAGTGGAATGCGCCGATCGAGGCCCGTGAAAGCCAGCCAGCGTATTCGAGTGCCAAGGACAAGCGACGTTTCGAACTGACGGACTATCACGCCCGTGGCCCGGCGTTCTGGCTCACCGTGATGGGGAATGCGATGACCGCGCCCACTGGGCAGAGCATCGGCGAGGGGATGATGATTCTGGTGGATCCGGCGCTGGAAGCCGAGCCCGGAAAATTGGTGATCGCCCAGTGGCCGGACAGCGACGAGGCCATTTTCCGCAAACTGATCGAAGAGGGCGGCCAGCGTTACCTGGCGCCGCTCAATCCGACCTGGCCGAAAGCCTTGTTGACCGACGAGTGCCGAATTATCGGTGTCGTGGTTCAGGCAACCGCCAAATACTAGTCAGATCGATCCTCGCCAAGCGTAGGATCGATCCACCTTTCAAGCTTCTTCCAGTTCGACCAGTGCACTGCCTTCGCTGACCATTTCGCCTTCCTGGCAATACAGCACCTTGATCACGCCGGCATGGGGCGCGCGGATGCTGTGCTCCATCTTCATCGCTTCCAGCACCACCAATTGCGCCCCGGCTTCAACCGATTGCCCGGCCTCCACCAGCACCCGCACGATGCTGCCGTTCATCGGCGCCGTCAGACCGCCTTGATGGCTGTGACTAGCTTCGACAGCGCTGATCGGGTCGTACGTTTCAACGCGTCGCAGCTCGCCGTCCCATTGCAGAAACAGAGCCTCTCCACGACGAATCGCACGCAGTTGTCGGCGCAGCCCATCGTGCTCGAGCACCAGTTGTTCGCCGATCAGTTTTGCTTTGCCGCCAGCGCCGAGCGTCAACGCCCGATCCTGCCCCTCGCAACTCAAATGCAGAGTGATTTCCCGTGGCAACCCAGCGCGCAGACCGCTCTGAAGCGCCCAAGGCGAAGCGGGATCATCCGCCCTAGCCATCTCCGGCAGGCTCTGCGCAAAAGCCTGCGCCGCCGCCTCCCAGAATTCATCGCTCAGCGCAGCAGGCGCTGGTAACAGTTGTTCCTGATAACGCGGAATGAACCCGGTATCCAGCTCGGCCGCCGCAAACGCCGGATGCCCGATGATCCGCCGCAAGAAGTTGATGTTGGTCTTCAGCCCGCCAATCGCAAACTCGTCGAGCATGCTCAGCAGCCGTAAACGCGCCTGCTCACGATCTTCGCCCCAGGCAATCAGCTTGCCGAGCATCGGGTCATAGAACGGTGAAATCTCGTCGCCTTCTTCAACGCCGCTGTCCACACGGCGCCCCGGCCCTGCGGCGGATTCGCGATACAGATCCAGACGCCCGGTCGCCGGCAGAAAATCATTCGACGGATCTTCCGCATACAACCGCACTTCAATTGCATGCCCGTTCAGCGGCACTTGATCCTGAGTGATCGGCAACGCTTCGCCACGGGCGACGCGAATCTGCCAGGCCACCAGATCGAGCCCGGTAATGGCTTCGGTGACCGGGTGTTCGACCTGTAGCCGCGTGTTCATCTCCATGAAGAAAAACTCGCCGCGCGCGTCCAGCAGAAATTCCACCGTGCCGGCGCCGACGTAGCCGATGGCCTGCGCCGAACGCACCGCCGCTTCGCCCATCGCCCGACGCAGTTCCGGACTGAGGCCCGGTGCCGGCGCCTCTTCGACGACCTTCTGGTGCCGACGCTGAATCGAGCAGTCGCGCTCATTCAGGTACAGGCAATTGCCATGCTGATCGGCGAACACCTGGATTTCCACGTGACGCGGCTTGAGCAGGTATTTCTCCACCAGCATCCGCGAGTCACCGAACGACGACTGCGCTTCACGCTGAGCCGAGGCCAGCGCTTCACCCAATTGGCTGACGTCCTCGACAACTTTCATACCTTTACCGCCACCGCCGGCTGTGGCTTTGAGCAACACCGGATAACCGATGCGTTCGCAAGCATCGCGGAAGGTATCAAGATCCTGAGCCTCACCGTGATAACCCGGCACCAGCGGCACGCCGGCGGTTTCCATCAGGGATTTGGCGGCGGATTTGCTGCCCATCGCATCGATGGCCGAGGCGGGCGGGCCGAGGAAAATCAGGCCGGCGGCTTCGATGGCGCGGGCAAAACCGGCGTTCTCCGACAGAAAGCCATACCCCGGATGAATCGCCTGAGCGCCGCTGGCCTTGGCCGCTGCGATCAGTTTGTCGATTTGCAGATAGCTGTCGGCCGCTTTGCTGCCGCCCAGATCGACGCGGATATCCGCTTCACGGCTGTGCCGCGCTTCGCGGTCGGTGGCGCTGTGCACGGCAACGGTGGTCAGGCCCAGCGCCTTGGCGGTACGCATGACCCGGCAAGCGATTTCGCCACGGTTGGCCACCAGCAGGGTGGTGAGAACAGGTGCGCTCATCAACGCGGCTCCTTGGTGGTGATTGCGGCTTGCCAGCTCGGCGGACGCTTCTGCAGAAAGGCCCGCAGACCTTCCTGGCCTTCCGGGCTGACGCGGATGCGGGCGATGGCATTTTCGGTGTAGCGACGCAGTGCCGGGGTCAGCGCGCCGTTGCCGACTTCACGCAGCAGATCCTTGCTGGCGCGCATGGCGGCGGGGCTGTTGAGCAGCAGGTTGTCGATCCATTGCTCGACTTTCTGTTCAAGCTCGGTCGCTGGATAGCTCTCGGACAACAAACCGATTTCCCGCGCCCGCTGTCCGCCGAATCGCTCGGCCGTCAGCGCATAACGCCGCGCCGCCCGTTCGCCGATGGCTTGCACCACGAACGGACTGATCACCGCCGGCGCCAGGCCAATGCGCACTTCCGACAGGCAGAACTGCGCGTCATCGGCGCCAATCGCCATGTCGCAGCAACTGATCAGGCCCAGCGCGCCACCGAACGCCGCGCCTTGAACCACGGCCACGGTCGGGATTTTCAGTTTGGCAAGGTTGTACATCAGCTCCGCCAGTTCCCGGGCGTCGTCGAGGTTGGTGTGGTAATCGAGTTCGGCCGATTGCTGCATCCAGGCCAGATCGGCGCCGGCGCTGAAGTGTTTGCCGCGTCCGCGCACCAGTAGGAAACGCAGGCTGGCGTCGCTGGCGACCTTGTCCAAAGCCAGGATCAGTTCGCGGATCATCTCGGCGTTGAACGCGTTGTTTTTTTCTTCGCGGCTCAGCCACAGGGTCGCGAAACCCCGTGGGTCGCTGTGCAATTCGAGGGTGTTGAAGTCGCTCATGAGGTTCTCCCGATCACATCCGGAACACGCCGAAGCGGCTCGGTTCGATAGGCGCGTTCAACGACGCGGACAAGGCCAGGGCCAATACATCGCGGGTCTGCGCCGGGTCGATGACGCCGTCGTCCCACAGCCGTGCGCTGGAGTAGTAGGGGTGACCCTGTTCTTCGTACTGGTCGAGAATCGGTTGCTTGATCTCGCTTTCCTGCTCGGCGCTGAAGGCTTGGCCGCTGCGTTCGGCCTGCTCGCGCTTGACCTGAACCAGCACGCCGGCCGCCTGTTCGGCGCCCATCACGCCGATCCGCGCGTTCGGCCACATCCACAGGAAGCGCGGATCGTAGGCCCGCCCGCACATGCCGTAGTTACCGGCACCGAAGCTGCCGCCGATGATCACGGTGAATTTCGGCACCTTGGCGCACGCCACGGCGGTCACCAGTTTGGCGCCGTGTTTGGCGATGCCGCCGGCCTCGTATTTCTGGCCGACCATAAACCCTGTGATGTTCTGCAGGAACAGCAGCGGAATGCCGCGCTGGCAGGCCAGTTCGATGAAGTGCGCGCCTTTTTGCGCGGCTTCGGCGAACAGGATGCCGTTGTTGGCGAGGATCGCGATCGGGTAGCCATGCAGATGAGCGAAACCACACACCAACGTCGTACCGAACAGTGCCTTGAATTCATCGAACACCGAACCGTCGACCAGTCGCGCAATCACTTCACGCACATCGAACGGCTGCTTGGCGTCCGCCGACACCACGCCGTACAACTCTTCGCTGGCGTACAGCGGCGCAATCGGCGCGCGCTGCTGCACTTCGCCGAGCTTGCGCCAGTTGAGGTTGGCGACGCTGCGGCGGGCGAGGGCGAGGGCGTGCTCATCGCTTTCTGCGTAATGGTCGGCGACCCCGGAAGTCTTGCAGTGCACATCGGCCCCGCCGAGGTCTTCGGCGCTGACCACTTCACCGGTCGCGGCTTTCACCAGCGGCGGGCCGGCGAGGAAAATCGTCGCCTGATTGCGCACCATGATCGCTTCGTCGGCCATCGCCGGCACGTAAGCGCCGCCGGCGGTGCAGGAACCCATGACCACCGCAATCTGCGGAATGCCCATGGCGCTCATGTTGGCCTGATTGAAGAAGATCCGCCCGAAGTGCTCGCGATCCGGAAACACTTCGTCCTGACGCGGCAGGTTGGCGCCGCCCGAGTCCACCAGATAAATGCATGGCAGACGGTTTTGCTGAGCGATGGTCTGGGCACGCAGGTGTTTCTTCACGGTCAGCGGGTAGTACGAGCCGCCTTTCACGGTCGCGTCGTTGGCGACGATCATGCACTCGACGCCTTCCACGCGGCCAATCCCGGCAATCACGCCAGCGGCCGGCACTTCTTCGCCATACACGGCGTGAGCGGCCAACTGGCTGATTTCCAGAAACGGCGAGCCCGGATCGAGCAAGCGGTTGATCCGCTCACGGGGCAGCAGTTTGCCGCGTGAGGTGTGACGTTCCTGAGCTTTCGCGCCGCCACCCTGGGCCACTTGGGCGAGCAGGGTGTGCAGGACGTCGACCTGTTTGAGCATCGCCGCGCTGTTGGCGGCGAACTCCGCTGAACGAGGGTTGAGCTGGGTATGCAGGATAGCCATGGACAGCTCCGTTTAGCGGGTTTCGTTGAACAGTTCGCGGCCGATCAGCATGCGACGGATCTCACTGGTGCCAGCGCCGATTTCGTACAGTTTGGCGTCACGCAGCAGACGGCCGGCCGGGAATTCGTTGATGTAGCCGTTGCCGCCGAGAATCTGGATCGCGTCCAGAGCCATTTGCGTGGCGCGTTCGGCGGTATAGAGGATCACGCCGGCGGCATCCTTGCGGGTGGTTTCGTTGCGCTCGCAGGCCTGGGCCACAGCGTAGAGGTAGGCGCGGCTGGCATTGAGCTGGGTGTACATGTCGGCGACCTTGCCCTGGATCAGCTGGAATTCACCGATGCTCTGGCCGAACTGCTTGCGGTCGTGGATGTACGGCACGATCAGGTCCATGCACGCCTGCATGATCCCGGTCGGGCCACCGGACAGGACAACGCGCTCGTAGTCGAGGCCGCTCATCAGCACTTTCACGCCGCCGTTGAGCACGCCGAGGATGTTTTCTTCCGGCACTTCGACGTCATCGAAGAACAGCTCGCAAGTGTTGGAGCCGCGCATGCCGAGCTTGTCGAACTTGTTGCTGCGGCTGAAGCCTTTCCAGTCACGTTCGACGATGAACGCGGTGATGCCGTGCGGGCCTTTTTCCAGGTCGGTCTTGGCGTAGATCACGTAGGTGTTGGCGTCGGGGCCGTTAGTGATCCAGGTCTTGCTGCCGTTGAGCACGAAACGGTCGCCGCGTTTATCGGCCCGCAGTTTCATCGAAACCACGTCGGAACCGGCGTTCGGCTCGCTCATGGCGAGGGCACCGACGTGTTCGCCGCTGATCAGTTTTGGCAGGTATTTGGCTTTCTGTTCGTGGTTGCCATTGCGGTTGATCTGGTTCACGCAGAGGTTGGAGTGGGCGCCGTAGGACAACGCCACCGAGGCCGAGCCACGGCTGATTTCTTCCATCGCCACCACGTGCGCCAGGTAACCCAGACCAGCGCCGCCGTACTCTTCCGGTACGGTGATGCCGAGCAGGCCCATGTCACCGAACTTGCGCCACAGATCAGCGGGGAACAGGTTGTCGCTGTCGATCTGCGCGGCACGCGGCGCGATCTCCTTGGCAACGAAGGACTGAACCTGATCGCGCAGCATGTCGATGGTTTCGCCGAGGGCAAAGTTCAGGGATGGGTAGCTCATGGGTCACCTTTTGGCTTTTTTGTAGGGTGGGGAGAAGGGCGTTTCAGTTCTCACCTTTACGTTAACGTAAGCCTGTGACGAATGGCTGTCAATCACCCTTTACGTTAACGTCAACTTGAGCGAGAGTAGAGCCAGTTCTGAGTGGCCGGAGCTGCCGTGGCTCCGTTCCAACACCCACTAATAAAGACAATAGGGGTCGTCATGGATCAACCCAGTGCAAACCCACAGCGCAGCTACACCCGTGGTTCCCAGGACAAAGCCTTGCTGGCGATGACCATCGGGCAGAAGTTCGACGAGACCGTCGCGCAGTACCCGGACGGCGAGGCGCTGGTGGTGCGCCACCAGCAGCTGCGTTACACCTGGCGGCAACTGGCCGACGCGGTGGACGTGCATGCCAGAGCGCTGCTGGCGTTGGGTTTGCAGGCCGGTGATCGGCTCGGCATCTGGGCGCCGAATTGCGCGCAGTGGTGCATCACTCAGTTTGCCACCGCGAAGCTCGGCGTGATTCTGGTCAACATCAACCCGGCCTACCGCAGCTCTGAACTCGAATACGTGCTCAAACAATCCGGTTGCCAATGGTTGGTCTGCGCCGGCGCCTTCAAATCTTCGAACTATCACGGCATGCTGCAAGGCTTGCTGCCGGAACTGGCCGAGCAATCCATCGGCGAACTGCGCAGCGAGCGCCTGCCGGAGCTGCGCGGGTTGATCAGCCTTGATCCCCAGCCGCCTTCGGGTTTTCTCCCGTGGTCGCAACTGGCAGATCTGGCCGCCAGTGTCTCTCCAGAACAATTGCGTGAACGCAGCGACAGCCTGCACTTCGATCAGCCCGTCAACATTCAGTACACCTCCGGCACCACCGGCTTCCCCAAGGGCGCGACCCTCAGTCACTACAACATCCTCAACAACGGTTACATGGTCGGCGAAAGCCTCGGCCTGACCGCCGCTGATCGGCTGGTGATCCCGGTGCCGTTGTATCACTGCTTCGGTATGGTCATGGGCAACCTCGGCTGTATCACCCACGGCAGCACGATGATTTATCCCAACGATGCCTTCGATCCGCTGCTGACCCTGAGCACGGTCGCCGAAGAAAAGGCCACCGCGCTGTACGGCGTGCCGACCATGTTCATCGCCATGCTCGATCAGCCGCAGCGCGCCGAGTTCGACCTGTCGACCCTGCGCACCGGGATCATGGCCGGCGCCACCTGCCCGATCGAAGTGATGCGACGGGTCATCAACGAAATGCACATGAGCGAAGTGCAGATCGCCTACGGCATGACCGAAACCAGCCCGGTGTCGCTGCAGACCGGCCCATCCGACGAACTGGAACTGCGCGTCACCACCGTCGGCCGCACCCAGCCGCAACTCGAAAGCAAAATCATCGACGAGGCCGGCAATCCGGTACCACGCGGCACCATCGGCGAGCTGTGCACCCGTGGTTACAGCGTGATGCTTGGCTACTGGAACAACCCGAATGCCACCGCCGAAGCCATCGACGCGGCGGGCTGGATGCACACCGGCGACCTAGCGAGCATGAACGACGAGGGTTACGTGTGCATCGCCGGGCGTAACAAGGACATGATCATCCGTGGCGGCGAAAACATTTACCCGCGTGAACTGGAGGAGTTCTTCTTCACCCACCCAGCGGTGGCGGACGTGCAGGTGATCGGCATTCCCTGCTCACGTTACGGCGAAGAAATCGTCGCCTGGATCAAATTCCATCCCGGCCACAGCGCCACCGAGCAAGAACTGCAAGCGTGGTGCAAGGAGCGTATCGCCCACTTCAAGACGCCGAGGTACTTCAAGTTTGTGGAGGAGTTTCCGATGACGGTGACCGGCAAGATCCAGAAGTTCCGGATGCGCGAGATCAGTATTGAGGAGTTGCGCAGTAACGAGGGTTGAGGAGCGAATCTGTGGGGGCTTTGCTCCCACAGTTTTCTGCAGGATTTCAGAACGCCAGACAGCACAAAGGGGAGCCGAAGCTCCCCTTTAATTTTGTCGTCGCGTGCTCTTTTTATTATTGAGGGGCGGTCTGTTGTTGTTTTTGGCAACCGTGGCCCTTTACCGCTGTTTTTTGGCGACCCCCATCCGGGGTCAAGAGCAAACGTATTTTTTTGAGCGCTGATCTGCTTTCTCGTCTAGCGATCCAACCGATTCGGGAGCTACCTGAAGGTAGTTTTATTGTTCTCTGCCCGGTTGCGGGTCATTCCGAGGAACACCCTGAAAAGCACACCTTCTCCAAAAAAATCTGTTAGCTGCGTCTCTGCCGTGTTGTTTTTGTTATGTCAGAGTCGGTACGTCTTATTTTTATTGGTTTGCTGCTTTTTATTCTTGTTATGCCATAGAGATAGCAGAAGCCGTGCCAACTTTTAAAAACCCTTTTAAATCAATGGCTTGAGATTTTTGAAGGATTTTTCCTTCAGGCAAAACCAGACAATTTGTTTCCGTGTTACTCGCTTGTGCCCACGTTTCGCGCTCGGCGGTAACACCATCCCTCACTGTGCGCTGCGAGCCTTGGCCACGCGCGAACCGGTCGGGCGGCCCAGCACGGAGCTGATCTGCTGGCCGGCGGCAATCAAGGCGTCGAGGTCGATACCGGTCTCGATGCCCAGGCCGTTGAGCAGGTACACCACGTCTTCGGTGGCGACGTTACCGCTGGCGCCCTTGGCGTACGGGCAGCCGCCGAGGCCGGCGATCGAGCTGTCGAACACCGCGATGCCTTCCAGCAGGCTTGCATAGATGTTGGCCATGGCCTGGCCGTAGGTGTCGTGGAAGTGGCCGGCGAGTTTCTCGCGTGGCACCTGTTTCGAGACCACTTCGAACAGCCGGCGGGTCGCGCCCGCGGTGCCGGTACCGATGGTGTCACCCAGCGACACTTCATAGCAGCCCATCGCGTACAGCTCGCGGGCCACCATCGCCACTTGCTCCGGGGCGACTTCACCTTCATAAGGACAGCCCAACACGCAGGACACGTAACCGCGCACGGTAACGCCGTGCTGTTTCGCCGATTCCATGATCGGCGCGAACCGCGCCAGGCTTTCGCTGATCGAGCAATTGATGTTGCGCTGCGAAAACGCTTCGGACGCAGCGGCAAACACCGCGACTTCCTTCACTCCCGCCGCAAGTGCATCTTCAAAACCGCGCAGGTTCGGCGCCAATGCACCATAGGTTACGCCGGGCTTGCGCTGGATCTGCGCGAACACCTCGGCGGAACCGGCCATCTGCGGCACCCACTTGGGCGAGACGAAACTGCCGACTTCTATATAGCCGAGACCGGCGGCGCTCAGCGCGTCGACCAGTTGCACCTTGTCGGCGACGCTGATGGGCTGGGCTTCGTTCTGCAGGCCGTCACGCGGGCCGACTTCGATCAGGCGTACTTGGGAGGGGAGGGACATGGTGTTGACCTGCTCTTTGAATTCCTGCGGAACCCCGTGTGGGATTTATTTAGGTTACTGAACTGATTGCTGACTCTTGAGCGTCTGCTCCAGCGCCTGCACGCAGCGTTCTTCGGCGGTGTCGAGTTCCAGCTTCATCTGTTCGATGTCCAGCAGTTGCTGTTCAAGCTGTGCCCGGCGCTCGCTGATTTTCGCCAGCATGCTGTTGAGTTGTTTGGTGTTACCGCTGGAGGGGTCGTAGAGCTCGATCAGTTCACGGCACTCGGCCAGGGAAAAACCGATGCGCTTGCCCCGCAGGATCAGCTTCAGGCTGACCTTGTCGCGTGGCGAATAGATGCGTTCCTGGCCTCGGCGCTCGGGGCTGAGCAGGCCTTGTTCTTCATAGAAGCGGATCGCCCGGGTGGTGATGTCCAGCTCGCGGGCGAGGTCGGAAATGCTGTAGGTCTGGCTGCTCATGAAAGCGCTCGAAGAAGGGTCTTGGCGCTAAGCTAATGGCAGGTTGACGTTTACGTCAAGTGGCGGGCGCCTGCAGCTTGTCGAGCTTCTTCTCGTGGGCTGTCACTTGCTGGCACAACTCGATCATCTGCTCGCGCATCCAGCGGTTGGCCGGGTCCTGATCGGTGCTTTCGTGCCAGTACAAATGGGTTTCCACCGGCGGCACATCGTTGACCGGCAGATTGAACGCATGCAGGTCATGCCGACGGGCGAAGCGCTCCGGCACGGTCATTACCATATCAGTCTGCTGCAACACCTGAGACGCCATCAAATAGTGCTGCGAGCGCAGGGCGATCTTGCGCTGGATGCCCATTTTGCCCAGCGCCAGATCGACATGGCCCAGACCACTGCGCCGGCTGGAAATATGAATGTGGGTCAGCGACAGGTAATCGTCGAGGGTGAATTTTTCCTTGGTCGCCAGCGGATGACCCTTGCGCATCGCGCAGACGTAACGGTCTTCCATCAGCTTGACGTGGCGCACCTGCGGGTCGGTGTTGAGCGGCGCATCCACGGCAAAGTCGAGACGCCCGGCAGCCAGCTCCTTGGTGGTTTCCCGGCGTTTGGACAGAAAGCTTTCGATGATCACAGTCGGCGCCAGACGACGCAGACGCTGGAACAGCGGCGGCAGAATCACCGCTTCGGTCAGGTCAGTCATGCTGATGCGGTAGGTCTTGACCGCTTGCGAAGGGTTGAAAATGCGGCTTTCCTGAACCGACACCCGCAGCAGCGACAGCGCGTTGCGCACCGGACCGATGATGTTCTGCGCCATGGGCGTCGGCACCATGCCCTGAGCGGTGCGGACGAAGAGCGGGTCGTTGAAGGTCTCGCGCAACCGCGCCAATGCGTTGGACACCGCAGGCTGGGTAATGCCGACAATCTGCCCGGCGCGTGTCAGGTTGGCTTCGGTATAGATCGCGTCGAAGACGATGAAAAGGTTGAGGTCGACCTTGCTCAGATTCATTACGCGGCTCTCTTGTTATAGGTGCTTGTTATAGATGGATGGCGCGGGTCAGGGCGGCCAGGAAAATCAACCGATCATATATCGGTGATGAATGTTTATACACGCCGAGAATAGGCTAGGTAAATTATCAACGCTGTTCTAGCATCGATTGCATGACTTAAACAACCTGCCGAAAAAAGGTAATTGCTCATGGATTTCGCTTATTCGCCCAAGGTGCAAGAACTGCGTGAGCGCGTGACCGCGTTCATGGACACTTACGTTTACCCGGCCGAAGCCGTGTTCGAGCGCCAGGTCGCCGAAGGCGATCGTTGGCAGCCCACGGCGATCATGGAAGAACTCAAAGCCAAGGCGAAAGCCGAAGGTCTGTGGAATTTGTTTCTGCCTGAGTCGGAGCTTGGTGCTGGCCTGACCAACCTCGAATACGCGCCGTTGGCGGAAATCATGGGCCGTTCGCTGCTCGGGCCCGAGCCGTTCAACTGCTCGGCGCCCGACACCGGCAACATGGAAGTGCTGGTGCGTTACGCCAACGAAGAACAGAAACAGCGCTGGCTCGAACCGCTGCTGCGCGGCGAGATCCGCTCGGCGTTCGCCATGACCGAACCGGACGTTGCGTCCTCCGACGCCACCAACATGGCCGCCCGCGCCGTGCGCGATGGCGACGAGTGGGTCATCAACGGCAAGAAATGGTGGACCTCCGGCGCTTGCGATCCGCGCTGCAAGATCCTGATCTTCATGGGCCTGAGCAACCCCGACGCCCCGCGTCATGCCCAACACTCGATGATCCTCGTGCCGGTCGACACCCCCGGCGTGAAGATCATCCGCCCGCTGCCGGTGTTCGGTTACGACGACGCACCGCACGGTCACGCCGAAGTGCTGTTCGACAACGTGCGGGTGCCGTACGAAAACGTCCTGCTCGGTGAAGGACGCGGCTTCGAAATTGCACAAGGTCGCCTCGGCCCGGGCCGCATTCACCACTGCATGCGTTCGATCGGCATGGCCGAGCGCGCACTGGAACTGATGTGCAAACGTTCGGTAAGCCGCACCGCGTTCGGCAAACCGCTGGCGCGTCTGGGCGGTAACGTCGACAAGATCGCCGACTCGCGGATGGAAATCGACATGGCGCGTCTGCTGACCCTGAAAGCGGCGTACATGATGGACACCGTGGGTAACAAGGTCGCCAAGAGCGAAATCGCGCAGATCAAGGTCGTGGCACCGAACGTTGCGTTGCGGGTGATTGACCGGGCGATCCAGATTCATGGCGGGGCAGGGGTGTCGAACGATTTCCCGCTGGCCTACATGTACGCCATGCAACGTACCCTGCGCCTGGCCGACGGCCCGGACGAAGTGCACCGCGCGGCGATCGGCAAGTTCGAGATCGGCAAGTATGTGCCGAAGGAAATGCTGCGTAGCGAGCGCTGATTACAGACATTCCGCGTCAGCCCTGATCGTTCCCACGCTCTGCGTGGTAACGCAGCCATGGACGCTCTGCGTCCACTGTGACGCGGAGCGTCACTGTATGCATTCCCACGCAGAGCGTGGGAACGATCAGCGTACTGCGTGGGAGCGATCACGGCTCTGCGTGGGAGCGATCGGGGAGGTTCAGTAAACCCAAACCTCAACCCGCCGATTCTTGATCCGGCCTTCATCACCGCTGTTGGTTGCCACCGGCATCAGCGCGCCAAACCCCCGCACTTCGCGCAATACCACGCCGTTTTTCACCAACTCTCGGCGTACCGCCATCGCCCGCAGCTTCGACAGTAAATCAGCCCGTGCCGGGTCGTCTTTGGCGTCGCCGAAGCCCACCAGTGTTACCGCGCGGTCGGTCTTGTCGTGGTGCTTTATATAGTCGAACACCCGGGCCAGATCCTGACGGGCCTTGTTGTCGAGGCTGGCGCTACCTTCTTCGAAGCGGAAGTTCACCGTCAGACGCTGGGCGTGGCGGCTGAGGGATTGATAACCCTCGGGCATCAGCGCATTCGGCGTGACGGCGATAGCCTGCACGGTCTGGGCGATAAAACCGTTGGCCGCGACAATCGCCTGACCCTGGCGGCTCTGCGCAAACTCCACCAACGCCCTGGCCCAGGGATTGTTGCTGTCGGGCGGCAGATAGAAGAACAGCCGCCGCGACAGTGGATAGTCTTCGGTGGCGATCAGGCTGGCGAGCGGCAGCATTGCCTGGGACTGCCCGTCGACAATCGCCACGGCTTTGGCCTGACGCACATAGGGCAGGCCGATGAAACCGATGGCCTGCGGATCGGCACTGACTGCGTCGGACAACTGCTCGCTGGATTCAAACCGTTTCGCGGCATTGCTCAGGGATTTCCCACGACGACTGAGGACAAGTTCCTTGAACGTGTCGTACGTACCGGACTGATCATCCCGCGCATATAAATGAATCGTCCCACCCTTGCCGCCGACGTCTTCCCACGTCTTCGCCTCGCCGCTGAAGATTCGCGCCAGTTGTTCGGTGTTCAGTTGATTCAGCGAATTGTCGGGGTGAAGGATGATCGCCAGACCATCGATGGCGATGACTTGCTCGGCACCGGGGCTTTTCAGATCGCCCCGGGCTTGCAGGTTCAGCAGTTCGCTGTCCTTGATCGGGCGCGACGAGGCGGCCAGATCGGCGCTGGCGTTCTTGAGTGCAGTGAAACCGGTGCTCGAACCGTGGGCGGCGATCTCCACCACGACCCTTTGGCCTTGGGCCGTCAGGCCGACGATCCGTTGTTCGTTGGCGGTGTCCGGGGTTTCGCTGTGGACTTTCAACAGTCCCTGATCTTGCAACAGGCCTTCCACCAACGCCGGGCCGAGCGCCGCGCCAATGGTGTTGGAACCCTGGATGCGCAATACCGGGCCGTTCTCGGGAATGGGCAATGCCGCGGCCGAAACCTGCAGCCAGGCGCTCAGGAGAAAGACGAACAGAACACGCAGGGTCATGCCGGCACCGATTGCAGCCAAGGGGATTGCCGGGGAGATTAAGTCAGTGAGGTTGCTGAAAGATGACAGGACAGAAGATCACAACCGCCGGCTGTGATCTTCTGCTTCAAGCGGGTCAGCTCAATTCCAGCCAGATCGGCGCATGGTCCGAAGGCTTTTCCATTGCGCGCAGTTCATAGTCGACACCGGCGGCTTTCACCCGTGGCAGCAAACCGTGGGACGCCAGAATCACATCGATGCGCAGACCACGCTTCGGCTCGTCTTCAAAACCGCGGCTGCGGTAGTCGAACCAGCTGAACATGTCGGTCACGTCCGGGTTCAGGTGGCGGAAACTGTCGGTCAGGCCCCAGTTTTTCAGGCGGGCCATCCACTCGCGCTCTTCCGGCAGGAAGCTGCATTTGCCGGTTTTCAGCCAGCGTTTCATGTTGTCCGGGCCGATGCCGATGTCGCAGTCTTCGGGGGAGATGTTGACGTCGCCCATCACCACCAGCGGCTGTTCGTTGTGGAACTGGCTTTCCAGCAGCGCTTGCAGATCGCTGTAGAAACGCTGCTTGGCCGGGAATTTGGTCGGGTGGTCGCGGCTTTCACCCTGTGGGAAATAGCCGTTCATGATCGTCACCGGCACGCCGTTGGCGTCGGCGAATGTGCCCCAGATGAAGCGCCGCTGCGCGTCTTCTTCATCGGTGGCGAAGCCTTTGTGTACGGCAATCGGTTCCTGACGCGAGAGCAGGGCGACACCGTAATGGCCTTTCTGGCCGTGGAAATACACGTGATAACCCAGGGCCCGCACTTCATCCAGCGGGAACTGGTCGTCGTGGACCTTGGTTTCCTGCAGGCCGATGACGTCCGGCTGATGCTTCTCGATCAGCGCCGCCAGCTGATGCGGACGGGCCCGCAGTCCGTTGATGTTGAAGGAAACGATCTTCATGGTCGGCAGTCCTGGCAAAAGGGCGATGCTAGCTGACATGTAGGATCTGGGCCAGCGTGGCGGTAGTCCATATGCGCTGCTAATGTCTTTCGGGTGTGGGAACGATCCCTTCAGCCCAAGGCTCGTATAACAAGAACGGGGCCTGTTGAGTCCCGTCCAGGGAGAATCACCGTCATGCCTGAAACCCAAACCGCCATTGCCGACATTCATATGCTCGACCGCGGCTATTCCCGTGAAGCGCGATCCCTTCTTTATCAGGCCTATCGTCACGAGCCGACCTTCGCCTACCTGTTCGAAGCAGAGCGTCCGGGTTATGAACAAAGGGTACGGGCCACGGTGCGGGAGTTGGTCAAACAGCATTTCCTGCAGGATCTGCCGGCCATCGGCCTGTTGGTCAACGATCGCCTGATCGGTATCGCCCTGATTGCACCGCCGCAACGGCGTCTGGGTGTTACCGAGAGTTGGGCCTGGCGTTTGCGCATGGTGTTGAGCACCGGTTTCCGGTGCACCCGGCGTTATCTGGAATACCACGCCGCCGTTGAAGCCTGCGTGCCGACTGACTCGGTGCACATGCTGCCGCTGCTCGGTGTGCATCCGCAATTTCAGGGCAAACACTTCGGCGAACAGCTGCTGCAAGCGGTGCATAACTGGTGCGCGGTGGACGAAACCTCCCAAGGCGTGATCCTCGACACCGGCAACCCGCGTTACCTGGAGTTCTACAAGCGTCAGGGTTACGAGGAAATCGGTGAAGTGGCCGTCGGCCCAGTGCGCGAGCACGTATTTTTCCACGCCAACCCGCAGGTGTTACAAACAGCAACGGGATGACCATCGAACTTTTGGGAGAACTTCCTGTTCTATCACCCTCCCAAGCCCGTGATAGCATCCGCGCCTATGAAGTTTCCAGGAAGATTTACCAGTGGCGTGCTCATGCTGTTAAGCAGCTGCGCGGCGCTGGCGCAAAGTGAATTGGATGTGCGGATCAAACCGTCCAACGATGAACTGAAAGCCAATATAGAAGGCTATATCGGCAGCCTCGGCGATCGTGACGAAGAAGCCTTGCAGCGCTTCAGTCGCGGCGCCGAAGAACAGGCGCGCAAGGCCGCCCAGGCCTTGGGTTATTACCAGCCGCAGATCGAAAGTGACGTCAAGGGCGGTGAAAAACCGCGTCTGGTGCTGAACATCGATCCCGGCGAGCCGATCCGCCTGCGCAACGTAACCGTGCGGGTCGACGGCCCGGCGGCCTCCCTCAAATCCTTTCGAGTCCCCAAGAGTGACGTGCTCAAGCCCGGCGCGGTGCTCAACCATGGGCGTTACGAAGACGCCAAGCGTTTGATCCAGAACCAGGCGTCGCGCTATGGCTTCTTCAGTGGCCGTTTCACCAGCCAGAAATTGATGGTCGACCCACGCGCCGGGGTCGCCGACGTGGAATTGATCTACGAAAGCGGTCCGCGTTATGCGCTGGGCAAAGTCAGTTTCGAGGGCGACACACCGTTCGACGAAGACCTGCTGCAACGCATGGTGCCGTTCAAGGCCGGCGACCCGTATGACTCCGAACTGATCGCCGAACTCAACCGCGACCTGCAATCGAGCGGCTATTTCGAAGGCGTGCGGGTCGACGCCGCGCCGACCGCCGCGAAAAACGACGTGATCCCGGTGGACGTCAAACTCGACACCCGCAAGCCGCGCACCATGGGCCTGGGTCTTGGTTATTCCACTGACGTCGGCCCGCGCATCAAGGCCAACTGGACCCGCCACTGGGTCAACCCGCAGGGCGACAGTTATGGCTGGGAGGCCGAGCTGTCGGCGCCACGGCAAAACGTCGGCCTGTTCTACGACATCCCGCTGGACCCGCCGCTGACCGACAAACTGCGCTGGGCCGGCGGTTATCAATATGAGGACATCGACGGTTCCGACACCTTGAGCAAGCTGCTGACCTTCGGCCCGGAATGGCACAGCAAATTGCCGAGCGGCTGGCAGCGGGTGATTTCGCTGAAATGGCAGCGCGAGGAATATCAGCTCGGCGATGACTCCGGCCTGAGCACCTTGATGATGCCCGGTGTCAGCTATTCCTACCTCAAGAGTGACAACCGCATCGATCCGCACAATGGCTATCGCCTGACCTTCGAAAGCAAAGTGGCGAAAGAAGGCCTCGGCTCGGACAACAACCTGCTTTATGGCACGGCGCTGATCAAGGGCCTGACCACCGTGTTCGACAAGCATCGCTTGCTCGGCCGAGTGCAGGTCGGCGGCAGTGCCACCAACGGTTACAAATCCGTACCGCCGTCGCTGCGCTTCTTCGCCGGTGGCGATCAGAGCGTGCGTGGTTACGACTATCAGAGCCTGTCCCCGGAGAACTCCGAGGGCGACCGCATCGGCGGGCGCTACATGGTAGCCGGCAGCGTCGAATACCAATACTCGATTGCCGAGAAGTGGCGCGTGGCGACCTTCGTCGATCAGGGCAACTCCTTCAACAAACTCGAACTGCCGAACCTCAAGACCGGGGTCGGTATCGGTGTGCGCTGGGTCTCACCGGTGGGGCCGATCCGCCTCGACCTGGCCCACGCGCTGGACGACGATGGCGGCATCCGGCTGCACTTTTCCATGGGGCCTGAGCTGTGAAGCGTGGTTTGAAAATATCGGCGCTGGCGTTGTTGTCGCTGGTGCTGCTGATTGTATTGAGCATTACCGCTGTGCTCGGAACTCAGGCCGGCAGCCGTTGGGTGCTGGGTCTGGTGCCGGGCCTGAGCGTCGACAATTTCCAGGGTCGCCTCGGCGGGCAGTGGAGCGCCGATCATCTGCTGTGGCAGCAGGACACCAGCCGCGTCGAACTGAGCAAACCGATCTTCGAGTGGTCGCCGCTGTGCCTGACGCGCATGACGTTGTGCATCGAACAGCTCAAGGCCGATACCGTCAGCCTGCAATTTCCGCCGAGCGAGGACGTCACCGAAAGCGGTCCGATCACACTTCCTGATCTGCAATGGCCCGTGGCCATCGAGCTGGGCGATGTGCAGGTCGGCAGCCTGTTGTTCAACGGCAGTGAAGAGTTGAAAGGCCTGCAACTGGCGGCGCATTGGACCGCCAAGGGCCTGCAGATCGACAGTGTGAAACTGCAGCGCGACGAGTTGAGCCTGAACCTGTCTGGCCTGCTACAACCGACCGGCAACTGGCCGCTGAACATCACTGGTGATCTGACCTTGCCGTCGCCGGCTCCCGAACCGTGGACGCTGGCGCTGAAAATCGACGGCGACCTGCTGAAAACCCTCAACCTGCACGCCGACAGCCGTGGCTACCTCAACGGCCAGCTGAGCGGCGAGCTGCAACCGCTGGTGGAAAACCTGCCGGCCAAGGTGCGGATCACCTCGGAGGCGTTCAAGCCGAGCGCCGATCTGCCGGACACCCTGCAATTCAATCAGCTGCTATTGACCGGCGAAGGCGACCTGAAAAACGGTTACCAATTGCTCGGCAATGCCACGTTGCCTGCCGAGAAAGGCCCGGTAGCGCTGTTGCTCAAGGGCAAGGTCGACGCCAAAGGCGCGCAGATTGCCGGCCTCGACCTGACGGCCAACGACAAGCAAAGCCTCAAGCTCACCGGCAACGTTGACTGGAGCAAAGGCCTCAGCGCCCAGGCCAACATCAACTGGCTGGATTTTCCGTGGCACCGGCTCTATCCGGAGATCGACGAGCCGCAGATCACGTTGCGTACCTTCACCGGCGAAGTCTCCTACACCGACGGTCAGTACCTCGGTAACTTCGCCGCGGCCGCAGATGGGCCGGCGGGGGCGTTCACCCTGAGCAGTCCGTTCAGCGGCAATCTCAAGCAGATCTTCCTGCCACAACTGAAACTCGAAGCCGGGCAGGGCAAGGCTGAAGGCCATGTGAACGTGCAGTTCGCCGATGGCATCGCCTGGGACACCGCGCTGGAATTGTCGGCGCTCAACCCGGCGTATTGGGTCGCGGAGCTGCCGGGCACCCTGGCCGGTCCGTTAAAGAGCAAAGGCGAAATGAAAAACGAGCGCCTGAGCCTGAACGCCGACCTCGATCTGAAGGGCAAATTGCGCGGGCAACCGGCGATCCTGCAAGCCAAGGCCGACGGCGCGGGCGAGCAGTGGAATCTGAATGCCCTGCAAATCCGCCTCGGCGACAACAGCATCAACGGCAAGGGCAGCCTGCAACAGAAACTCACGGGACAGATCGACATCAAACTGGCGCGTCTGGCCCAGCTTTGGCCGCAACTGCGCGGGCAGATCAATGGTCGGGTCGATGTCGCCGGCACGCTCAAGGCGCCGCAAGGCAAGCTCGGCCTGCAAGGTTCGCAACTGGCGTTCCAGGACAATCGCCTGCAAAGCCTCAACCTCGACGCCACCCTCGACAGCGCGCAACGGGCGAAAATCGACCTCAAGGGCAGTGGCATCCAGGCTGGCGATACGTCGCTGGGCACCCTGACCGCCAGCGCTCAGGGCGATATCAAAAACCAGAAACTCAACCTCGACCTGCTCGGGCCGAAGCTGAAACTGGCGCTGGGCCTGGACGGCAATCTGGACAAAGGCAACTGGCGCGGGCGTCTGGCCAGTGGTGATATTCAGGCCGGCGGCCAGGACTGGAAACTGCAGAACCCGGCCAAGCTCGAGCGTCTGGCCGACGGCAAGATCAACTTCGGCGCCCATTGCTGGATGTCCGGCAATGCCAGCCTGTGTGGCGAAGACCAGCGCCTGATGCCGGAGCCGAAGCTGCGTTATCACCTCAAGCAATTCCCGATCGAAAGCCTGGCGCAATGGCTGCCGAAGGATTTCGCCTGGCAGGGCAAGCTCAACGCCGACCTGCAACTGGATCTGCCGGCCAGCGGCCCGAACGGCGTGGTCAGCATCGATGCCAGCGGCGGCACCTTGCGCATGAAGGAAAAGGATCAGTGGGTCGACTTCCCGTACCAGACCCTCAAGCTCACCAGCAAACTCACGCCCAAGCGCATCGACACCGACCTCAACTTCGTCGGTGGCAAGCTCGGTGAATTGATGGTGCAGGCGCAGCTCAACCCGCTGCCGAAGAACAAGCCACTCAGCGGTACATTCCGCCTCAGCGGACTGGATCTGTCGGTGGCGCGGCCGTTTGTGCCGATGGTCGAGAAACTCACCGGGCGGCTGAACGGCAGCGGCACGATTTCCGGTGGTCTGCTCGCGCCGCTGGTCAACGGTACGGTGCAACTCAGCGACGGCGAAGTGTCCGGGCCAGAGTTGCCGATCGAACTGCAAGCGTTGCAACTGCAAGCGGTGATCGCCGGTGAAGCCGTGCAATTGAACGGCGCCTGGAAAAGCGGCAAGAGCGGGCAGGGCAGCCTGAACGGCAACATCGCCTGGGGCCAGGCGCTGGTGGTGGATCTGGCGCTCAAGGGCACGCAATTGCCAGTGACGGTCGAACCCTACGCCAAACTGGAAGTGGCGCCGGACCTGAAGATTTCCATGGCCGGCGATGAGCTGGCGATTGCCGGCAAGGTGCTGGTGCCGACAGGCGAAATCACAGTGCGCGAACTGCCGCCATCGACGGTGAAAGTCTCCGATGACACGATCATCGTCGGCGCGCAGACCGAAGAGGGCAAGCCGCCGCTGGCGATGAAAATGGACATCGACGTGGTGGTCGGCCAGGACAAGTTGAGCTTCGCCGGATTCGGCCTGACCGCCAACCTGCAAGGCCACGTGCACATCGGCGACAACATGGACACCCGTGGCGAACTGTGGCTCAACGACGGGCGTTATCGCGCCTACGGCCAGCGCCTGACGGTGCGTCGCGCGCGTCTGCTGTTTGCCGGGCCGATCGATCAGCCGTATCTGGACATCGAAGCGATTCGCCAGACCGATGACGTGATCGCCGGCATTCGCTTGAGCGGCAGCGCCGAGCAGCCGACCACGCAGATCTTCTCGGAGCCGGCGATGAGTCAGGAACAGGCGCTGTCCTATCTGGTGCTGGGGCGTCCGCTGAGCACTACCGGCGAAGACAACAACATGCTCGCGCAGGCGGCGCTCGGTCTGGGCCTGATGGGCAGTTCCGGGGTCACCAGCAGTCTGGCCAGTGATTTGGGCATTCAGGACTTCCAGCTCGACACCCAGGGCAGCGGCAACACCACCAGCGTGGTGGCCAGCGGCAACATCTCGGAAAAACTCAGCCTGCGTTACGGCGTCGGCGTGTTTGAACCGGCCAACACCATCGCCTTGCGTTACAAACTGAGCAAGAAGGTCTACCTCGAAGCCGCCAGCGGCGTGGCCAGTTCGCTGGACATCTTCTACAAGCGGGATTTCTAGCCCGCTTTTCCCTTCCTTTATTACCAGGTTGGTGCAATCGCCAGCAGACTGACTCCCACAGGGTTTTGTGAAGTTCACAACGCTTGTGGGAGCGAGCCTGCTCGCGATGGCGTCTGCATGGACGACAGAAAACCCAGTCCGCTGGTCAACTAATTACAAAGCAACCTAACTATTACGTTGACATTCGCTGCCTAGGCAGTAACATCTCGACATACATTCACTGCCTAGGCAGTTATTAGGTGAGCACATGAAGCATTTCACCCCAGACGAATTCCAGCATTGCCATCTCGGCCTGTTGCTCGGCCGTGCGGCCTTGCTCAAGGACAAGATCATCGACACCCACATGGAACCCCACGGCATCACCGCCGCGCAGTTCAAGGTGTTGATCATCATGGCCCAGTTCGGCGTCGACACCCCGGCCGAGCTGTGCCGGCACCTGTCGCTGGACAGCGGTTCGATGACTCGCATGCTCGATCGTCTGGAACAGAAAGGCTTTCTGGTTCGCCAACGCAGCGAAGGCGATCGCCGTCAGGTGCAACTGAAACTCACCGAGCAGGGCCAGCAACTGGCCGATCGCCTGCCGCACATCGGCGCCGACGCCATGAATGAGCTGGCCGGCGCCGTGACCCCGGACGAGTTGAAAACCCTGGAATACATCCTCAAGAAAATTTTGCTGGCAGCCGGTGACCCCATCACCATCCAGCGGTTAGGTGAACACAATGAGCGGTAAAATCTTGCGCAGCAGCCTGACACTGGTGCTGTCGGCGATGATTCTCGCCGGTTGCGCCAACTACAGCGGCCTCGATACCCAGGGCGCGAGCCTCGATGCGAAAACCCTGCAGACCGGGCAATCGCTCAACGGCGTGACCCTTTCCCAGGCCGCGTGGCCGAAGAGCGACTGGTGGACCAGCCTCGGCGATCCGCAGCTCGACGGTCTGATCCGCGAAGCGCTGAAAGACAGCCCGGACATGCAGATCGCCGACGCCCGCGCCCATCAGGCCAGCGCCGCCGCGTACGCCGCCGATGCCGAGCGCTATCCGACCCTCGACGCCAGCGCAGGCATCAGCCGTTCGCGTCTGGCCCGGGATCAGGATCCGTTGGGGCAGGGTGGGGCTTACTCCACCGTGCGCAACATCAGCGCCGGCTTCAATTACAACTTCGACCTGTGGGGCGGTCAGCGTGACGCCTGGGAAGCCGCACTCGGTCAGGCCCGCGCCGCCGAGGTCGACCGTCAGGCCGCACAGTTGACCCTGGCTGCTGACGTGGCCCGGGCCTACAGCGATCTGGGTCAGGCGCACATCGTTTATGACCTGGCCAACGAAGACCTCAAGCGCACCAAACAGATGCTCGACCTGAGCCAGCGCCGCCTGAGTTCCGGGATCGACAGCCAGTATCAGTTCCAGCAGACCCAAAGTCTGGAAGCCAGCTCCGAAGCCAGCCTGATCGACGCTGAAAAGCGCCTGAACAGCGCGAAAATCGCCCTGGCCGTATTGCTCGGCAAAGGCCCGGATCGCGGTAACGAAATCGCTCGGCCGAAAGTCCTGCAAGCCAGCGCTGTCGCACTGCCATCGGTGCTTCCCGCCGAACTGCTGGGCCGTCGTCCGGATCTGGTCGCCGCGCGCTGGCGTGTCGAGGCGGCGAGCAAGGACATCGACTCGGCCAAGACCCGCTTCTATCCCAACCTGAACCTGTCGGCTTCCGCTGGTGCCGAATCCTTGTTGGGGGACGCGATGTTCGGTTCCGCCAGTCGCTTCTTCAACATTGCCCCGACGATTTCGGTGCCGATCTTCGATGGCGGACGCCTGCGCGCCAACCTCGATGCCCGCGACGCCGATTACGACCTCGCCGTGGCGCAGTACAACAAAAGTCTGGTGAAAGCCCTGGGCGATGTCAGCGACACCATTAACCAGCTGCGTGACATCGGCCGGCAGATCGGCGCCCAGCAGCACGCAACCGAGATTGCCCAGGATTCTTACAACACCGTCGTTCAGCGTTACGGTTCCGGCATCGGCAACTACCTGGACGTGCTCAGCATCGAGCAGCAATTGCTGCAGGCCCAGCGTCAGCTGGCCAACCTGAATGCCGAGCAGATCGACCTGTCGATTCAACTGATGCAAGCGCTGGGCGGCGGCTTCCAGGGGCAAACCCTGACCGCAGCCAACGCCACCCCAGCCACGCCGCACAACTAATTCAAGGTACTTGTCATGGCCACTGCCGAAAACACACAAGCTCAAGACAACGCCCAGGACACTGGCAATCCGCGCAAACGCAAGGTGATGCTGCTGGTGCTGGCCGTTGTGGTTGCCCTCGCCGGTGTCGGCGTCTGGGCGTATCACGAATTCATCGGGCGCTGGAGCGAAAGCACCGACGACGCCTACGTCAACGGCAACGTGGTGGAAATCACCCCGCTGGTGACCGGCACCGTGGTCAGCATCGGTGCTGACGATGGCGATCTGGTGCATGAAGGCCAGGTGCTGATCAACTTCGACCCGAACGACGCCGAAGTCGGCCTGCAAAGTGCCAAGGCCAATCTGGCCCGCACCGTGCGTCAGGTGCGCGGCCTGTACAGCAACGTCGACGGCATGAAAGCCCAGGTCAATGCGCAACAGGCCGAAGTGCAGAAAGCCCAGGACAACTTCAACCGCCGGAAAAACCTCGCGGCCGGCGGGGCGATTTCCCAGGAAGAACTGTCCCACGCCCGCGATGACCTGACCTCGGCGCAGAACGCCCTGGCCAACGCCAAACAGCAACTGAAAACCACCAGCGCGCTGGTCGATGACACCGTGGTGTCCTCGCACCCGGACGTGATGGCCGCCGCCGCGCAACTGCGTCAGGCCTACCTGACCAACGCTCGCAGCACCTTGATTGCGCCGGTCACCGGTTATGTCGCCAAACGCACCGTGCAACTTGGCCAGCGTGTGCAGCCGGGCACCGCGCTGATGGCGGTGATTCCGCTGGATCAGCTGTGGATCGACGCCAACTTCAAGGAAACCCAGCTGCGTGACATGCGCATTGGCCAACCGGTGGAGATCGAGTCGGACATCTACGGCAGTGACGTCAAGTTCAACGGCACCGTCGACAGCCTCGGCGCGGGCACCGGCAGCGCGTTCGCCCTGTTGCCGGCGCAGAACGCCACCGGTAACTGGATCAAGATCGTGCAGCGTGTGCCGGTACGGATTCACGTCAACGCCGAAGAGCTGGCCAAACACCCGCTGCGCGTCGGCCTGTCGACCAATGTCGAGGTCAATCTGCACGACCAGAGCGGCCCGGTACTGGCCCAGCAACCGCCGCAAAAGGCCTCGTTCAGCACCAACGTCTACGATCGCCAACTGGCCGAAGCCGACGCGATGATCACCCAGTTGATCCACGACAACAGCGCGGCGGTCAGCAAGACTGCGCAACGCTGATCTCTTTCCCCCTGTGGGAGCGGGCTTGCTCCCACAAAGGGCAGCTGTGTCCGTAACAGACACGGCGCCAACCCGGCTTCATAGGATTCGCGATGAGCAATAACGCCTCTTTCACGCCGCCCAGCCTGTTGCTCAGCACCATCGGCCTGTCGCTGGCGACCTTCATGCAGGTGCTCGACACCACGATCGCCAACGTGGCGCTGCCGACCATTTCCGGCAACCTCGGCGTGAGTTCGGAGCAGGGCACCTGGGTCATCACCTCGTTCGCCGTGAGCAACGCCATTGCGCTGCCGCTCACCGGCTGGCTGAGCCGTCGCTTCGGCGAGGTGAAGCTGTTTCTGTGGGCGACCATTCTGTTTGTGCTGGCTTCGTTCCTCTGCGGTATTTCCACATCGATGCCGGAACTGATCGGCTTCCGCGTGCTGCAAGGCCTGGTGGCCGGGCCGTTGTACCCGATGACCCAGACGCTGCTGATCGCGGTCTATCCACCGGCGAGGAGGGGCATGGCCCTGGCGTTGCTGGCGATGGTTACGGTGGTGGCGCCGATTGCCGGGCCGATCCTCGGCGGCTGGATCACCGACAGTTACAGCTGGCCGTGGATCTTCTTCATCAACGTGCCGATCGGAATTTTCGCGGTGATGGTGGTGCGCCAGCAGCTGGCCAAACGCCCGGTGGTCACCAGCCGTCAGCCGATGGATTACGTCGGGCTGATCACGCTGATCATCGGCGTGGGTGCGTTGCAGGTGATCCTCGACAAGGGCAATGACCTGGACTGGTTCGAGTCAAACTTCATCATCATCGGCGCGGCGATTTCGGTGATCGCGCTGGCGGTATTCGTGATATGGGAAATGACCGACCAGCATCCGGTAGTCAATTTGCGCCTGTTCGCCTATCGCAACTTCCGCATCGGTACGCTGGTGCTGGTGTTGGGTTACGCCGGGTTCTTCGGCATCAACCTGATCCTGCCGCAGTGGTTGCAGACCCAGATGGGCTACACCGCGACCTGGGCCGGACTGGCGGTGGCACCGATCGGTATTCTGCCGGTGCTGCTGTCACCGTTTGTCGGCAAGTACGCGCACAAGTTCGACCTGCGTCTGCTCGCCGGGCTGGCGTTCCTGGCGATCGGCCTGAGCTGCTTCATGCGTGCTGAATTCACCAACGAGGTGGACTTCCAGCACATCGCTCTGGTGCAGTTGTTCATGGGGATTGGCGTGGCGCTGTTCTTCATGCCGACCCTGAGCATTCTGATGTCGGACTTGCCGCCGAACCAGATTGCCGATGGTGCGGGTCTGGCGACGTTCCTGCGGACATTGGGTGGCAGTTTTGCGGCGTCGTTGACCACGTGGATCTGGATTCGCCGGGCGGATCAGCATCATGCCTACATGAGCGAGAGTATCAGCACCTTCGAACCAGCGACTCGCGAGACCTTGCATTCGCTGGGTGGCGCGAGCCAATCGGCCTATGCGCAGATGGATCAGATCCTCACCAGTCAGGCGTACATGCTCTCCACCGTGGATTACTTCACGCTGCTGGGCTGGGGGTTCATGGGGTTGATTCTGATTGTGTGGCTGGCCAAGCCGCCATTCGCAGCCAAGGCAGGGCCGGCGGCTTCCGGGCACTAAGATCAAGAGCTTTCCCTCACCCTAACCCTCTCCCGGAGGGAGAGGGGACTGACCGAGGTGGATATTCGGGTTACACCGACCTGAAAGTCCGAGTTGAACTCAGGCCTTGAAGTGCAGACTTGCGAAACAGAGTCGAGCTCAGATTCTGAAAACTACGAATATCGGCTCCCTTTCCCCCTCGCCCCCTTGGGGGAGAGGGCTGGGGTGAGGGGGTAGCGATCTTCAGCCGTGCGGCAATGCCAACGGTGGCGCAAAATCAAACGGCGCTAACGCAAACCCGTTCTCATCCACCTGCAACGCCCAACCCTGACGATCCCAATCCCCCAGCACAATCCGCTTCGCCGCCTGATCGCCGATCTGCAACTTGTGGATCGCCGGGCGATGGGTGTGCCCGTGAACCAGGGTTTTCACCCCGTATTCCTGCATGATCCGCGGAATTTCCTCCGGCGTGACATCGACGATGTCATTGGCCTTCATCCGCGTCTGCGCCCGGCTTTCGCTGCGCAACTTGCGCGCGAGCTTGTGCCGGGTGCGCAAGGGCAGGTTGCGCAGGATGAACAGGCTGAGCGGGTTGCGCAGATAGCGGCGCAGCTTCATGTAGGATTCGTCGCGGGTGCACAGGCTGTCGCCGTGCATCAGCAATACCGGTTCGCCGTAAAACTGCACGACACTCGGATCCTTCAACAGCGTGCAGCCGGCCTGCTTGCAGAAGGCCTTGCCGAGCATGAAGTCGCGATTGCCGTGCATCAGAAAAATGGCCGTGCCGCTGTCGCTCAAGTCGCGCAGGGCCTGGCAGATGGAACGCTGGAAGGGGGTCATGGCGTCGTCGCCAATCCACGCCTCGAAAAAGTCGCCCAGAATGTACAACGCACTCGCCGAGCGGGCGCGTCCGGCGAGCAAATCCAGAAACGCCCGGGTAATGTCCGGGCGCTCCTCTTCCAGATGCAAGTCTGAAATCAGCAATATCACGCTTCGATGATCTCGGCTTTCTCGATGATCACGTCGTCTGCGGGTACGTCCTGGTGGCCTGCCTTGGACGTGGTGGAAACGCCTTCGATCTTGTCGACAACGTCGGTGCCCGCAACCACTTTACCGAACACGGCATAACCCCAGCCCTGGGCGGTCTTGGCGGTGTGGTTCAGGAAGCTGTTGTCGGAGGCGTTGATGAAGAACTGCGCCGAAGCCGAATGCGGGTCCATGGTACGGGCCATGGCGATGGTGTACTTGTCGTTCTTCAGACCGTTGTCGGCTTCGTTCTGGATGCTCGGGCTCTTGTCTTTCTTTTCTTTCATGCCTGGCTCGAAACCGCCGCCCTGGATCATGAAGCCTTTGATGACGCGGTGGAACACGACGTTCTCGTAGTGACCTTTCTTGACGTATTCGATGAAGTTGGCGGTGGTGAGAGGCGCCTTTTCAGCGTTCAGTTCGATGACGATGTCACCGAAGTTGGTGGTCAATTTAACTTGAGTCATGATCGATGCTCTTTATAAGGAATTCGTGGGTATTGGGACATTTGGGCCCCGTACCGGTTCAGCCCGTGAGGGCCAAGGTGCGCAGTTTAGCGTGACAGGCGCGAATTTCGAGGCTGTTTTTCAAAACCCGGCGATTAAATGCATTCCTTTTAAGCCCTGCTCTGTCAGGGGCTTGACAGCATCGGCTATGATAGCGGCTTTGTTTTGTCAGGCCCGTGTCCCGGCCGCGCACTGTACGTTCAAGGATCCTATGAGCAAGCCCACTGTCGACCCTACCTCGAATTCCAAGACCGGCCCCGTTACGCCGGTCAATTTCCTGCGCCCGATCATCCAGGCGGACCTGGACTCGGGTAAGCACACGCAGATCGTCACCCGTTTCCCGCCTGAGCCCAACGGCTACCTGCACATCGGCCACGCCAAGTCGATCTGTGTGAACTTCGGCCTGGCCCAGGAGTTCGGCGGCGTTACCCACCTGCGTTTCGACGACACCAACCCGGCCAAGGAAGACCAGGAATACATCGACGCGATCGAAAGCGACGTCAAATGGCTGGGCTTCGAATGGTCCGGCGAAGTGCGCTACGCCTCTCAATATTTCGACCAGTTGCACGACTGGGCCGTCGAGCTGATCAAGGCCGGCAAGGCCTACGTCGACGACCTGACGCCCGAGCAAGCCAGGGAATACCGCGGCAGCCTGACCGAGCCGGGCAAGAACAGCCCGTTCCGCGACCGTTCGGTGGAAGAGAACCTGGACTGGTTCGCCCGCATGCGCGCCGGCGAATTCCCGGACGGTGCCCGCGTGCTGCGCGCCAAGATCGACATGGCCTCGCCGAACATGAACCTGCGCGACCCGATCATGTACCGCATCCGCCACGCTCATCACCACCAGACCGGTGACAAGTGGTGCATCTACCCGAACTACGATTTCACCCACGGTCAGTCGGACGCCATCGAAGGCATCACCCACTCGATCTGCACCCTGGAGTTCGAAAGCCATCGTCCGCTGTACGAGTGGTTCCTCGACGCACTGCCGGTGCCGGCGCACCCGCGTCAGTACGAATTCAGCCGTCTGAACCTCAACTACACCATCACCAGCAAGCGCAAGCTCAAGCAACTGGTTGACGAGAAACACGTCAATGGCTGGGACGATCCGCGCATGTCCACGCTGTCGGGTTTCCGCCGTCGTGGCTACACCCCGGCGTCGATCCGCAACTTCTGCGAGATGATCGGCACCAACCGTTCCGACGGCGTGGTCGACTTCGGCATGCTCGAGTTCAGCATCCGTCAGGACCTGGACGCGAACGCCCCGCGCGCCATGTGCGTGCTGCGTCCGTTGAAAGTCGTGATCACCAACTACCCGGAAGATCAGGTCGAGAACCTCGAACTGCCGCGTCATCCGCAGAAAGAAGAACTCGGCGTGCGCCAGCTGCCGTTCGCCCGTGAAATCTACATCGACCGCGATGACTTCATGGAAGAGCCGCCAAAAGGCTACAAGCGCCTGGAGCCGAACGGCGAAGTGCGTCTGCGCGGCAGCTACGTGATCCGTGCCGACGAAGCGATCAAGGACGCCGACGGCAACATCGTCGAGCTGCGTTGCTCGTACGATCCGGACACCCTGGGCAAGAACCCTGAAGGCCGCAAGGTCAAGGGCGTGATCCACTGGGTGCCGGCCGCTGCCAGCATCGAGTGCGAAGTGCGTCTGTACGATCGCCTGTTCCGTTCTCCGAACCCGGAGAAGGCCGAAGACAGCGCGAGTTTCCTGGACAACATCAACCCTGACTCACTGCAAGTGCTGACCGGTTGTCGTGCCGAGCCTTCGCTGGGCAATGCACAGCCGGAAGACCGTTTCCAGTTCGAGCGCGAAGGCTACTTCGTCGCGGATATCAAGGACTCGAAACCAGGTCAGCCGGTATTCAACCGTACCGTGACCCTGCGCGATTCGTGGGGCCAGTGATCAAGTCTTAAGGAAACACCGTGCTTACGATCTACAACACGCTCACCAAGAGCAAAGAAGTCTTCAAGCCGCTGGATGGCAACAAGGTGCGCATGTATGTCTGCGGGATGACCGTGTACGACTACTGCCACCTGGGCCACGGCCGCAGCATGGTCGCGTTCGACCTGGTGACCCGCTGGTTGCGGTTCAGCGGTTATGACCTGACCTACGTGCGCAACATCACCGACATCGACGACAAGATCATCAACCGGGCCAACGAGAACGGTGAATCGTTCGAAGCGTTGACCGAGCGCATGATCGCGGCGATGCACGAAGACGAAGCGCGCCTGAACATCAAGAAGCCGGACATGGAGCCGCGCGCCACGGATCACATCCCTGGCATGCACGCGATGATCCAGACCCTGATCGACAAAGGTTACGCCTACGCCCCGGGCAATGGCGACGTGTACTACCGCGTCGGCAAGTTCATGGGCTACGGCAAGCTCTCGCGCAAGAAGATCGAAGACCTGCGCATCGGTGCGCGGATCGAGGTCGACGAAGCCAAGGAAGATCCGCTGGACTTCGTGCTCTGGAAAGGAGTCAAGCCTGGCGAGCCGAGCTGGGAATCGCCGTGGGGCGCCGGGCGTCCGGGCTGGCACATCGAGTGCTCGGTGATGTCCACCTGCTGCCTCGGCGAGACTTTCGACATTCATGGCGGCGGCAGCGACCTCGAGTTCCCGCACCACGAAAACGAAATCGCCCAGAGCGAAGCGGCCACCGGCAAGACCTACGCCAACGCGTGGATGCACTGCGGCATGATCCGTATCAATGGCGAGAAGATGTCCAAGTCCTTGAACAACTTCTTCACCATTCGCGACGTGCTCGACAAGTACCACCCGGAAGTCGTGCGTTACCTGCTGGTGTCGAGCCACTACCGCAGCGCGATCAACTATTCGGAAGACAACCTCAAGGACGCCAAGGGCGCCCTCGAGCGTTTCTACCATGCGTTGAAAGGCTTGCCGAAAGTGGCACCGGCGGGTGGCGAAGCCTTCGTCGAGCGTTTCACCCAGGTGATGAACGACGACTTCGGCACGCCGGAAGCCTGTGCGGTGCTGTTCGAGATGGTTCGCGAGATCAACCGTCTGCGCGAGAGCGATCTCGATGCGGCGGCCGGTCTGGCGGCGCGCTTGAAGGAACTGGCCAGCGTGCTAGGTGTGTTGCAGCTTGAAGCCGATGACTTCCTGCAGGCCGGTGCCGAAGGGCGGGTCGATGCGGCTGAGGTTGATGCACTGATCCAGGCGCGCCTGACTGCCCGTGCCAACAAGGACTGGGCCGAATCCGACCGCATCCGCGACCAGCTCACCGCCATGGGCGTGGTGCTGGAAGACGGCAAGGGCGGCACGACCTGGCGTCTGGCTGACTGATTGCTGCGCCTGTTACAAACAAAACCCGCCTTGTGCGGGTTTTTGTTTTTCTGTCCGATTGATCGATCTCACGCAGACAGTTGATCGCTCCCACGCTCCGCGTGGGAATGCAGCCCGGGACGCTCCGCGTCCCATGCCGAAGCGGACGCGGAGCGCCCATTGAGGCGTTCCCACGCAGACGGTTCGACGCCTCGACGTGGGAACGATCCAGACAATGTGTGATTGCTTTTGGTATTCGCATAGGTCTTGATAGCGCACGCGGCAGGATGCTCATCAGCGGCGAATCCGGAAGGGAGGAATCATGGCTAATCACTATCGCGAACTGGTATCGACACCCGGCGCCACCGGGCTGATCCTCGCGAGCTCCATCGCCCGACTGCCCCAGGCAATGATCGGTATCGGCATCATCACCATGCTGGTGCAGCAGACTGGCGTTTACTGGCTGGCGGGCGCAGTCGCCGGTACGTTTACCCTGGCTAATGCGCTGCTCGGTCCGCGCATCTCGAAACAGGTTGATCGGCGTGGCCAGAGTCGTGTGCTGCCCGTCGTTACGGCCTTCAGTATCGTCATGCTGCTGGCGCTGATTGTTGCCGTGCACCTGAGGGCTCCGGCCGCGTTGTTTTTTGTGCTGGCGGCTCTGGCGGGGACGATGCCGAGCATGCCGTCCATGATCCGCGCACGCTGGACGCAGCTGTTTCGTGGCAAGCCGCAACTGCACACCGCGTTCTCGCTGGACACAGTCCTCACTGAACTGGCTTACATCATCGGCCCGCCACTGGCGATCGGTTTGAGTGTGAGTTTCTTCGCAGAAGCCGGGCCGCTGGTGGCGGTAGGGTTGCTCGCTGTCGGCGTGACGGCGTTTCTCATGCAGCGGCAGACCGAACCGAAAGTGGTGGCGGGCAACCGGAAAAACAGCGGTTCGACCCTGCTGATTCCCGGCGTTCGCACCATTGTCCTGGCGTTGCTGGCGATGGGGGTTATTGGCGGAGCGATCGATGTTGCCGTTGTGGCCTTCGCCAATGCGCAAGGCTGGCCATCGGCTGCCACCTTCATTCTTGCCGCCTATGCATTCGGCTCGCTGGTGGCGGGTCTGACCTTCGGCGCGCTGCGGGTTTCGCTGGCGATTGAAAAACAGTTCTTTATCGGGATCCTGGTCACGGCAGTAACCGGCGTATTGCCGGTTTTCTCACCGGACGTTTATGTCCTTACCGCGATGCTGTTTATCGCCGGCATCTCGTTTGCGCCGACCATGGTGGTGGTGATGAAGCTGGGGACGATCATTATCCCGGCGGCGAGGATGACCGAAGGACTGACGTGGATGACCACCGGGATCAGCATCGGCGTGGCGCTCGGCGGCATGCTGGCGGGGCTGGTGATTGATGCCTGGGGCGCACGGGCAGGGTTCGGCGTTGCGATAGCCGCAGGTCTGATGATGATGGTTGTGGTGTCGATGGGCCTGCGGACGTTGGCGGCGGCATCGGCGGCGCCTGTTGAGCCAGCCGTTTCGGTCTGATCCGCTATGGAGGCGCTCAGTTTTCAATCTGCCGCAATCGCTTGTACAGCGTATTGCGGCTCACCCCCAACCGCCGCGCCAGGTGGGAAATATTGCCCCCGGCCAGCTGCAACTCCCGATTCAACGCCTCGGCATCGTTCAGGTCGATGCCCAACGGCTCGGCCAATTCCACGGGCTCCATCTCCAGATCGACAAAAAAGTCGTCCGGCAAATGCTCGGGTCGAATCGGTTGTTCCTCGGCCATCGCCAGTGCCACCTGCATCACGCTGCTGACCTGACGCAGATTGCCCGGCCACGGGTGCCGCTCGAACAGCTCCAGCACCTCACGACTCAATCCCGCCCACTGCGACGGCTCGCGATGTTGTTCCCACAGCCGTTTGAACAGCGCCTGCTTGTCGCTGCGCTCGCGTAGCGGTGGCAATTCCAGGGTCAGACCGCCGATGCGGTAGTACAGATCTTCGCGGAAGCGCCCCAGTTGCACCTGTTCCCTGAGCGAGCGGTTGGTGGCGGAGATGATCCGCAGATCCACCGGAAACAGCTCGCTGCTGCCCACCGGTTGCACGCAGCGCTCCTGCAACACCCGCAACAGCCGGGCCTGAGTCGGCAGCGGCATGTCGCCGATTTCATCGAGGAACAGCGTGCCTTTGTCGGCCTTGCGGATCAGGCCGATGCTGCCTTTCTGGTTGGCGCCGGTGAATGCGCCTTTCTCATAGCCGAACAGTTCGGACTCAACCAGTTCGGCTGGGATCGCCGCGCAGTTGACGGCGATGAACGCCTGTTTACTGCGGGAGCTGGCCTGGTGCAGGGCCTTGACGAAGACTTCCTTGCCGACCCCGGTTTCCCCGTGAATCAGCAGCGGAATGTCCTTTTCCAGCAGGCGTTCGGCCTGGCGCACGGCTTTTTCCACGCGGCTGTCACCGAAGTGCAACGTGCTCAGGCTGATGGCCGTGGGTACGGCGACTTTCGGTTCGGTGGGTCTGGCTTCAGTGAAGACCCGCGCCTGAATCTGTGCTTGTTTAGGTCGTTTCAACAAACACTGGAAACGATTGCGCCCGGAAGTCTGCAAGGCAAACGGCAACCCATCCGGCTGATTGATCAACTCCAGCAACGACACCTTGAACAGGCTCTCAACGCTGACCCGCGACAAGCGCACACCCAGCAAATTGTCGGCCCGGCGGTTGGCCGACAGCACCTGACCGCTCTCATCAAAGATCAGCAGCCCGGCCCACTGGCTGTCGAGGTTGTTCAACCCGGTGTTGAAGGTCAGTTGAAAGTGCTGGCCATGGAACAGGTTGAGGATCAGCCGGTTTTCCACGGTCTGACTCATCATCTTGACCATGCCGAGGGTGTGCGAGGGCGGCAGATAGCTGTCGCTGGACACATCAAGTACGGCGATGACCTTGCGCTCGGCATCGAAAATCGGCGCTGCGGAACCGGTCATGAAGCGGTTGGCCTTGAGAAAGTGTTCATCGTGTTCGATGTGCACCGCCTGCTCGCAGGCCAGCGCCGTGCCGATGGCGTTGGTGCCGCTGGCGCGTTCGACCCAACTGGCGCCGGCCTGAAAACCGCGCGCCAGATTCGGCTCGATAAAGCGCTGGGTGCCCCAGGACGTCAGCACCTGGCCCTGATTGTCGGCCAGCATGATCAGGCAATTGGAATTGCTCAGGATGTTCTCGTAATACGGCAGCACTTCCTGGTGAGTGGTCTGCACCAGCGAATGATGGCGGTCGAGCAACTGCGCAATGCCGGCGGCGGGCAACTGATCGAAAGCCGGGGCGCTTTGATGATTGAGACCGAAGGCGCGGCAACGGGACCAGGAGTCCTGGACGATGGCATCGTGGGAAAGCGGCGGGGCAGGTGCGGCCATGGCAGTCAGCCTCTGAATACAGCATTTTTATTATTGTTATTGAGATCTCTGTGGGAGTGAGCAAGCTCGCTCTCACAGGATCCATGCCAAAAAGCATCCATAGAGTGTTGTTCACGATTGTTCATTGTCAATCGCCCGACTGTTCAATTGTTCATTCGTAACTGTTCATTTGTGTTCAGCTACGAACCACGGTTTGCGTGGCTTGCAGCGAATTCGACGGTAAATCAAAGGCTTGGCGTTTCTGGCACGAATGTCGCTCTACAGGACAGGTCGCTTGACTCCAATAATAAAAAGGCCGAGCCATGTCACTCACCCTGGAGCACGTCAGCCGTACCGTCGAGGGCCAGACCTGGATCGACGATGCGAGCCTGAAATTCGAACCCGGATCCTTCAACGTTTTGCTCGGGCGCACGCTGTCCGGCAAGACCAGTCTGATGCGTCTGATGGCCGGTCTGGACAAGCCCGACAGCGGCCGCATCCTGATGAACGGCGTCGACGTCACCCAGCGCCCGGTGCGTTTGCGCAACGTGTCGATGGTCTATCAGCAATTCATCAATTACCCGACCATGACGGTGTTCGAGAACATCGCCTCGCCGCTGCGCCAGGCCGGGATCTCCAACGAGCAGATCCAGAGCAAGGTTCAGGAAACCGCGAAGATGCTGCGCATCGAGAAATTCCTGAAGCGCTATCCGCTGGAACTGTCCGGTGGCCAGCAGCAGCGCACCGCGATGGCGCGGGCGCTGGTCAAGGATGCCGAACTGATTCTGTTCGACGAGCCGCTGGTCAACCTCGACTACAAACTGCGCGAAGAATTGCGCCAGGAAATGCGCGAGCTGTTCAAGGCGCGCCACACCATCGCCATCTACGCCACCACCGAGCCCAATGAAGCGCTGGCGCTGGGCGGCACCACCACCATTCTTCATGAAGGCCGGGTGATCCAGAGCGGCCCTTCGACCGAGGTCTATCACCAGCCGCAAACGGTGCTGGCCGCCGAATTGTTCTCCGAGCCACCGATCAACCTGATGCCGGGGCGTATCGCCGGCAACGAAGTGAGCTTCGCCAACTTCGTGCACTTTCCGTTGAACGTCGACCTGCGACCGGTGGGCGAGGGCGAGTTCCGTTTTGGCGTTCGCCCGAGCCACATCTCGCTGGTGCCGAGCAACGACGACGACCTGGAACTGGCGGTGACCGTCGAGGTGGCGGAGATCAGCGGTTCGGAAACCTTCCTGCACGTGCGCAACGAGCATTTCCTGCTGGTGCTGCATTTGCCCGGCGTTCACGAATACGACGTCGATGCGCCGATCCGCATCTATATCCCGACCCATAAACTGTTTGTGTTCGATGCGCAGGGCCGTCTGGTGCAGGCACCGGGCCGGCGCGTCGCGAGGGTTGCCTGATGGCCGAAATCCGTTTGCAGCACCTCGCCCACAGCTACAGCAAAACCCCGAGCGGGCCCGAGGATTACGCGATCCGCGAGATGGACCACATCTGGGAGCAGGGCGGTGCCTATGCCTTGCTCGGCCCTTCGGGCTGCGGCAAGTCGACCTTGCTCAACATCATTTCTGGCCTGCTCAGCCCGTCTCAGGGTCATGTGCTGTTCGACGGCAAAGCGGTCAACGACCTGACCCCGGAGAAGCGCAACATCGCCCAGGTGTTCCAGTTCCCGGTGGTGTACGACACCATGACCGTGTTCGACAACCTGGCCTTTCCTTTGAGAAATCAGGGCCTGGCCGAGGCGAAAGTGCACAGCAAGGTGCAGGAAATCGCCGAAGTCCTCGACCTGCAGAACCTGCTGAGCAAAAAGGCGCGCAACCTCACCGCCGACGAAAAACAGAAAGTCTCCATGGGCCGTGGTCTGGTGCGCGATGACGTCTCGGCGATTCTGTTCGACGAGCCGCTGACGGTGATCGACCCGCACCTGAAATGGAAACTGCGGCGCAAGCTCAAGCAGATCCACGAGCAGTTCAACATCACCATGGTCTACGTCACTCACGATCAGCTGGAGGCCTCGACCTTCGCCGACAAGATCGCGGTGATGTACGGCGGCCAGATCGTCCAGTTCGGCACGCCACGGGAATTGTTCGAGCGGCCAAGCCACACCTTTGTCGGCTACTTCATCGGCAGCCCGGGGATGAACCTGATCGAAGTGCAGCCGCAACCGGGCGGGGTCGGTTTCAACTCGACCCATCTGCCGCTGTCCGACGGCTTGCAGCGCCATATCGAACACGGTCAGTGGAAAAATCTGAAGGTCGGCATCCGTCCCGAGTTCATCCATGTGTGGGATGAGCCGTTCGATGACGCGATGCAGGCGCGAGTCGTACACGTCGAAGACCTCGGCACCTACAAGATCATGACCCTGGATCTGGACGGCGCACCGCTGAAAGTGCGCCTGGCCGAGGACAAACCGGTGCCGCAGGGCACGGCGTACATCAGTTTTCCGGCGCAATGGCTGATGGTCTATGCCGACGAATTTCTGTTGGATGCCACCGACAGCGAGGTACAGCCATGAACAAGGTGCAGAACAACAAGGCCTGGTGGCTGGTGTTGCCGGTATTCCTGCTGGTGGCCTTCAGTGCCGTGATTCCGATGATGACCGTGGTCAACTATTCGGTGCAGGACATCTTCGACCAGTCCAGCCGCTACTTCGTCGGCGCCGACTGGTACAAACAGGTGCTGCTTGACCCGCGCCTGCACGATTCGCTGCTGCGCCAGTTCATCTACTCGGCGTGTGTGCTGCTGATCGAAATCCCCCTCGGCATCGCCATTGCGCTGACCATGCCGACCAAGGGTCGCTGGTCGTCGGTGGTACTGATCGTGCTGGCGATCCCGCTGCTGATTCCATGGAACGTGGTCGGCACCATCTGGCAGATTTTCGGCCGCGCCGACATCGGCCTGCTCGGGTCGAGCCTCAACGCCATGGGCATCAGCTACAACTACGCGGCGAACACCATGGATGCCTGGGTCACCGTGCTGGTGATGGACGTCTGGCACTGGACTTCGCTGGTGGCGCTGCTGTGTTTCTCCGGCTTGCGGGCGATTCCCGACGTGTATTACCAGGCCGCACGCATCGACCGGGCTTCGGCCTGGGCGGTATTCCGGCACATTCAGTTGCCCAAGTTGAAAAGCGTGCTGCTGATCGCCGTGATGCTGCGCTTCATGGACAGTTTCATGATCTACACCGAACCGTTCGTGCTCACCGGTGGCGGGCCGGGTAACTCGACGACCTTCCTCAGTCAGACCCTGACCCAGATGGCCGTAGGCCAATTCGACCTGGGGCCGGCGGCGGCATTCTCGCTGGTGTACTTCCTGATCATCCTGCTGGTGTCCTGGCTGTTCTACACCGCCATGACCCACAACGATGCCAACCGCTGAGGCCCGGCCATGAGCAAAAGAAAGCTGATTCCCCTGCTGCTCTACATTTTTTTCCTGCTGGTGCCGATCTACTGGCTGCTGAACATGTCGTTCAAGAGCAACACCGAAATCCTCGGCGGACTGACCCTTTTCCCACAGGATTTCACGCTGGCGAACTACAAGGTGATCTTCACCGACCCGAGCTGGTACACCGGCTATATCAACTCGCTGTACTACGTCAGTCTGAACACGATCATTTCCCTGACCGTGGCGCTGCCGGCGGCGTATGCGTTTTCCCGTTACCGTTTTCTCGGCGACAAGCACCTGTTCTTCTGGCTGCTGACCAACCGCATGGCGCCACCAGCGGTGTTCCTGCTGCCGTTCTTCCAGCTGTATTCGTCGATCGGCCTGTTCGATACCCATATTGCCGTGGCGCTGGCGCACTGCCTGTTCAACGTGCCGCTGGCGGTGTGGATCCTCGAAGGTTTCATGTCCGGGGTGCCGAAGGAAATCGACGAAACCGCCTACATCGACGGCTACAGCTTTCCCAAGTTCTTCGTGAAGATCTTCATCCCGCTGATCGGCTCCGGCATCGGCGTGACGGCGTTTTTCTGCTTCATGTTTTCCTGGGTCGAACTGCTGCTGGCGCGCACGCTGACTTCGGTGAACGCCAAACCGATCGCGGCGGTGATGACGCGCACGGTGTCGGCATCCGGGATTGACTGGGGCGTACTGGCGGCAGCGGGGGTGTTGACTATTCTCCCCGGCATGCTGGTGATCTGGTTCGTTCGCAACCACGTGGCCAAGGGCTTTGCCCTGGGCCGGGTCTGAGGAACTGATGATGGAATGGATGAGCTGGACCGTCCCGACGGCGGCGTTTTTCATCGTGATCGGGTTGATCCTGGTGGGCATGACCACCTGGGAATTGCGCTCGCCGAGCATCTTGCGGCGAGGGTTTCTGCCGATTGCCACCACCCGTGGCGATCGCTTGTTCATCGGTCTTCTCGGCAGCGCCTACCTGCATCTGCTGGTAATCGGCGTGACCGACTGGAGCATCTGGGTAGCGTCCGCGTTGTCCCTGGTGTGGCTGTTGGCTGTGATGCGTTGGGGCTAGTCGAATCGCTCGGCAATCGTGCTCCGAAAACCTAACAGGAGGTCTCTATGTTCGATAAGAAAAATAAGCTGCGACATAGCATTTCATTGGCAGCCATGCTGGCACTCAGCGGTTTGAGCGCGTCCGCCTGGGCCGACGCCTACGAAGATGCCGCAAAAAAATGGATCGGCAGCGAGTTCAAACCGTCGACCCTGACGGCCGAGCAGCAATTGGAAGAACTGAAGTGGTTCATCAAGGCGGCCGAGCCGTTTCGCGGGATGGACATCAAGGTCGTCTCGGAAACCCTGACCACCCACGAATATGAATCCAAGGTGCTGGCCAAGGCCTTCAGCGAAATCACCGGCATCAAGCTGACCCACGACCTGCTGCAGGAAGGCGACGTCGTGGAAAAAATGCAGACGGTGATGCAGTCGGACAAGAACATCTACGACGGCTGGGTCAATGACTCGGACCTGATCGGTACGCACTTTCGCTACGGCAAGACCGAATCGATCACCGACCTGATGGCCAACGAAGGCAAGAACTTCACCTCGCCGACCCTCGACATCAAGGACTTCATCGGCATCTCCTTCACCACCGCGCCGGACGGCAAGATCTATCAATTGCCCGACCAGCAGTTCGCCAACCTGTACTGGTTCCGCGCCGACTGGTTCGAACGCGCCGACCTGAAAGCCAAGTTCAAGGAAAAGTACGGCTACGAACTGGGCGTACCGGTGAACTGGTCGGCCTATGAAGACATCGCCAAGTTCTTCAGCGAAGACGTCAAGGAGATCGACGGCAAACGCATCTACGGGCACATGGACTACGGCAAGAAAGACCCGTCCCTGGGCTGGCGCTTCACTGATGCCTGGTTCTCCATGGCCGGTGGCGGCGACAAGGGCATTCCCAACGGTTTGCCGGTGGACGAGTGGGGGATTCGCGTCGAGGATTGCCACCCGGTCGGTTCCAGCGTGACCCGCGGCGGCGACACCAACGGCCCGGCGGCGGTGTTCGCCACCACCAAATACGTCGACTGGCTGAAAAAGTACGCGCCACCGGAAGCGGCGGGCATGACCTTCTCCGAGTCCGGCCCGGTGCCGTCCCAGGGCAACATCGCCCAGCAGATCTTCTGGTACACGGCCTTCACCGCCGACATGACCAAACCGGGCCTGCCGGTGGTCAACGCCGACGGCACGCCGAAATGGCGTATGGCGCCGTCGCCGCGAGGACCGTACTGGGAAGAGGGGATGAAACTCGGTTATCAGGACGTGGGCTCGTGGACCTTCATGAAATCCACGCCTGAGAAACAGAAACTCGCGGCCTGGCTGTACGCGCAGTTCGTGACCTCGAAAACCGTGTCGCTGAAGAAAACCATCGTCGGCCTGACGCCGATTCGCGAGTCGGACATCAACTCGCAGGCGATGACCGATCTGGCACCGAAACTCGGTGGTCTGGTCGAGTTCTATCGCAGCCCGGCCCGCGTGCAATGGACGCCGACCGGCACCAACGTGCCGGACTATCCTCGCCTGGCACAACTGTGGTGGAGCCACATCGCCGAGGCCGCCAGCGGCGAGAAGACCCCGCAACAGGCCCTTGACGGTCTGGCCAAGGATCAGGACGCGATCATGACCCGTCTGGAACGCTCCAAGGCCCAAGCGGTGTGCGCCCCGAAAATGAACCCCGAGCGCGACGCGCAATACTGGTTCGACCAGCCGGGCGCACCAAAACCGAAACTGGCCAACGAGAAGCCGAAAGGCGAAACCGTGAGCTACAACGAACTGCTCAAGTCGTGGGAGGCGGCACGCAAGTAAGGGTTTTTGAGGAATGGGACGGCACCTTCGGGTGCCGTTTTTCTTAGCCCTCGATTTCACGTTTCACCGCCCGACGCACTGCTTTGAGGATCGCATTTTCAAAGGCGTTGTGCCCGGCATGCAGCAGTCGGCAGTGGATGTTCATGCGTTGCCTGAGCCAGCGCACGCTGGCCATGCCATGGGTGTCGCGGATGCCCTGGATCAGCAGGGTGTTGTCGTCGAGGGTCAGGTATTCGTCCTTTGGGGTGAAGCAATAGTTCTGCAGGTGGTAATGCAGTTCCAGACGGATCGCAAGCACGGCTTCCTGATCGACGAAACGCTCCAGGGTGTCGGGGCAAATCGTCTGCCCTGAGCGACGTAGAACAGCGTTCAACCATTCGATGGCGGCGCGGTGCTGCTGCGATGGACAGCCTTCGCCGAGGATCCGGTAGATGTCGCTGGCCCGTTGGCCGGGCGACATTTGAGGCGATTGCGCCAACCCGTCATTGAGCGCCTGATCGTAGGCCCGGACATTGGCGGCAAACGGCACGAATAACGAAACCAGTGTGCTTTTCAGCAGGTGCTGCGGATATCGCTGCTGGTACTGGATCGCCAGCCAACTGCCCCATGACACGCCCAGCACGCTGATTTTTTCGAAGCCGAAATGCTGGCGCAGGGCATCGATGTCTTCGACACACAGCCCGGTAGTGTTGTCCCGCAGCTCGCCGTAAGGCGTCGAGCGCCCGCAACCCCGTTGGTCGAACAGGATGATGTCGAACCGGCCCTGGTCGAAGAACTGCAAATGGTGGCGGCTGAAACGTCCGCCGGGGCCGCCATGGAGGAAAAACACCGGTTCGTGTCCCGGAACACCATGCCGTTCCCAATAGAGTTGATGGCCGTCGCCGGTCGGGTAATAACCTCGGCTGTGCAGGGAAAAACTCATGGCGCCGAAACCGTCAGACGATAGAACTGGAACAGCTCGACCTGCCCCGACCGTGCCGCGACACTGGATTCAAGTTTCAGGTGGTGGATGGAGGCAAGCCAGGTGACCGGAATCAGTACCGGGGTGTGACCGAAGACGAGGATCGTGCCGCCGGGCTTGACGCAGCGGATCAGCGACTCGAATGCGGTTTGGGCCTCACGACGGGTCAAGACTTCGGCGTTGAGGAAACGCAGGATCAAGACATCGCAGCGAATCCCGGCATCGAAAGCTTCACTCGCCTCCAGCACATCGAACTCGACGGATGTCCCGCTGTGACATTGCCTGGCGTGTTCGATCATCGAGGCCGAACGGTCACTGCCCAGGCACAGACAGTCTGGCAGGGCGCGGGCGAGGTGGGCGATGAACGCGCCGGTCGAACAGGCCGGGTCGTAAATCAGTGCGCCTTTTCCAGTGATGGCCTGGAGCAGCCCGGCGCAGTATTCGCGCAAGTGCTGCTCGTCAGTGTTCAGCTGTTCGGCCAGTGATGCGTTGCATTGCCAGAAATCTGCCGGGCAGACCGCTTCCCGACCTGTCTCATCCAGCAGCGGAAAGGGAAACAGGATCTCACTGTCAGCCTGATGCAAGGCGTGCTCGAAGGCCTGCGTCTTCTCTGCGGGGGAAGCGGTCCGATAGCCGATCGACAACCCGTCATCTCCCCACAATGAATGGAGATGCGGGCCAAACAGCATGCCGGGTTTGAGTGCGCTGCCGGCCTGCCACCGAAAATGCCGGTCACGTTGCAGGAGCTTGCGGCCGACCCAGAGCTCATCGTTCACCCGCAGGAAAAAAATGTAATGCAGTCCGCTGCCTCGTGGTTCGAGGTAGTGACCAACAGCGCCGTTCTCGTTGAGGTAAAGGCGCATGGATCGGGCCAGTGTCAGCTCCCGGTTGCGATCGGGTCGGTTCATGAGGCGGGCCTCTCCAGCGTAAGGCCCCGGGCTTGCGGGACGACGACGTTACCGCTGCAGACCACGAAGAAGCGTTCCAGTCCGGGGATCACCACGTTGAGCAGGGTGGTGCCGAGCTCGGTTCGCTGCAGGACGGCGGCACCGAGCGTACGGCCATGAATCCGCAGGTCTTGAGTCAGCAAGTGCAGTTGACTGTCCACCGACAGGTCTTTAGCGGAATCCGGCAGTTTCACCTCGTGTTGAACGCAGCGATGCAGCAGCGTTTGCGGCTCGAACTGCGCACAGCGCAGCAGGCGCGGGAAGGGTTGCAGGTTGCGCAGCGCATTGGCCAGTGTCTGGCGGTATTCAGGTTCGGCGGCACTCAGTTGCAACTGCACCAGTTCAGTAAGCGCCCGCCACGCAGCATGGCGCGGGTCGAGAGAGCTGCCGCTGCCGAATACCTGTGGATGAGGGCTTGGCTTCGTAGTGAAGGCCAGAAAGGTCCGCGTCTTGAACTCGGTGCTGATATCCACCAGCACGATTTCGCCGTCGATTTCCTGTTCGGCATCGGCCCATAGACGACCGAGTTCGTCGCTTTCAGTGAGACGTGCCACCCGGCGCAGTGGCGGATGGTTCTGGTAATAGAAATGATCGAGCAGAAACAACGACACGGCGTCGCGCTCGATGCACTCGTTGGCGGCGTGCAGCAGCGCTTCGTTGTAAGTGGCGCCAATCGCGGTGCCGCTGTTGCTGGCGTAGCGCTGTACGGCGCGGCAGTCCGCCATGCCCGGTGACGAGGGCAAACGTGAGCCGTTCGGCGAGGTCAGCGCAATCGGATAGAAAAACCGGTCATGCCACGGCGGACAGACATAGGTTCGGCAGGTGATGCGCACGTTTTGCTGGCTGGTGAGCCTGTGCAGAAGCGAGTCATCGGCAAACATCGGCGTGTCTTTGAAATAGCGTTCAGTCTCTTCGTGAACATCGCAGGTGCAGAGCTTATCCGTCCAATAGTGCTCGAGCGCTTCATAAAGCGCGCCCAGGTGCGCCTGATCTGCATAGCCCTTGCCGGAGCCGCAGGCATGGCGGTTATCGCTGCCCTGAAGACTCGCCTGGACGGCAACGACTTTGCTGCCGAAGGTGCGGGTGTGTGGCGTGAGGCCCAGGCATGAAAGTTCGACATGAATACGCCGTTCTGCCTGATCGGCTGTGAGCTCACGCTCGGCCAACGTTGTCTTGTGCATGATTTCCTTCCTGGAAAACCCGCGAGGGCGCAAGCCCCCGCGGGTTCTGTCACTCGGCGTTGAGTTCCGCTCGTTCTTCCTCGGTCAGTTGCAGCGCTTCGATCTGCTCTGCCGAGGGCGCTTCCTGCTCTTCCAGTTCATCAATAGGGTTTGCGTTCCAGCTGCCCATGTAGCCCATGATGTTGCTCCTTGGTTGTTGTTTGGGAGTGCTGTTGCAAGCACGGGCCGAATCTAAAAGGGCGGTGACGGCGGGGTCAAAAATGTCCGGACGTTTCCAGTCGCGGGTTTCAGCGGTATCGAAATACGTACTGATAAAGCGTGAATTGACGCCGCGAGGACGTGTTTCTGAGGGGGCAGCACTGCGTTGCAACGGGCGAGCCACGCGAAAGGAATCAGCGGTTTGAGGCGTTCTGTCTTTTGCCGCTGTCAGACATTTCAGCGCAGGGACGACGCAAATTCGTGATGAAGGATTTACGGGGATGTATGCAGCACTTGTGCGGTGATTTTTCCCATGAGGTTTGAGAAAACACCGCACAAATCGGCTTGAAGGTTTAGTGCCGTTCCGGGTGCGTCACGGGAAACACCAGGCTGAATATTGTCATCGCTCCCGGTCGGCTTTGAACCTGCGCAGAGCCCTGATGCAGGGTCATGATCGAGTGCACGATGGCCAGTCCCAGACCGGTACTGCCCTGTGACCGGGTGCGGCTGCTGTCGATCCGGTAAAAACGGTCGAACAGATACGGCAGGTGCTGCGCTTCGATGCCCGCACCCGGATTGCTCACCCGCAATGACACCTCGTTCGGCGCCTGTTCGATGAACAGCGAAACGGTCTTGCCGGACGGGCAGTGGCGCAGGGCATTGGACAGCAGATTGGAAATCGCTCGCTGAATCATCAGCCGGTCCCCCGACACCTGCGCGCTGCCGATGACCTTCAGATCGATCTGTTTGTCCTGTGCCGTCAGGGAAAACAGATCCACCACCCTGGACGCCTCTTCTTCCAGCGCAATCGGCTCGAACGAGGCGTGCGCCGCAGGCTGGCTGGCCTGGGCCAGGAACAGCATGTCCGAGACAATCCGCGCGACCCGTTCCAGCTCTTCGGTGCAGGACACCAGAACGTTGGTGTATTCCTCGACCGAGCGCTCGCGCGACAGCGTCACCTGAGCCTTGCCCATCAGGTTGTTGATCGGCGTGCGCAGCTCGTGGGCCAGGTCATCGGAGAATTGCGACAACTGCTGCACGCCGCTGTCCAGGCGATCAAGCATCACGTTGATGCCCTGCGCCAGTTCGCTGAGTTCCTGGGGCATGTTCAGCACCGACAGGCGATGATCGAGATCCTGCGTCGTCACTCGCGCTGCCACTTTGCGAAATTCCCGCAACGGTGCCAACCCTCGCTGCACGGCGCCCCAAGCGGTCAGGCCGATGAATACCAGCAGCAACGGCAAAGCCATCAACGTCGAGCGCAAATAAGCACTGAGCAAGGCCTGATCGTGGGCGTTATCCATCGACAGCAGGACTGGTACGCTGCTGCCGTCCTTGAGGCGAATCAGCTTGGAGACGGTGAGAAACTTCGCACCTTCGGCATCGGCGCTGTCGGTGTGGGTCAACTGATCGGTTGTCGCCCGTACCGCCTTCAGTTCAACGCGCGGATCGGTCAGACCCGAACCGGACTTGAGCAGCGGGGTGCGCAGATTGTTCAGGTCATAAATAGTCAGGGTCAGGTTGTCGTGCCCCATGACCTGATCGAGCAGAATGTGCGGCTTGGCACTGATCTCTCCGGTGTCGAAGTACAGCGTCAGGCTGTGCTCGACTTGTTCCAGCTTCTTTTCCAGGCTGTCCCGGGATAGCGCGTTCAGCTCGTGGGTCAGGGCGAAATACGCGAGGATCGCCAGGAACACCACCAGCAATGCGCCCAGAATGCTGACCGTCAGACCCAGCCGCAGCGACAGGCTGGCCGGCTTCATTCCCGCGCCTCCAGCACATAGCCGACGCCGCGCAAGGTGTGGATCAGTTTGCTGTCGAACGGGTCGTCGATCTTCGCCCGCAAGCGGCGGATCGAGACTTCGACCACGTTGGTGTCGCAGTCGAAATTCATGTCCCACACCAGCGAGATGATCTGGGTGCGGGTCAGCACTTCGCCGGACTGGCGCATCAGCAGGTGCAGCAGGGCGAATTCCTTGGTGGTCAGGTCGATGCGCTGGGTGCCACGAAACGCCCGGTGACGGCCCGGATCGAGTTCCAGATCGGCAACCTTGAGCACCTGCGGCACCGGGATGTTCTCGCTGCGCCGCATCAACGTGCGCACCCTGGCCAGCAGCTCCGGGAACTCGAACGGCTTGACCAGATAATCATCGGCGCCCAGATCCAGACCCCGGATCTTGTCCGCCAGCCGCCCGCGTGCGGTGAGCATCATCACCCGGGTGGAGTGAGTGCGACGCAGTTGTTCCAGCACGCTCCAGCCGTCGAGTTCCGGCAGGTTCACATCGAGGATGATCAGGTCATAAACCTGTTGTTGCGCCAGGTGCAAACCATCCGCGCCATTGACCGCGTGATCAACGATATAACCACTTTCGGTCAGGCCCTGATGCAAGTATTCGGCAGCTTTAAGCTCGTCCTCGACGACAAGGATTCGCATGATGTTTCACCACTTTTAATGAATGGGTATTTAACTAAGTGAGTCTGGAAGTTGCAGTTTTTTGTAGGGACTTCCTGACGGACTTCGTAACTGAGTGGCGTGCACGGTAAAGGCTGTAGTGGCTACAGAGTCAACGTCTGAGCCCTTTAAATCGGCCATCCGCGACAGCCTTTCGCAGCGAAATGGTCGGTTTTTGATGACTTCCATTTCGGCAAGTGCTGTTCGGCGGATAACTAACGCACATTTGTTTCTATCTATTGCAACAAACTCATTCGAACTTCGAATCCTAGAGCAAAACAACTTCGATAAACCGTGGATAACGGATTTGTAATGTTCACGTCACCTTGTCGATAAGTTCAAAACCCTACCGTGGCGCCATCAACGATTCTTGATTGAAGGAAGCCTTCCATTGCCCGGTTTAATTGAACTGACGGCGCGATCACGCCTGAAAAAAACCGCCAGCGGCCTGTTGTTGCTGGCTTGTACCAGCCTTGCCAGCGCATCGACTTTGACGCTGGATCAGGCGTTGCAAACCGCCTTCGCCAGCAACCCGGAGCTGGCCGCCGCGCAGTGGGAAATCGGCATTGCCGAAGGTGACCGCAAGCAGGCCGGGCTGATCCCCAACCCCGAGGTGTCGTGGGAGGCCGAAGACACCCGGCGTGAATCGCGCACCACCACGGTGATGCTCAGCCAGCCGATCGAGCTGGGCGGCAAGCGCGGCGCGCGGATTGATGTGGCGAGTCGTGCCCAGGACGCCGCCGGCATCGAGCTGGAGCGCAAGCGCAACGTCCTGCGCGCCGACGTGCTTCAAGCGTTCAACGGTGCGCAAACCGCGCAGCAACGTTTGCAACTGGCCCGGCAGTCGCTGCAACTCGCCGAGCACGGTGTGCGTGTGGCGCAGGGGCGGATCGAGGCGGGCAAGTCGTCGCCGGTGGAAGGCACGCGGGCGCAAGTGCAGCTTTCGGAAGTGCGCCTGGAATTGAGCCGCGCCGAGCGTGATCAGGCCAATGCGTACCAGCAATTGGCACAGGTCATGGGCGCACCGTTGCCGACGTCGACCACGGTGCAGACCGCGACTCAAAGTCTGCCCAGCGTACCGCCGCCCACCCGTTTGCTTGAGCGTCTGAACGAGACCGCGGAGCTGCGGCTGGCCAGGTTGCAGATCGACCAGCGTGAAGCGTCGCTGGGGCTGGAAAAGTCCCAGCGGATTCCCGATCTCACCGTCAGCATCGGCAGCCAGTACAGCGAAACCGAGCGCGAGCGGGTCAACGTGGTCGGGCTGTCGATGCCGATTCCGCTGTTCAACCGCAATCAGGGCAACGTGCTGGCGGCGGCGCGGCGTACCGATCAGGCGCGGGACCTGCGCAACGCCACCGAACTGCGCTTGCGCACGGAAATCCAGACCACGCTGGCGCAATGGCAGACCGCCAACGGCGAAATCCAGGCATTCGACCGGACCATCCTGCCCGCCGCGCAAAGTGCGGTCGACAGCGCCACTCGCGGTTTCGAAATGGGCAAGTTCGGCTTCCTCGACGTGCTCGACGCCCAGCGCACATTGATCGCCGCTCGCAGCCAATACATCCAGGCGGTGAGCGAGGCGACCGACGCCCGGGTCCGCATCGAACGCATCTTCGGCGACCTCAGCGCCAACCCTTGAATTTCAACGTTCTGATGACTGCGCGATGGTTTGGCGCAGAGGAGTTTCCATGGATAAAAAACTGATCGTGGTCGCTGCGGCGACCTTGGCGCTGGGCATTGGCATCGGCTCGATGTGGAGCGGCAATGCGTCTGTCGATGCGCATGCCGATGAAGCGGCGGAGCACGCCGACCATGCCGAAGAAGGCGCCGCCGCTGACGGCGGGCACGACGAAGAAGGGCACATCGAACTGACGGCCGAGCAGATCGCGGCGGCGGGGATTCAACTGGCCGCCGCCCAGGCGCAGAACTTCAGCCTCGGTCTGTCGTTCCCCGGCGAAGTGCGCTTCGACGAAGACCGCACCGCGCATGTGGTGCCGCGTGTGCCGGGCGTGGTCGAGTCGGTGTCGGTCAACCTCGGACAGTCGGTGAAGAAAGGCCAGTTGCTGGCCGTGATCGCCAGTCAGCAGATCTCCGATCAGCGCAGCGAGCAGGCGGCCGCGCAACGCCGTCTGGCCCTGGCCCGCACGACGTTCGAGCGCGAGAGGAAACTGTGGCAGGACAAGATCTCCGCCGAGCAGGATTTCCTCCAGGCACGTCAGGCCCTGGAAGAAGCCGAGATTGCGGTGAGCAACGCCCGGCAAAAGATCAGCGTGCTCAGTGGCAGCGTGGTTGCCACCGGAGGAAATCGCTATGAACTGCGCGCGCCGTTCGACGGTGTGGTGGTGGAAAAGCACCTGACGCCGGGGGAGGTGGTCGACGAAACCACGGCAGCGTTCACGCTCTCGGATTTGTCGCGGGTGTGGGTCACGTTCGGCGTTTCGCCCAAGGACCTGAACAAGGTGCAAGTGGGCAAACCCGTCACCGTCAGCGCGGCGGAATTGAACGCCGAAGTCAGCGGCACCGTGACCTACGTCGGCAGCCTGCTCGGCGAACAGACCCGCACCGCGACCGTGCGCGTCACCCTGGAAAACCCGCAAGGCTCCTGGCGCCCGGGCCTGTTTGTCACGGCGCTGGTCGCTACCGACAGTCGCCAGGCCAAAGTCGCCGTACCGGAAACCGCAATCCAGACCGTCGAGGACAAGCCCACGGTGTTTGTGCGCACCGACGACGGCTTCAAGGCGCAAGCCGTGGAGCTGGGCAGTCGCGCGGCAGGCCAGGTGGAAGTCATCGCCGGACTGGAACCGGGCGTGCAAGTCGCCAGTGCCGGCAGCTTCGTCCTCAAATCGGAGCTGGGCAAAGCCTCGGCCGAGCACAGTCATTAATCGCGGAAGACTCCCATGTTCGAACGCCTCATCCAGTTTGCCATCGAGCAGCGCATCATCGTGCTGCTCGCCGTTCTGCTCATGGCCGGCCTCGGCATCGCCAGTTATCAGAAACTGCCGATCGACGCCGTGCCCGATATCACCAACGTCCAGGTGCAGATCAACACCGGCGCGGCCGGGTTCTCGCCGCTGGAAACCGAGCAGCGCATCACCTTTCCGATTGAGACCGCGATGGCCGGCCTGCCCGCGCTGGAGCAAACCCGCTCGCTGTCGCGCTCGGGCTTGTCCCAGGTCACGGTAATCTTCAAGGACGGCACCGATCTGTTCTTCGCCCGGCAATTGGTCAACGAGCGGTTGCAGTCGGCCAAGGAGCAGTTGCCCGAAGGTGTGGAAGCGGTGATGGGGCCGATTTCCACCGGACTCGGCGAGATCTTTTTGTGGACGGTCGAGACCAAGGACGGCGCGCTGAAAGATGACGGCACGCCCTACACGCCGACCGACTTGCGGGTGATCCAGGACTGGATCATCAAGCCGCAACTGCGCAACGTTCCCGGCGTGGCCGAGATCAACACCATCGGCGGTTTTGCCAAGGAATATCAGATCGCGCCCGATCCGAAAAAACTCGCGGCCTACAAACTGACCCTCACCGATCTGGTGACGGCGCTGGAGCGCAACAACGCCAACGTCGGCGCCGGGTACATCGAGCGCAGCGGCGAGCAATTGTTGATTCGCGCACCGGGCCAGGTGGCGAGCACCGAGGACATCGCCAACATCGTCATGGCCAATGTCGACGGCACGCCGATCCGGATCAAGAACGTCGCCACCGTGGACATCGGCCGCGAACTGCGCAGCGGCGCCGCCACGGAAAATGGCCGGGAAGTGGTGCTCGGCACGGTGTTCATGTTGATCGGTGAAAACAGTCGCACGGTTTCCCAGGCCGTCGCCGCCAAGCTCGAACAGATCAACAAGTCGTTGCCCACCGGCGTGATCGCGGTGCCGGTGTACGACCGCACGCATCTGGTCGACAAGGCCATCGCCACGGTGAAGAAGAACCTCGTCGAAGGCGCGATTCTGGTGATCGCTATCCTGTTTCTGTTCCTCGGCAATATCCGCGCTGCGCTGATCACGGCGATGGTGATTCCGCTGTCGATGCTGTTCACCTTCACCGGCATGTTCAGCAACAAGGTCAGCGCCAACCTGATGAGCCTCGGCGCGCTGGACTTCGGCATCATCGTCGACGGCGCGGTGGTGATCGTCGAAAACACCCTGCGCCGGCTGGCCCATGCGCAGCAGCATCACGGGCGACTGCTGACGCGATCCGAGCGTTTTCATGAAGTGTTTGCGGCGGCGAAAGAGGCGCGGCGACCGCTGATTTTCGGCCAATTGATCATCATGGTCGTGTACCTGCCAATCTTCGCCCTGAGCGGCGTCGAAGGGAAAATGTTCCACCCGATGGCGTTTACCGTAGTCATCGCGTTGCTTGGCGCCATGCTCTTGTCCGTGACCTTTGTGCCGGCGGCGATTGCGCTGTTCGTGACCGGCAAGGTCAAGGAAGAAGAGGGCGTGGTGATGCGCGGTGCCCGTCGCGTTTATGCGCCGGCGCTGGACTGGGTCATGTCCCATCGGACGATGGCGGTCGGCGCAGCGTTGGGTGTGATTGTGCTCAGTGGCGTGGTCACCAGCCGCATGGGCAGCGAGTTTGTGCCGAGTCTCAGCGAAGGCGATTTTGCCTTGCAGGCGTTGCGCGTGCCGGGCACCAGCCTGACGCAATCGGTGGACATGCAGCAGCGGCTGGAAACGTTGATCCTCAATAAAGTGCCGGAAGTCGAGCGCGTGTTCGCCCGCACCGGTACTGCGGAAATCGCCTCTGACCCGATGCCGCCGAACATCTCTGACAGCTACGTGATGCTCAAGCCCAAAGAGCAATGGCCGGACCCGGACAAGTCCCGCGAAACCCTGATGGCCGAACTGCAGCAGGCCGCGGCAACGTTGCCGGGCAGCAACTATGAACTGTCGCAGCCGATCCAGTTGCGCTTCAACGAACTGATTTCCGGCGTGCGTAGCGACGTGGCGGTCAAGGTGTTCGGTGATGACATGGACGTGCTCAACGCCACGGCGGCGAAGATTGCCGCCGCGATGCAGAAGGTCAACGGCGCGTCCGAGGTCAAGGTCGAGCAAACCACCGGTCTGCCGGTGCTGACCATCAACATTGATCGCGACAAGGCCGCGCGTTACGGGCTCAACGTTGGCGATGTGCAGGACACCATCGCGGTGGCCGTCGGCGGGCAGAAGGCCGGGACGCTGTACGAAGGTGATCGTCGATTCGACATGGTGGTGCGCTTGTCCGACGCCATGCGCAAGGACATCGACGGGTTGTCGGCACTGTTGATTCCGGTGCCGGCGGCAGGTGGCGATGCTTCCAGTCAGATCGGCTTCATTGCGCTGAAGGACGTTGCCAGCCTCGATCTGGTGCTGGGGCCGAATCAGGTCAGCCGCGAGAACGGCAAGCGCCTGGTGATCGTCAGCGCCAACGTGCGCGGGCGTGACATCGGTTCTTTTGTCGCCGAGGCGGGCGCAGCGATCGAGCGTGATGTGCAGGTGCCGGCGGGTTACTGGACGACCTGGGGCGGCCAGTTCGAGCAACTGCAATCGGCGGCCAAGCGCTTGCAGATCGTGGTGCCGGTGGCGTTGCTGCTGGTGTTCGGGTTGCTGTTCATGATGTTCAACAACCTCAAGGACGGCTTGCTGGTGTTCACCGGGATTCCGTTTGCGCTGACCGGCGGGGTCATGGCGTTGTGGCTGCGGGACATTCCCCTGTCGATCTCGGCGGGTGTCGGTTTTATCGCGCTGTCCGGTGTGGCGGTGCTCAACGGGTTGGTGATGATCGCGTTTATCCGCAACTTGCGGGAGGAAGGGCGCTCGCTGTCCGAAGCGATTCACGAAGGTGCGCTGACGCGATTGCGCCCGGTGTTGATGACGGCGCTGGTGGCGTCCCTGGGCTTCATTCCGATGGCGCTTGCGACCGGCACCGGGGCCGAGGTGCAGCGCCCGCTGGCGACGGTGGTGATTGGCGGGATCCTGTCCTCGACCATTCTCACGTTGCTGATTCTGCCGGCGTTGTATCAGCTGGCGCATCGTCGGGACGAGGAATCGCCCGCTGCTGTTTAGTCACTTCGGGGTTCAAAAACAGGCCCGCCATTGCGGGCCTTTCTACATAACGGATATGTAATTTCGGCGCCACCGTCACGAAAGGTTCTGATTGTTACCTTGATCCCGTCAGTGACTTGAATGAGGAATCAACGATGAAACTTGCACAGATTGGCGCGTTTGCCGTGGCTCTGATGATGTCTTCCCTGGTGTTGGCCGAAGGTGGCGGCGACCGCACTTTCGACCGAATGATGGCCGCCAATGACCGCTCGATGGAGATTTTTGCTGCGAAGGAAAAGGCCCGTGATCCGGTCGTCGTGAATGACAAGAAGGACGACAAGACCCAAGACCTGTAAGCGTGCTGCCAGTGAATGAGCCCGTCATCGCGCATCGATGGTGGGCTTTTTTATGAGTCGTGTTTTGAAGGAGCTGGATATGAAATTTCTTAAGCTGTTGGCGTTCACCGCTGTCATGGCAATGTCCTTGAATGCGCTGGCCGAAGGCGGTGGCGACAGAACGTTCGACCGGGCGCTCAGCGCCAACACCAAAGCCATGGAACAGTACGCGGCCAGTCAGGGCAAAGCGGCGCCGGTGGTCAAGGAATACGAGTATGGAATGAAGCTGGATGTGAAGAAGGTGGTGAGCGTTGTCCGGCCAAAGAATGAATGCGCGGTCGTGCCGGCTGCGATGACTTACGAGGACTCCAAGGGGCAGCTCAATACGGTCACTTACAACGTGATGGGGAATTGTCGTCAGCAGGGTGGCTGACGCTAATCCCGGCTGAAACGCCCGGTTCATGTGCAGTGAGTCGGGCTTTTTTTCATCCATAAAAAAGGCGCCCCGAAGGACGCCAAAGATTCACCTCTTACCAAAGGAGCAAGGAGCTTCTAAAGGTGAATGGGCATTGCTCGTGAAACTCAGAGAATCGCCAGCGGGTATTCAACGATCACCCGCACTTCATCCAGATCCGATTCGAACGCGGTGGCGCGGGTAGTGGCCTGGCGCAGACGCAGCGACAGATCCTTCATCGAACCGCTTTGCACCACGTATTTCACTTCGATATCACGCTCCCAACGCTTCTGGTCAGTCAGCGGATTGCCCTCGGCATCGCGGCGCATGTACACGGCGTTGGCGTTGGAGTAATCGGCGTCGGTGCCGCGTGCGTAACGGGTCATGAACGACAGACCGGGCATGCCGTAGGCGGTCATGTCGAGGTCGTAGCGCACCATCCACGAACGCTCTTTCGGCGAGTTGAAGTCGCTGTACTGAATCGAGTTGTCGAGGAAGATCGAGTCGGACTGACGCAGGTAATCGAAGTCGTCGTTGCCGTTGTTGCGCTGGTGGGAAATGGCGACGGAGTGGGCGCCGAGTTTCACGCCGACGCGGCCGCTCCAGATGTTGTTGTCGAACTCGCCGAGCAATTGTTTGCCTTCGTCGATCGCCTTGTAGTAGTTCAGGCCGCCGAACAGCGACAGGTCATCCGACAGCGGATACGTCCAGGCGGTGCCGGCGTAGTACTGGTTCCAGGCGTCTTTCAGGCGACTGGAATACAGGCTGAAACTGAGGTTTTTGTTCAGCGCGTAATCGCCGCCGCCGTAAGCGATCCACGGCGAGTTGACCGGGCCGGCATAGAAGGTCGCGAAGTTCTCGCGCAGGTCGCTGGACACCGGTTGACTCATCGCATGCAACCGGCCGCCCTGAATCGACAGACCTTCAATGCTGGTGTTGGTCGCCGTCACACCGCGAAAGCTTTCCGGCAGCAATCGCGAATCGCCTGCCGCGACCACCGGGTTGGCCGGGAACACATCACCGACTTTCACCACCGTATCGAAGGCCCGCAGTTTGGCGGCGCCACCGACCTTGGTGTATTCGTCCCGTGCTTCACCGTCGCTGTTGACCGGCAACACATCGAACGAACTGCGGCCACCGTTGCGGCCGTCGCCGGTGTCGAGCTTCAGACCGATCATCGCAAACGCGTCCACCCCGACCCCGACGGTGCCCTGGGTGAAACCGGATTCGAACTTGCCGATGATGCCGTGGGCCCAGGCTTCGGAATAACCATTGCCCGTGGGGCTGGACTGGCCGTTGCGGTGGTCACGGTTGAAGTAAAGGTTACGGTTGAGCACCGTCAGACTGCTGCCTTCGATAAACCCTTCGGGTTTTTCTTCTGCAAACACCGTGGACGGCCCGGCGCCGACAACCACTGCCAGAGCAGCCATCGACATTTTTGTGTTGTTAACCATCAATCACTCCTTGGGTTCGGCAGAACGGGAACGAGCTTCGGCGTGGGTTTTATTGTTCGAACGGGCAAGGGCCCGCCGGGAGAGTCGCCGGGTGACATCGTTGCAGGCTGCGGATAACGCGGAGGTGATTGGGGAATTACAATTTTGTTAGATCCCGGAAGTCAGGTCAGAGCCGCAAGGTGGTCGATCGTTTGTGGAAAACGCTCGACTAGTCGAATGAGTGTCGTCGCTTGGGCATTTGGCGTTGCTCGACCTTGTTCCCAGTTTTCGAGGGTTCGAGTGTTGGTTCGCAGGTACATGGCGAAAACTGACCGGGAGAGGTTGAGTTGCTGGCGGATCGCAACAACTTCCTCGGCAGTGATCGGCAATAGTTTGGGTAACTGGACTTTGTGGGTGCGAAGGGTGACCTTGCCTTGGCGCTCGTCGGCCAAAGCCTCAAGGCCCTCCATCAGTTCGGAAAAAATGTCACGTTTCATATTTGGGTTCTCGTGTTGATTTCTGTATCCAGCGCCTGTTTGAAGACTCTTTTCTGAGAAGGCAACAGATCGTCTTGCTCGTTTTTGCTGTACACGGTGAATAGCCAGAACTGGTCGAAACCAGACCACCAGTAATAAATCACTCGTAATCCGCTGCGCTTGCCCTTACCGCGTCGTTGGTCGCAGAAGCGAATTTTGCGCAGCCCGCCCGTGCCTTCGATGAGGTCGCCTGCTTCAGGATTTTTCAGCAGCTCCAACTGAAAGCTGCGAAACAGGTCATCATCCAGGTAATCGTCCCGGTGCTTCTGGAACGCGGGTAATTCGATAAAAAGAGCATCCATTTTCTGTACGTTACCTGCGTATAGTTTTGTCCCGATGATCGAATTGGTCAAGGCCTCCAGGCCATCCTTTTCGCCCCCTTTTCAACGGTAGTCACCAATAGTAAAAACACCTGTAGGACGAGTCGGCCACTGTGGTGGGAGCGCTCGACTGTTTAGGGAAGAGCCTTGCGATTGACTCGTCGGAACAATCCGCAGCACTATCCAGCCATGACTGCCCAACACCGAATGATCATGATGTGCTCCTCTATGACCGCTTCCGGCGGGCCATAAGGTCATGCATGTCTGGTCAATGACGTGTTACCCAAAGCCCCGCCAGAAATGGACGGGGCTTTTTCATGCCCGTCCGCACATGGCTCAAGGAGAGAGAAATGTTCGAAATGAAAAGAGCCGACCCGGACGATGCCGGGATAGCGTTCGAGATTCGGCGACTGGCTATCCGGCATCAATGCATCGGTGCCTACAGTGAGCAGCAAATGCTCGACTGGACAATGGGCTCGGCGGCAGACGGTTATGACACGCTCATGCAAAAGCATTTCTATCTGGGTTGCGTTGAGGGTGAACCCGTGGCAACCGGCATGCTCGATCTGGAGCACCGTGAAATCGGTGCAATCTTCATCCATCCGGATTTCATGCAGCGTGGGCTTGGTAAACGCGTGCTGCACTTTCTGGAAGCGCTGGCACAGGATCTGGGGCTGGCAGAGGTTTGTCTGGATGCGACGTTGAATGCCGCTGATTTTTATCGGCGCTGCGGTTACGTCGGGGAGGAGAGGGCGATCTATCAATCGCCTTCAGGTCTGCAACTGGTTTGCGTGCCGATGGTGAAAAAACTCAAGACGGTCTAGACGCAAAAACGGCACCCGAAGGTGCCGTTTCTGTTTCTAGCCAACTATCGCTGAGCGATCAGCCCGCCAGGCCCGATTGCTGAACCAGGGTCAGCAGCGGTTGCGGGTAGACGCCGAGGAAGAACGCAACCACAGCGATCGCCAGCAGCATCACGCCGCCTGCTTTCTGTTCCCAGTGCAGTTGGGCGTCGTGGCGGCGCAGGTTTGGTTCGATCAGGTACAGGGTGACCATCACGCGCAGGTAGTAGAAGACGCCGATGGCGCTGCCCAGAACCAGGGAACCGACCAGCCACCATTGGTGCGACTCGACACCGGTAGCGATGATGTAGAACTTGCCGATGAAGCCTGCAGTCAGCGGGATACCGGCCAGGGACAGCATCATCACGGTCAGGACGGCGGTCAGGTACGGACGGCGCCAGAACAGGCCGCGGTATTCGTACAGCGCGTCTGCGTCACGGCCGTTGTACGGCGAGGACATCAGGGTGATCACACCGAAGGCGCCGAGGCTGGTGATCACGTAGGTGACCAGGTACACGCCGATGGCCTCCACCGCCAGGCCCTTGCTCGCCACCAGCGCGATCAGCAGGTAGCCGAAGTGCGCGATGGAGGAGTAACCGAGCAGACGCTTGAGGTTGCTCTGGGTCAGGGCCAGCAGGTTACCGAACAGGATCGAAGCGATGGCGATGATGGTCAGCACGTTGCTCAGTACGCCACTGCTTGCGGCAGGGGAGATCTGGAACAGGCGAACCATGACCGCGAACACAGCCACTTTCGAAGCGGTCGCGAGGAACGCGGCCACCGGTGCCGGAGCACCTTCGTACACGTCCGGCGTCCACAGGTGGAACGGTACCAGCGACAGCTTGAACGCCAGACCGATCAGCATCATGCCCAGGCCCAGTTGTGCCAGCGAGCTTGGCAGACCGGTCGCGGCCAGGGCCTGACCGATACCGACGAAGCTCAGCGAACCCGAGTCGGCGTACAGCAGCGCCATACCGAACAGCAGGAACGCGGAACCGGCGGCCGACAGCACCATGTACTTGATGCCGGCTTCCAGCGAACGCTTGTTGAAGAAGGCGTAGGCCACCAGACCGTAGACCGGCACCGACAGCAGCTCCAGACCGATGAACAAGCCGGCCAGGTGCTGCGCGCTGACCAGAACCAGGCCACCGGCGGCGGCCATCAGGATCAGCAGGTACAGTTCTTCACGGTTGCCCGGGTAACCCGAACCGCCATCGCCGAGGTAGGCGTGGGCAAGGGTGACACAGGCGAGGGTGGCGACCAGGATGAGCGCCATGTACAGGCAGGCAAAGGTGTCGATCTGCAGCAACGGGGTCACGGCCAGAGGCGCGACTTTCAGGGCCGGCAGGATCGACAGCAAGGCCAGGTTCAGACCTGCCACCGAAATCAGGAAGGTCTGCGAGTGGTTGCGGCGCCAGGCGATTGCCAGCATCACCACGATAATGGTGAGGCTGGTGATCAACAGTGGCGCAAGCGCAATAAAGTGTTGAATCGTGAATTCCATAGCGCTCTTACCGGGCCGAAGCGAGTTGAGTGAAGGCGGTGCCGAGCCACTGCTGCACGCCATGCATCGTGGCGGCAGAAGTGTCGAGGAACGGTTGCGGGTAGACGCCGAGGTAAATCAGCAGTACCGCAAGGCCCAGCACCATGATCAGTTCGCGACCGTCCATGCCGTGCAGGATCGAATCCGATTTGGACGGACCGAAGTAAGCGCGGTGGATCATGATCAGCGAGTAGACCGAACCGAACACCAGACCGGAGGTGGCAATCGCGGTGATCCATGGAGCACTGGCGAACGTACCGATCAGGATCAGGAATTCACCGACGAAGTTACCGGTACCCGGCAGACCCAGAGAAGCGGCTGCGAAGAACAGGCTGATCGCCGGCAGGTAAGCGATGCGCGACCACAGACCGCCCATCTCACGCATGTCACGAGTGTGCAGGCGCTCGTACAGCTGACCGCTGAGGATAAACAGTGCTGCGGCCGACAGACCGTGCGCCAGCATCTGGATCACGGCACCTTGCAGGGCCAGTTGGCTGCCGGAGTAGATGCCGATCAGTACGAAGCCCATGTGGGAAACGGACGAGAAGGCGATCAGACGCTTGATGTCGGTTTGCGCGAAAGCGAGGAACGCACCGTAGAAGATCCCGATCAGACCGAGGGTCATGGCGATCGGCGCGAACTCGGCCGAGGCGTTCGGGAACAGCGGCAGGGCGAAACGCAGCAGACCGTAGGCCGCGGTTTTCAGCAAGATACCGGCGAGGTCGACGGAACCTGCAGTCGGCGCCTGGGCGTGAGCGTCAGGCAGCCAGGAGTGGAACGGAACTACGGGCAGCTTGACCGCGAAGGCGATGAAGAAGCCGAGCATCAGGATGTACTCGGTGGTCATCGACATCTTGGTCTTCAACAGATCGGCGTAGTTGAAGGTGATCACGCCGGTGCTGTTGTAGTTGACCAGGACCAGACCGAGGATCGCCACCAGCATGATCAGGCCGGAAGCCTGAGTGAAGATGAAGAACTTGGTCGCCGCGTAGATCCGGGTTTTCTTGCCGTCCGAAGAACTGTGACCCCAGAGCGCGATGAGGAAGTACATCGGCACCAGCATCATTTCCCAGAAGAAGAAGAACATGAACAGGTCGAGGGCGAGGAACACGCCGACAACGCCGCCCAGGATCCACATCAGGTTCAGGTGGAAGAAGCCGACGTGACGCTGGATCTCTTTCCACGAGCAGAGTACCGACAGGATACCCAGCAGACCGGTCAGCAGGATCATCAGCAACGACAGGCCGTCGAGGGCCAGGTGCACGTTGATGCCGAAGCGCTGGATCCAGACGTGCTTGAACTCAAGCGCCCAGGTCGGATCGGCGCCAGGCGCCGGTGCAAATGAATAGTCACCGTGGGCCCACAGCCAGAGGCCGAGGGCGAGTTCCAGGGTCATGGTCAACAGCGCAATCCAGCGGGGGAGGGTGGCGCCGAAGCGCTCACCCAGCCAGCACAGCAGGCCGCCGATGAAGGGGATCAGGATTAGCCAAGGCAGAATCATGACGGGCTCGTTTCCTTTCGCAAATTCGCAAGGTTCATATCAGACCGCTACCAGCACGACAGCGCCGATGACCAACACGGCACCAGCAGCCATCGAAGCAGCGTACCAACGCAGTTGACCGGTTTCGGTACGGCTCAGGGCGGTGTGACCCCCCTTGGCCATGCGCGGGATCAGACCGATGGTCTGGTCGAGCGGGTCTTTGCGCAGCATGTGGCTGATCGCAAGGTACGGCTTGACGAACAGTTTGTCGTAGATCCAGTCGAAGCCCCAGGCAGCGAACCACCAGGCCGAAAGGAGACGGCCGATGCCGCTGTTGGCGATCGCGGTCACAAAGCGACGCTTGCCGAGGAACAGCAGGGCCGCCAGCAGGATACCGGCCAGGGCGATGGCGCCCGAGGCGATTTCCAGACTGTGCTTGGCTTCGCCACCGGCATGGCCAACGCTCTCGGGCAGTACGCCGTGCAGCGGTGGAACGATCATGGCGCCGACGAAGGTCGACAGCACGATCAGCACCGACAGCGGCAGCCAGTGAGCGATGCCGTGACCGGCGTGGGCTTCGGTCTTGGCTTCACCGTGGAACGCGATGAAGATCAGGCGGAAGGTGTACAGCGAGGTCATGAATGCGCCGACCAGACCTGCGTAAAGCAGACCGTGGTTGCCGCTGGCGAACGCTTCCCAGAGGATTTCGTCCTTGGAGTAGAAACCGGCGGTCACCAGCGGCAGGGCGGCCAGAGCGGCACCACCGACGATGAAGCTGGCGTAGGCCAGTGGCAGTTTCTTCCACAGGCCGCCCATCTTGAAGATGTTCTGCTCGTGGTGGCAGGCAACGATCACCGCACCGGAAGCAAGGAACAGCAGGGCCTTGAAGAAGGCGTGGGTCATCAGGTGGAAGATCGCGCCTTCCCAGGCGCCAACGCCCAGCGCCAGGAACATGTAGCCGATCTGGCTCATGGTCGAGTAGGCGAGGATACGTTTGATGTCGGTTTGCACCAGTGCGGCGAAACCGGCCAGTACCAGGGTCACACCGCCGACGATGCCGACCAGGTGCAGAATGTCCGGCGCCAGGGCGAACAGACCGTGGGTACGGGCGATCAGGTAGACACCGGCAGTCACCATGGTTGCGGCGTGGATCAGTGCCGAAACCGGGGTAGGACCGGCCATCGCGTCCGCAAGCCAGGTTTGCAGCGGCAGTTGCGCCGATTTACCGACCGCACCACCCAGCAGCATCAGGGTTGCCAGCACGATCCAGAAATCGCCGACCTTGAAGTGCTCAGGCGCCTTCACCAGCAGTTCCTGGACGTTCAGCGTGCCCAGTTGCTGGAACAGGATGAACAGGCCGATTGCCATGAACACGTCGCCGATACGGGTGACGATGAAGGCTTTCAGTGCGGCGTTACCGTTGTTGCGGTTGCTGTAGTAGAAACCGATCAACAGGTACGAGCACAGGCCCACGCCTTCCCAACCGAAGTAGATGAACAGCAGGTTATCGCCGAGGATCAGGAACAGCATGCTGGCGATGAACAGGTTGGTGTACGAGAAGAAGCGCGAGTAACCGGCTTCGCCACGCATGTACCACGATGCAAACAGGTGGATCAGGAAGCCGACACCGACGACCACACCGAGCATGGTCACGGACAGACCATCCAGGTACAGCGCGAAGTTAGGCTGGAAACCTTCCACCGACATCCAGCGCCACAGCACCTGGGTGTAGACGCCACCTTCCGGTGGCGCGACGTTGAACTGCCAGATCACGTAGGCCGCGACGATGGCAGACAGGCCGATGGAGCCGACACCGATCAGCGCCGACAGGTTTTCCGAGAAGCGGCCGCGCGAGAACGACAGCAACAGGAACCCGATCAGAGGGAATACGAAAGTCAGAAAGAGTAGGTTCATCCGCGCATCTCACTGGCAGCGTCGATATCGAGCGTGTGGAAGCGGCGATACAGTTGCAGCAGGATCGCCAGGCCAATACTGGCTTCGGCGGCTGCAAGGCTGATCACCAGGATGAACATGATCTGTCCATCCGGTTGCGCCCAGCGGGCGCCCGCAACGATGAAGGCCAGTGCAGAGGCGTTCATCATCACTTCCAGACTCATCAACACGAACAAAATGTTGCGGCGGACCATCAGGCCGACCAGACCAAGGCAGAACAGGATGCCGGCAACCGCCAGACCATGTTCGAGAGGGATAGCAGGCATGTCTTACTCCTTCGCCTCGTTACGGCCCAAATGGAACGCCGTGACGGCTGCAGCGAGCAGCAGCATCGAGGCGAGTTCGACCACCAGCAGGTACGGACCGAACAGGCTGATGCCCACGGCTTTCGCGTCCACGGTGGTTTGACCGATGGCCTGACCGCTCTGGTGAGCGAACAGCACATACAGCAGTTCGGCCAGCAGCAGGGCGGCGAGAATCACCGGCCCCGCCCAGATGCCGGGCTTGAGCCAGGTGCGTTCCTGCTGAACCGAGGCAGGCCCCAGGTTCAGCATCATCACCACGAACACGAACAGCACCATGATGGCGCCGGCGTAGGCGATCACTTCCAGCACGCCGGCGAACGGTGCGCCGAGTGCGAAGAAGGTCATGGCCACGGAGATCAGCGAAATGATCAGGTAGAGCAGGGCGTGCACAGGATTGGTGTTGGTGACCACACGCAGTGTGGACACAACAGCGATACCCGATGCGAAATAGAAAGCGAATTCCATCGTTCTTCCTTAAGGCAGCAAGCTCTTCACGTTGATCGGCTCGGCTTCGTTTTGTGCGGCGCCTTTCGGCTTGCCCGCAACGGCCATACCTGCAACACGATAGAAGTTGTAATCAGGGTTTTTGCCGGGGCCGGAGATCAGCAGATCTTCTTTCTCGTACACCAGGTCCTGACGTTTGAACTCGGCCATCTCGAAATCCGGGGTCAGCTGGATCGCGGTGGTCGGGCAGGCTTCCTCGCAGAGACCGCAGAAAATGCAGCGCGAGAAGTTGATACGGAAGAAGTCCGGGTACCAGCGACCGTCTTCGGTTTCAGCTTTCTGCAGCGAGATGCAACCCACCGGGCATGCCACGGCGCACAGGTTGCAGGCTACGCAGCGTTCTTCGCCATCGGGGTCGCGGGTCAGGACGATGCGGCCACGGTAGCGTGGCGGCAGGTAGACCTGCTCTTCCGGGTATTGCAGGGTGTCGCGCTTGCGAAAGCCATGGCCGAAGACCATGACCAGGCTGCGCAACTGGGTACCGGTACCCTTAACGATGTCGCCAATATATTTGAACATGGGTCAAATCCTCACTGAACCGCAACCGCAGGCGTGTTCCACAACACGATTGCAGCGGTCACCAGCAAATTGATCAGGGTCAGTGGCAGGCAGAATTTCCAGCTGAAATCCATCACCTGGTCATAACGCGGACGCGGGATGGAAGCGCGCAGCAGGATGAACAGCATGATGAAGAACGCGGTCTTCAGTGCAAACCAGACGAAGGACAGTTGCGGCAGGATGCCGAACGGACCGTGCCAGCCACCGAAGAACAGGGTGACCAGCAGCGCCGAGATCAGGATGATGCCGATGTATTCACCGACGAAGAACATGCCCCATTTCATACCGGCGTATTCAATGTGGTAACCGTCGGCCAGTTCCTGTTCCGCTTCCGGCTGGTCGAACGGGTGACGGTGAGTCACGGCCACGCCAGCGATGAAGAAGGTACAGAAGCCGAAGAACTGCGGAATGATGAACCACAGGTTCTGCGCCTGGTACTCGACGATGTCGCGCATGTTGAACGAGCCGACCTGCACCACGATGCCCATCAGGGCCAGGCCCATGAACACTTCGTAGGACACGGTCTGCGCCGAGGCACGCAAGCTGCCCAGCAGGGCGAACTTGTTGTTACTCGACCAGCCGGCGAACAGCACCGCGTAGACCGAAAGACCGGCCATGGCGAAGAAGAACAGCAGGCCGATGTTCAGATCCGCCACGCCCCAGGTCGGGGTGATCGGGATGATCGCGAACGCGATCAGCAGGGCGGACATGGCCACCACCGGCGCCAGGGTGAAGATCACCTTGTCGGCAAACGGCGGGGTCCAGTCTTCCTTGAAGAACATCTTCAGCATGTCGGCCGCGATCTGGAACATGCCGAACGGGCCAACGCGGTTCGGACCGTAACGGTCCTGCCACCAGCCCAGCAGGCGACGTTCGACAAAGCTGAGCAACGCGCCTGCGACCACCACGGCCAGCAGGATCACGATGGCCTTGATGACCGTCAGGATCACATCGATCACTTCAGGGGTGAACCAGGTCATTGCGCTGCCTCCTGCAGACCATCAACGGATACGCCGGCGAATGCCGGTGGAATGCCGGCGATGCCCGCAGGCAATGCCACCAGACCTGCGCCCAGTTCTTCATTGATACGCAGCGGCAGGCGCAGGGTCTGACCGGCAACGTTGAGGCTCAGCAGCGCGCCGTCGTTGACGCCCAGGCGGTCCGCTTCGGACTTGGCCAGTGCGACGTAGGCAGCCGGAATGCGTTCCTGAACCGGAGCGGCTTTCGACGAGTTCTCGTCGCTGCCGAACAGGTGGTAGAACGGCACGGCTTGCCAGGTGCCCTGGGCCGGGTTGAACGCGCGCGGAACACTGGCGAACCAGTTCAGCGAATCACCGCTGCTTTCGATCAGGCGAGTGCCCGGATCGCCAGCGCGCAGGTGACCACCGACTTCGTCCTGGAACTTGTTCCAGGCTTGCGGCGAGTTCCAGCCCGGCGACCAGGCGAACGGCACCTGCTGACGCGGTTCGGCGGAGCCCGAGTAACCTTCCATCGAGAAGGCGAACGCGGTGTCCTTGTCTTGCGGGGTGCGTGGTTCGTGAACGCTGATGTCGGCGCGCATCGCGGTGCGACCGGAGTAACGCAGCGGCTCACGGGCCAGTTTCAGACCCTTGATGCGGAACGAGGCGGACGGTGCTGCGTCGACAATACGGGCCAGTTGCGGCGTGCTCGAAGCAACGGCAGCGGTCACGTGGTCGAGTTGCGTCCAGTCGATCGGCTGGTTCAGCAGGGTGGCGCGCAGGGCGTGCAGCCAGCGCCAGCCTTCGTGGACCAGAATGCTCGCGTCCATGTATTGCGGGTCGAAAACCTGGAAGAAGCGCTGGGCGCGGCCTTCCTGGCTGACCAGTGTACCGTCGCCTTCAGCGAAGCTGGCGGCCGGCAGAACCAGATGCGCGCGGTCGCTGGTGGCGGTCTTCTGATGGTCGGCAACGATCACTACTTTCGCAGCGTTCAGTGCCGCATCGACCTTGGCCTTGGCGGTGCGGGTGTACAGATCGTTTTCCAGCACGACGATGGCGTCTGCCTTGCCGTCGATGACCGCTTGCAGCGCGGCATCAACCGATTCGCCACCGAGCATGGCCAGGCCGAGGCTGTTGGCTTCCGGCACGATCAGGCTGATCGAACCGTTTTTCTCGCGCAGCTTCAGGGCCTTGGCGATGTTCGCAGCGGCTTCGATCAAGGCTTTGGAGCCCAGCGAAGTACCGGCGATGATCAGCGGACGCTTGGCCGCGAGCAGGGCATCGGCGATGCGCTTGGCCAGTTCCAGGGCTTCGGCGTCCAGACCTTCGACGGCCGGCGCGCTGGCGTCCAGGGCGTGAGCCACGGCGAAACCGATGCGGGCCAGATCGTCCGGAGCTGCGTGTACGCATTCTTCGGCGATGTCGTCGAGCTTGGTTTCAGCCAGGCTGGCGATGAACAGCGGGTTCAGTTCGTGCTGACCGATGTTCTTCACCGCAGCGTCGAGCCAAGGCTGAACGCGCATGGCTTCGGCCATGTCTTCGGCCTTGCCTTTGACCGACTGACGCAGGGCCAGGGCCATGCGGGCGGCGGTCTGGGTCAGGTCTTCACCGAGGACGAACACGGCGTCGTGGTCTTCGATGTCGCGCATGTTCGGCACTGGCAGCGGGCTGTCTTTCAGCACTTGCAGGACCAGACGGATGCGTTCCAGCTCGGAGGCTTCGATACCGGAATAGAAGTGCTCGGCGCCGACCAGTTCACGCAACGCGTAGTTGCTTTCCAGGCTGGCACGCGGCGAACCGATACCGACGATGTTGCGACCGCGCAGCAGGTCGGCGGCTTTGTCCAGCGCAGCATCCAGCCCAAGCTTGGTGCCGTCGGCCAGCAGCGGCTGACGTGGGCGGTCGGTGCGGTTGACGTAGCCATAACCGAAACGGCCACGGTCGCACAGGAAGTACTGGTTTACCGAACCGTTGTAACGGTTTTCGATGCGACGCAGTTCGCCGTAACGCTCGCCCGGGGAGATGTTGCAACCGCTCGAGCAGCCATGGCAGATGCTTGGCGAGAACTGCATGTCCCACTTGCGGTTGTAGCGCTCGGAGTGAGTCTTGTCGGTGAACACACCGGTCGGGCAGACCTCGGTGAGGTTGCCGGAGAACTCGCTTTCGAGGGTGCCGTCTTCAACGCGACCGAAGTACACGTTGTCGTGAGCGCCGAATACACCGAGGTCGGTGCCGCCAGCGTAATCCTTGTAGAAACGCACGCAGCGGTAGCAGGCGATGCAGCGGTTCATCTCGTGGGAAATGAACGGGCCCAGTTGCTGGTTCTGGTGGGTGCGTTTGGTGAAGCGATAACGGCGCTCGTTGTGGCCGGTCATCACGGTCATGTCTTGCAGGTGGCAGTGACCGCCTTCTTCGCACACAGGGCAGTCGTGCGGGTGGTTGGTCATCAGCCATTCAACAACACTGGCGCGAAACGCCTTGGATTCTTCATCGTCGATGGAGATCCAGGTGTTGTCGGTGGCAGGCGTCATGCAGGACATGACGATGCGACCACGGGTGTCGTTCTCGTCGGTGTACTGCTTGACCGCGCACTGGCGGCAGGCCCCGACGCTACCAAGCGCGGGGTGCCAGCAGAAATAAGGGATGTCGAGGCCCAGCGACAGACATGCCTGTAACAGGTTGTCTGCCCCGTCGACTTCGAGCGCTTTGCCGTCTACGTGGATAGTGGCCATGGTTCAAAGGTCTTCGTTGGCCCGGTGTCAGCGGGCGTGGCTAATGGAATCTTGTTATCCGTCCGAATCCAGTCAGCCCCGAAAGGCGTCATCGGACGAAAGGCGAAGGGCACGGACCCTTCGCCTTTTTAAGCGTTTACGCGCCGACTACGATCGGCTTCGCCAGAGGCGGGACGGCGGCGCTTGCAGGCGCGATACCGGCTTCGAACTCTGGACGGAAGTATTTGATGGCACTGCCCAACGGCTCCACGGCACCCGGTGCGTGAGCACAGAAGGTCTTGCCCGGGCCGAGGAAGTTGACCAGACCCAGCAGGGTCTCGATGTCGCCTGGCTGGCCGCGGCCTTGTTCGATGGCCATCAGCAGCTTGACGCTCCATGGCAGGCCATCACGGCAAGGGGTGCAGAAACCGCAGGATTCGCGAGCGAAGAACTGCTCCATGTTGCGCAGCAGGGACACCATGTTGACGCTGTCGTCCACCGCCATGGCCAGGCCGGTACCCATACGGGTGCCAACCTTGGCGATGCCGCCAGCGTACATTTGTGCGTCGAGGTGTTCCGGCAACAGGAAACCGGTACCGGCGCCACCTGGCTGCCAGGCTTTCAGCTTGAAGCCGTCGCGCATGCCGCCGGCGTAGTCTTCGAACAGCTCGCGGCCGGTCACGCCGAATGGCAGTTCCCACAGGCCGGGGTTCTTGACCTTGCCGGAGAAGCCCATGAGCTTGGTGCCCATGTCTTCGCTGCCGTCGCGGGCCAACGATTTGTACCAGTCCACGCCGTCGGCAATGATCGCCGGCACGTTGCACAGGGTTTCAACGTTGTTCACGCAGGTCGGCTTGCCCCACACGCCAACGGCGGCAGGGAAGGGTGGCTTGGAACGCGGGTTGGCGCGGCGGCCTTCGAGGGAGTTGATCAGTGCGGTTTCTTCACCGCAGATGTAACGTCCGGCACCGGTGTGGACGAACAGCTCGAAATCGAAGCCGCTGCCCAGGATGTTCTTGCCCAGCAGGCCGGCTGCCTTGGCTTCTTCCACGGCACGGTTCAGGTGCTTGGCGGCGGTGGTGTATTCGCCACGCAGGAAGATGTAGCCACGGTAGGTTTTCAGCGCGCGGGCGCTGATCAGCATGCCTTCGATCAGCAGATGGGGCAGTTGCTCCATCAGCATGCGGTCTTTCCAGGTGTTCGGCTCCATTTCATCCGCGTTGCACAGCAGGTAGCGGATGTTGATGGATTCGTCCTTTGGCATCAGGCCCCACTTCACGCCTGTGGGGAAGCCTGCACCGCCGCGACCTTTGAGGCCGGCGTCTTTCACGGTCTGGACGATGGCGTCCTGATCCATGTCGGCGAAGGCTTTGCGCGCAGCGGCGTAACCGTTCTTGGCCTGGTACTCGTCGAGCCACACGGCTTCGCCGTCGTCACGCAGGCGCCAGGTCAGCGGGTGAGTCTCGGCCGAACGCTGGATGCGGTTGGCCGGACCGAAAGAAGTCAGGGTCATACGTAGCCCTCGAGCAGTTTGGCGACGCCGGCAGGCTGGACATCGCCAAAGGTGTCGTCATCGATCATCAGCGCCGGTGCCTTGTCGCAGTTGCCGAGGCAGCAGACCGGCAGCAGGGTGAAGCGACCGTCGGCGGTGGTCTGACCCAGGCCGATACCCAGGTTGTTCTGGATTTCGCTGACCACCGACTCGTGGCCACCGATGTAGCAGACCATGCTGTCGCAGACGCGAATGATGTGACGGCCGACCGGCTGACGGAAGATCTGGCTGTAGAACGTGGCCACGCCTTCAACGTCGCTGGCCGGGATGCCGAGGATCTCGCCGATGGCGTACAGAGCGCCGTCCGGTACCCAGCCGCGTTCCTTCTGGACGATCTTCAAGGCTTCGATCGACGCCGCGCGCGGATCTTCGTAGTGATGCAGCTCGTGCTCGATGGCCGAGCGCTCGGTTTCGCTCAAGGTGAAACGGTCTGTCTGGATAAGCGTGCTGTTCATGCTTAGCGGTCCACGTCGGCCATAACGAAGTCGATACTACCCAGGTACGCAATCAGGTCCGCGACCATGCTGCCTTTGATCACCGAAGGGATCTGCTGCAGGTGGGCGAAGCTCGGAGTACGGATCCGGGTACGGTAGCTCATGGTGCCGCCGTCGCTCGTCAGGTAATAACTGTTGATGCCCTTGGTCGCTTCGATCATCTGGAAGGATTCGTTGGCCGGCATGACCGGGCCCCACGAAACTTGCAGGAAGTGCGTGATCAGGGTTTCGATGTGCTGCAGCGTGCGCTCTTTCGGCGGCGGCGTGGTCAGCGGGTGATCCGCCTTGTACGGGCCTTCCGGCATGTTGCGCAGGCACTGGTCGATGATCTTGACGCTCTGGCGCATCTCTTCGACGCGAACCATGCAGCGGTCGTAGGCATCGCCGTTGGCAGCCAGCGGCACTTCGAACTCGAAGTTCTCGTAGCCGGAGTACGGACGCGCTTTACGCAGGTCGAAGTCGCAACCGGTGGAACGCAGGCCAGCACCGGTAACGCCCCATTCCAGGGCCTCTTTGGTGTTGTACTGGGCAACGCCGATGGTACGACCCTTGAGGATGCTGTTCTGCAGGGCGGCCTTGGTGTATTCGTCGAGGCGCTTCGGCAGCCATTCAACGAAGTCTTTCACCAGTTTTTCCCAGCCGCGTGGCAGGTCGTGGGCGACGCCGCCGATGCGGTACCAGGCCGGGTGCAGACGGAAACCGGTGATGGCTTCGATCACCGTGTAGGCCTTCTGACGGTCGGTGAAGGTGAAGAACACCGGAGTCATGGCGCCGACGTCCTGGATGTAGGTACCCAGGAACAGCAGGTGGCTGGTGATCCGGAAGAACTCGGCCATCATGATGCGGATGACGTCGACTTTCTCTGGCACCTTGATGCCGGCCAGCTTCTCGACCGAGAGCACGTACGGCAGGTTGTTCATCACGCCGCCGAGGTAGTCGATACGGTCGGTGTACGGAATGAAACTGTGCCAGGACTGACGCTCAGCCATCTTCTCGGCGCCACGGTGGTGGTAACCGATGTCCGGAACGCAATCGACGATCTCTTCACCGTCCAGCTGCAGGATGATGCGGAACGCACCGTGCGCCGAAGGGTGGTTCGGGCCCAGGTTGAGGAACATGTAGTCCTCGTTCGCACCGGAACGCTTCATGCCCCAGTCTTCAGGACGGAAGCGCGCGGCTTCTTCCTCAAGCTGTTGCTTGGCCAGGTTCAGGCTGAACGGATCGAATTCGGTGGCGCGCGCCGGGAAGTCCTTGCGCAGCGGGTGACCTTCCCAGGTCGGCGGCATCATGATGCGCGACAGGTGCGGGTGACCTTTGAAGTCGATGCCGTACATGTCCCAGACTTCACGCTCGTACCAGTTGGCGTTCGGCCAGATGCTGGTGACGGTCGGCAAGCTGAGGTCGCTTTCGGACAAGGCGACCTTGATCATCACGTCACTATTACGTTCCAGCGACATGAGGTGATAGAACACGGTGAAATCGGCACCGCTCGGCAGCCCTTGACGCTTGGTGCGCAGACGCTCGTCCACGCCGTGCAGGTCATAGAGCATGACGTACGGTTTGGGCAGATTGCGCAGGAAGGTCAGGACTTCGACGAGCTTGGCGCGAGCCACCCACAGCACCGGCATGCCGGTGCGGGTCGGCTGGGCGGTGAACGCTTCGGCGCCAAAACGGTTGTTGAGTTCGACGACCACATCCTGGTCGTCTGCCTTATAAGGCGGGATGTACAGAGCACTGCCTGTAGTCATGGTTATTTTTTCGCTTTCGGTCAACGTAAAGAATGAAGCCAGCTTCTCGTTTCTTTGAAACAGACTGGATCAGACTTCGTCAGGGCTGCGCAGGTTGGTGACTGCGATTCGCTGTTCGCGGCGCTGTTCCTTCTGCGAAGGCATGTCGGCGCGATAAACGCCTTGATCGCCAACGACCCAGGACAGTGGGCGACGCTCCTGGCCAATGGATTCCTGCAACAGCATCAAACCTTGCAGAAATGCTTCTGGACGGGGCGGGCAGCCAGGTACGTAGACGTCAACGGGCAGGAACTTGTCCACCCCCTGAACCACGGAGTAGATGTCGTACATGCCGCCGGAGTTGGCGCACGAACCCATGGAGATAACCCATTTCGGCTCGAGCATCTGCTCGTACAGGCGCTGAATGATCGGCGCCATCTTGATGAAGCAGGTCCCGGCGATAACCATGAAATCAGCCTGACGCGGTGAAGCCCGGATAACTTCGGCGCCGAAGCGCGCGATGTCGTGGGGCGCCGTGAAGGCGGTGGTCATTTCCACGTAGCAGCACGACAGACCGAAGTTGTACGGCCACAGGGAGTTCTTACGTCCCCAGTTGACCGCGCCACTCAGCACGTCTTCCAGCTTGCCCATGAAAATGTTTTTGTGGACTTGATCTTCTAACGGATCGGAAACGGTTTCCCGCTGGCCGATCGGATACTGCTCGTTAGGAGCATCGGGGTCGATTCTGGTGAGATTGTATTGCATTGCCAAAGCCTCATTGTTTCAGCTTCGCCTGCCGCTTGCGACGAGCTTCCGGAGCCCAGTCAAGGGCGCCCACTCGGAACAGGTAGACAAGACCTGCCAACAGAATTGCTATGAAAACGAGAGCTTCGACGAATCCGGTCCAGCCGCTTTCGCGGACGGACACAGACCATGCAAAGAGAAAGAGGGCTTCGATATCGAAGATCACGAACAGCATCGCGACCAGATAGAATTTGGCTGAGAGCCGCAAGCGGGCGCCACCGGTAGGTAGCATGCCGGACTCGAACGGTTCGTTTTTGCTGCGGCCCCAGGCTTTTGACCCGAGGAGGCTGGAGACGCCGAGCATGAAGGCACACAGGCCGACTACACCCAGAAGGAAAATGGCAAAGCCCCAGTTGTGGGCCATGAGTCCTGTCGCTTCGGGCATGCTGGAAATCCTTAACAGAGAGCAAAGGTCTCTGAGCTTGATAAAGAAATAAGGCAGTGACGATATGTCGCAGCAATCAATCGCGCTGATTTTATGGCTAAACACCCGGCAAGTAAAATTCCTATAGCGAAATTATTTATTGGAATAAGGACATAGCGCACCTCGAAGGGCCCGCAGCCCATGCGCTGCGGGCATTAGCCGGGATTTCACGAATTATGTTTTGTAGGAAATGTAACGAACATAGTTGTCGCTAAATGATAATTGATATCGTTTGGAGTGATTGGGTAACTGTTTAACGGGTCAGTAGTCGGGAAGTTGTCTTATATCCGCGTTACTGCAAGTAGCGGCGGCGCCCGTTTTAACCGGTTTTTCCGATGCGGATACCGCTCTGGATCAATGTTTTGCCTGACAGGCTGTGCCATTTCCTGAGGTGCCCGGAAAAGCGCAGGCAAAAAAACGCCCCGAACCAGTCGGGGCGTCAGTTTTTCGGCAGTGCGGTTAGCTTTCTATACGGTCCGCAAAGGCCGTTCGCTCAGGCGAAGTCGATCAGTGGAACTGTTCTTCTTCGGTCGAGCCGGTCAACGCGGTCACCGAGGACGTGCCGCCCTGGATCACGGTGGTCATGTCGTCGAAGTAGCCAGTGCCCACTTCCTGCTGGTGAGCCACGAAGGTGTAGCCCTTGGCGGCGTCAGCGAATTCCTGCTCTTGCAGCTTCACGTAGGCAGTCATGTCGTTGCGGGCGTAGTCGTGCGCCAGGTTGAACATGCTGTGCCACATGTTATGAATGCCGGCCAGGGTGATGAACTGGTGCTTGTAACCCATGGCGGACAGTTCGCGCTGGAACTTGGCGATGGTCGCGTCGTCCAGGTTTTTCTTCCAGTTGAAGGAAGGCGAGCAGTTGTAAGAGAGGATCTGGTCCGGGTATTCCTTCTTGATCGCTTCAGCGAAGCGACGGGCTTCGTCCAGGTCTGGTTTGGCGGTTTCGCACCAGATCAGGTCGGCGTACGGCGCGTAGGCCAGGCCACGGGCGATTGCCTGATCCAGACCTGCACGAACCTTGTAGAAACCTTCCTGGGTACGGGTGCCAGTCACGAACGGCTGGTCGTACGGGTCGCAGTCGGAAGTCAGCAGGTCGGCAGCGTTGGCGTCGGTACGGGCCAGGATGATGGTCGGTACGCCGGCAACGTCGGCAGCCAGACGGGCAGCGGTCAGCTTCTGCACGGCTTCCTGGGTTGGCACCAGCACCTTGCCGCCCATGTGGCCACATTTCTTCACGGAAGCCAGTTGGTCTTCGAAGTGAACGCCGGCGGCGCCTGCTTCGATCATGCTCTTCATCAGCTCGTAGGCGTTCAGTACGCCGCCGAAACCGGCTTCAGCGTCAGCCACGATTGGCGCGAAGTAGTCGATGTAGCCTTCGTCGCCCGGGTTCTTGCCGGCTTTCCACTGGATCTGGTCGGCGCGACGGAACGAGTTGTTGATGCGCTTGACCACGGTTGGAACCGAGTCCACCGGGTACAGCGACTGGTCCGGGTACATCGATTCGGCGGAGTTGTTGTCCGCCGCGACTTGCCAGCCCGACAGGTAGATCGCCTGGATACCGGCTTTAACCTGCTGCACAGCCTGACCGCCGGTCAGGGCGCCCATGCAGTTGACGAAATCTTTCTCTGGGCGGAAGGACGGCTTGGCACCCTGGGTGACCAGGTTCCACAGTTTTTCGGCGCCCATTTTTGCAAAGGTGTGCTCTGGTTGAACCGAGCCACGCAGACGGACGACGTCAGCAGCGGAGTAATTGCGAGTCACGCCTTTCCAGCGCGGGTTTTCAGCCCAGTCTTTTTCAAGGGCTGCAATTTGCTGTTCGCGTGTCAGTGCCATGGAGATAAACCTCGTCGCGTCTTTATGAAAAGTTGTTCTGCGGTGGAAAATTCCTTGCGCTCGCTGACCAGAAGCTTAGGTGGTCAGGTCGGGTTCGGCGGGGCAGGCGACGGGATGAACGATGAGCTCGAGGGGAGGTGAGCAGGTAAAGGCGAACTGGCGGGCGCATTCAGGCGTCGTGGGCCTTTATACGAACTACAGTGTAAAGCCGGGTTACCTAATTACGCTTCCGTCCCTCGGGACAACTTCGTTCCAGTCGGCAACCTCGTCAAACACACCTTGTGGGCGGTACAGACACGAAACGGCTCGCGGGGATGGTTGCGAGCAGCGCTTCGAAGGCCCTTGCCAGGGCCTCTGATTAGCGGGAGCGAGGCCATCATGCCTTCGCTTTTTTGGCTCGTCAAACGTTTTGTAGTGCTTTTTTTCAAGCACTACATCTTTCGTCTAATACGACTAATCAGTCAGTTTTCGGTGCTTTAGTCCAACGTGTCGACTTTCACCCGCAACGTCATGTCATCCCGGCCTTGAGTCGAGTAGCTGCGGGCCAGGCCCTGTTTGTCGGCTTGGGTCTGGCGATTCACGCCGGCGAGGGTGATCCATTCGCCCAGCCGTCCGGTGACAGTTGTGTCGGTGCTTTGCACGTTCACTACATCGGGACGTTCCTGGCTCATGCGGTCACGGTTGGTACTGATTGCCAGGTGAACGGTTTCGCCGGTGACGCTGGCGGTGACGTAAAAACCCTGTGTGACGTTGCGATATTGCGTCTGGCTGCTGTAATCGCCGTAGGAGTTGGTCTGGCTGCTGGTGATCGGCACGCTCTGGCCGACCTGGATCAGTGCCGGTGCACCTTCGCTGGCCTGAATTTGCTGAATGCCGCCGTCACGGCTGGCGGTGCTGCGGCTGATGATGCGGGTTTGCGCGCCGTTCACCGAATAGCCTTCATCGCCACGACCGTTGTTTTCGTTGGTGTCGACTGTGATCAGCAGGCGCTTGGGCGTGGTGTCGAGTTGCGAGAGCAGGTCCTTGAGTTCTTGAATCTTGCCGGGCTCGGCCTTGACGATCAGTTGGTTGCCATAGGCGCTGACCTGGCCGTCCTTGCCGATAAAGTCCTGAGCCACCGGCAGCATGTCGGCACTGGTGTGGTACTTGAGGGGCACGATTTCTGTGGCTGCCATCACCGAAAAACTGCAGCCGAGCAGCAGGGTGGTGAGCAGGGTGCGTAGGGACATGTCCGTTATCTCCGCTTTCGAAAGGCTTGATATTGCCAGTTTGTCGGCCCGGGGTGGGGCAAGTTGAATCGTAGACAGCAAAACGCCCCGGCATCGTGAGATGGCGGGGCGTTTTGCGTGTTACGTGATCGTTCAGGCCGAATGACGAACCATATCGACATGCGGAATCCCGGCCTCGAGGAATTCCTCGCTGACCAGGTTGAAACCCAGACGCTCATAGAACGCCGTGGCCTGCACCTGGGCGCTGAGCATCTGCTGCTTAAGGCCGCGTGCTTCCGCTTCGGCAATCACCGCTTGCATCAGCGCATCGCCAACCTTCAAGCCGCGCCAGTCCTTCAGCACCGAAACCCGGCCAACATGCCCGTCGGGCAAAAGGCGGGCGGTGCCGATCGGAAAGTCGCCTTCGAAGGCCAGGAAATGCACCGCCGTAGCGTCATCGGCGTCCCACTCAAGCTCGGGTGGAACCGATTGTTCGGCAATGAACACCGTTTCGCGAATGCGGCGGATCTCGGCGTTGTCCTTTTGCCAATCTGCAACACGTACGCGAATCTTATTCATCGTCGGCGAACCCCAGGCTTCCCTGTTTGACCAGTTCGCACAGCAGGCCGCGACCGTCTTCATCGCTCAGCCAGTCACCGAGGTTGTCGGTGTGCAGGGCGTCGGCGGAGCAGATCAGCTTCAGCAGTTCGCGCAGCTTGCCCGGCAGGTAGCGGCTCTGGCCGCTGGCGAACAGCAGCAGATCGTCATCGACGTCCGACCACGCCAGGCGCGCGCTCGGATTGCGGATCAGGATGGCGCCGTCTTCGAGCGCGCCGAGGAGGTCTTCTTCCTCGACTTCTTCCGGCCCGACCACCAGCTCCGGATAGCGCGGCTCGGTCATGTACTGGCCGAACCAGGTCAGCAGCAGGCGTTCGTCGCTCATGTGCTCGGCGAGCAGCGCTTTCAGGCGGCCGAGGGCATCGTGCTGGATCTGATGTGGATCATCGCTGACCGGTTTTGCATCGGCGTCGGTATAACGCTCTTCGTCAGTCAGGAACTGGCTGAGGAAGTCGGTGAAGTGGGTCAGCACTTCTGCGGCGCTTGGTGCGCGGAAACCGACCGAGTAGGTCATGCAGTCGTCGACGGCAACACCGCAGTGGGCCAGGCGCGGTGGCAGGTAGAGCATGTCGCCCGGTTCCAGGACCCACTCTTCAGTCTCGTGGAATTCGGCGAGGATGCGCAGGTCGGCGTGTTGCAGCAGCGGGCTTTCGGAGTCGCACATCTGGCCGATTTTCCAGTTGCGCTTGCCGTGGCCTTGCAGCAGGAACACGTCGTAGTTATCGAAGTGCGGGCCGACGCTGCCACCCGGGGCGGCGAAGCTGATCATCACGTCGTCGACGCGCCAGCTCGGCAGGAAGCGGAAGTTTTCCAGCAGCTCGCTGACTTCCGGCACGAACTGATCGACCGCCTGCACCAGCAGGGTCCACTCGCGCTCCGGCAGTTTGCTGAATTCGTCTTCGGCGAACGGGCCGCGACGCAGTTCCCATGGACGCTCGCCGTGCTCGATCACCAGGCGCGATTCGACTTCTTCTTCCAGGGCCAGGCCGGCGAGTTCGTCGGCGTCGATCGGGCTTTCGAAATCAGGAATCGCCTGACGGATCAGCAGTGGTTTTTTCTGCCAGTAATCGCGCATGAATTCGCGCGCCGTGAGACCACCCAGAAGTTGAAGAGGAATATCGGGATTCATATGTAACCTATTGAAAAAAAGCATTTTTCAGACGGGAATAAAAACGCCCGGCGCGGCCGGGCGTCTCAAACGGGTCAAGCAGTCGGTCAGATGCGTTTGGCTTGCGCTACAGCGTTGCCGATGTAGTTGGCCGGAGTCAGTTGCTTGAGCTCGGCTTTCGCAGCGGCCGGCATGTCCAGGCCATCAATGAAAGTCTGCAGCGCTTCAGGGCTGATGCCCTTGCCGCGCGTCAGTTCTTTCAGCTTCTCGTACGGGTTTTCGATGTTGTAGCGGCGCATCACGGTCTGGATCGGCTCGGCCAGGACTTCCCAGCAAGCGTCCAGATCGGCAGCGATCTTGTCAGCGTTCAGTTCGAGCTTGCTGATGCCTTTGAGGCTCGCTTCGTACGCGATCACACTGTGGGCGAAACCCACACCGAGGTTGCGCAGAACGGTGGAGTCAGTCAGATCGCGCTGCCAGCGGGAGATCGGCAGTTTGCTCGCCAGGTGCTGGAACAGCGCGTTGGCGATGCCCAGGTTGCCTTCGGAGTTTTCGAAGTCGATCGGGTTGACCTTGTGCGGCATGGTCGACGAACCGATTTCGCCGGCGATGGTGCGCTGCTTGAAGTAACCCAGGGAGATGTAGCCCCAGATGTCACGGTCAAAGTCGATCAGGATGGTGTTGAAGCGCGCAATGGCGTCGAACAGCTCGGCGATGTAGTCGTGCGGCTCGATCTGCGTGGTGTACGGGTTGAAGGCCAGGCCCAGCTCGTCTTCGATGAAGGCGCGGGCGTTGGCTTCCCAGTCGATCTGCGGGTAGGCCGACAGGTGAGCGTTGTAGTTGCCGACAGCACCGTTGATCTTGCCCAGCAGCGGAACGGCAGCGACCTGAGCGATCTGACGCTCGAGACGGTAAACCACGTTCGCCAGCTCTTTACCCAGAGTGGTCGGCGAAGCCGGCTGGCCGTGGGTGCGCGACAGCATTGGCACGTCGGCGAAGCGCAGGGCCAGTTCGCGGATGGCGTTGGCGGTCTGGCGCATCAGCGGCAGCATCACGTCGTCACGACCTTCGCGCAGCATCAGGGCGTGGGACAGGTTGTTGATGTCCTCGCTGGTGCAGGCGAAGTGGATGAATTCGCTGACCTTGGCCAGCTCCGGCAGCTTGGCTGCCTGCTCCTTGAGCAGGTATTCGATCGCTTTGACGTCGTGGTTGGTGGTGCGCTCGATCTCTTTCACGCGCTCGGCGTGCTCCAGCGAGAAGTTTTCGGCCAGTTCGTTCAGAACGGCGTTGGCTTCGGCGGAGAAGGCTGGCACTTCCGGGATGCCGGCGTGAGCGGCCAGGCGCTGGAGCCAGCGCACTTCAACCAGAACGCGGGCACGGATCAGGCCGTACTCGCTGAAAATTGGGCGCAGGGCCTGGGTTTTGCCGGCGTAGCGGCCGTCAACAGGGGAAACCGCAGTGAGCGAAGAGAGCTGCATGGGGTGTTCTCGGACAGTCGGGCAACGAAATGGGGCGCGTATCATACATGAAAAAATCCGCCGGTCCGTCGCCAACTGACCGGCGTATTACGCGTTACAGACTACAAAGCTTTTGTTGCGCGGTGATTTACTCGCTGCGCATCAACGGATACAGCTCTTTGAGCAATTTGCGCCGGCTGACGACCAGTTGCCAGCGGTGACCGCCGAGCTGGCGCCACAGGCGGGCCGAACGAATGCCGGCGAGCAGCAGGGCGCGGATCTTCGAGGCATTGCTCGGCTGCTGCAGATTGCGCATGTCGCCATGCACCTGAATGCGTTGGCGCAGCGTGCTCAGGGTGTCCTGATACAGCGCACCGCAGGCCGCGATCACGTTTTCATGGGCCGGGCCGAAATGCTCGACCTGCGACTGAATCTGCGGCAGACGCTTGCCGATCACGTCGAGCATGTCGTCGCGCTTGGCCAGTTGTCGCTCAAGACCAAGCATCGACAGGGCGTAACGCAGCGGTTCGCGCTGCAGAGTGCTCGGGTCGCGCTCAAGGGCACCGATCAGCGCGCGGTAACCCTCGCGCAGGTTGATGTCGTCGCCGCCGTAAACATCCAGGGTGTCTTTCGGGTCGCGAACCAGCAGGCTGCCGAGCATGCAGCTCAGGCCGGCCTCGTTGGTCTGGCCGGTCTTGGCGATCCGGTCGACCAGCACGGCGGCGAGAAACACGCCGCCCAGAGCGGTCAATTGCTCCTGAGTCGGGCTCATGCCTGGCCGCTCCAAGGCTCGGCGACTTCGATCACGCCGCCACCGAGGCAGATTTCACCGTCATAGAACACCACCGACTGGCCCGGCGTGACCGCGCGTTGCGGCTCGTCGAACACGGCGCGATAGCCGGTGTCGGTTTTCTCAAGGGTGCAGGCCTGATCGCTCTGGCGATAACGGACTTTGGCGGTCAGACGCAGCGGCTGGCTCAGATCGATCGGATTGACCCAATAGATTTCCGAAGCGAGCAGGGCGCTGGAGAACAGCCACGGATGGTTGTTGCCCTGACCGACGATCAGCTCGTTGGTGTCCAGATCCTTGCGCAGCACGTACCACGGCTCGTCGCCGGCGTCTTTCAGACCACCGATGCCCAGGCCCTGGCGCTGACCGATGGTGTGGTACATCAAACCGTGGTGACGGCCGATGACTTCGCCTTCGGTGGTCTTGATCTCGCCCGGTTGCGCCGGCAGGTATTGCTTGAGGAAATCGCTGAAGCGACGCTCGCCGATGAAGCAGATCCCGGTGGAATCCTTCTTCTTGGCGGTCGCCAGCTCGTATTTCTCGGCAATCGCACGGACTTGCGGCTTTTCCAGCTCGCCGACCGGGAACAGGGTCTTGGCGATCTGTTCGCCGCCGACGGCGTGCAGGAAGTAGCTCTGATCCTTGTTCGGATCCAGGCCCTTGAGCAGTTCGGTGCGGCCGTCGATGTCGCGGCGGCGCACGTAGTGACCGGTAGCGATCAGGTCGGCGCCGAGCATCATGGCGTAGTCGAGGAACGCCTTGAACTTGATCTCGCGGTTGCACAGGATGTCCGGGTTCGGCGTGCGGCCGGCCTTGTATTCGGCCAGGAAGTGCTCGAACACATTGTCCCAGTACTCGGCGGCGAAGTTGGCGGTGTGCAGTTTGATGCCGATCTTGTCGCACACGGCCTGGGCATCCGCCAGGTCGTCCATGGCGGTGCAGTATTCCGTTCCGTCGTCTTCTTCCCAGTTCTTCATGAACAGGCCTTCCACTTCATAGCCCTGCTCGATCAGCAGGAGAGCGGAAACGGAAGAGTCCACGCCGCCGGACATGCCGACAATGACGCGCTTCTTGGATGTGTCAGAAGGGGCTGGATCACGCATAGGGATTCAATGAGTGTCTTGAAAAAGGACGCGATTCTATCAGGCTCACGGCCTCAAGGCTAAAGGGAAGGGCGGATCAGTTCGAGGCCGAAGCGATTGCCGGCCAGATAATCGTCGATGCAACGGATGATCAGCTCGCTGCGCCAATTATCGCGCTGGGCCAATAATTCGTCGCGGGTCAGCCACTTGGCGCCGACGATGCCGTCGTCCAGTGGGTAATCCGGGTGATGTTTCACGGCTTTGGCGCTGAAGCACACGCGCTGGTAAGTCACGCCGTTGCTCGGGGCGGTATACAGATAAATGCCGACCACGGCGGTGGGCTCGACGTCCCAGCCGGTTTCTTCGAGGGTTTCGCGTACGGCGGCTTCGATCAGGGTTTCGTCCGGATCCAGATGGCCGGCCGGCTGATTGAGTACGTTACGGCCAGCCTTGTGTTCCTCGACCATCAGGAAACGGCCGTTGTCCTCGACGATGGTGGCGACGGTGATGTGGGGGAGCCATTGCATTGATTGAATCTCCTGGGCGAAAGGCAGAAACACAAACCCCGGCGCATGGCCGGGGTTTGTGATGTTCCCTTTACAACCTTATACCAGCGCAGCAATCGCCGCGTTGAGGGTTGCGCTTGGGCGCATGGCCTTGCTGATCAGCTCGGCGTCGGCGTGGTAGTAACCGCCGATGTCCACTGGCTTGCCTTGAACGGCGTTGAGCTCGGCGACGATGGTCGCTTCGTTCTCGGTCAGGGTTTTGGCCAGAGTCGCGAACTGCGCTTGCAGTGCAGCGTCTTCAGTCTGGGCGGCCAGAGCTTGTGCCCAGTACATCGCCAGGTAGAAGTGGCTGCCGCGGTTGTCGATGTTGCCGACTTTGCGCGATGGCGACTTGTTGTTGTCGAGGAACTGGCCGGTGGCCTGATCCAGGGTCTTGGACAGAACCAGCGCTTTCGGGTTGTTGTAGTTAACACCCAGGTGCTCGAGAGAAGCGGCCAGGGCCAGGAATTCACCCAGCGAATCCCAGCGCAGGAAGTTCTCTTCGACCAGTTGCTGCACGTGCTTCGGAGCCGAACCGCCGGCGCCGGTTTCGAACAGGCCACCGCCGTTCATCAGCGGCACGATCGACAGCATCTTGGCGCTGGTGCCCAGTTCCATGATCGGGAACAGGTCGGTCAGGTAGTCGCGCAGTACGTTGCCGGTCACCGAAATGGTGTCCTTGCCTTCGCGGGTGCGCTGCAGGGTGTATTTCATGGCATCGACCGGCGCCATGATCTGGATGTCCAGACCGGCGGTGTCGTGATCCTTCAGGTAAGCCTGAACCTTCTCGATCACCACGCCGTCGTGGGCGCGCATCGGGTCCAGCCAGAAAATGGCTGGAGTTGCGCTTGCGCGAGCACGGTTGACGGCCAGTTTGACCCAGTCCTGGATCGGCGCGTCTTTGGTCTGGCACATGCGGAAGATGTCGCCGGCTTCAACAGCCTGTTCCATCAGCAGGGTGCCTTTGCTGTCGGTCACGCGTACCACGCCGTCAGCCTTGATCTGGAAGGTCTTGTCGTGGGAGCCGTACTCTTCAGCCTTTTTAGCCATCAGGCCAACGTTTGGCACGCTGCCCATGGTGGTCGGATCGAAAGCGCCATTGGCTTTGCAATCTTCGATCACGGCCTGGTAGATGGTGGCGTAGCAGCGATCCGGGATCACAGCCTTGGTGTCGTGCAACTGGCCGTCAGTGCCCCACATCTTGCCGGAGTCACGGATCATGGCCGGCATCGAGGCGTCGACGATAACGTCGCTCGGCACGTGCAGGTTGGTGATGCCTTTGTCGGAGTTGACCATCGCCAGCGACGGACGAACGGCGTAGACCGCTTGAATGTCAGCTTCGATCTGGGCTTGCTGCTCGGCCGGCAGGGATTTGATGCGGGCGTACAGGTCGCCGATGCCGTTGTTCAGGTTGAAGCCGATTTCGGCCAGCACGTCGGCGTGCTTGGTCAGGGCGTCCTTGTAGAACTCGGCAACGATCTGACCAAACATGATCGGGTCGGAGACCTTCATCATGGTGGCTTTCAGGTGAACCGACAGCAGCACGCCTTGCTGCTTGGCGCTGTCGATTTCGGCGGCGATGAACGCGCGCAGGGCCTTTTTGCTCATCACGGAGCAGTCGAGGATCTCGCCCGCCTGAACGGTGGTCTTTTCTTTCAGGACGGTCGCGGTGCCGTCTTTGGCGATCAGTTCGATCTTCACGGCGTCAGCGGCGTCGATCAGGACAGCTTTTTCGCTGCCATAGAAATCGCCGGTGCTCATGTGAGCGACATGAGACTTGGAGTCTTTGGCCCAGGCGCCCATTTTGTGCGGGTGCTTGCGAGCGTAGTTCTTGACCGACAGCGGCGCACGACGGTCGGAGTTGCCTTCACGCAGAACCGGGTTCACGGCGCTGCCCTTGACCTTGTCGTAACGCGCCTTGGCTTCTTTTTCGGCGTCGTTGGTCACGGATTCCGGGTAGTCCGGCAGGTTGTAGCCCTGGGCTTGCAGTTCTTTGATCGCGGCTTGCAACTGCGGAACCGAAGCGCTGATGTTCGGCAGCTTGATGATGTTGGCTTCAGGCGTAACGGCCAGGTCGCCCAGTTCGGCGAGGTGGTCGGCTACGGCTTTGTCGCCCAGTTGCTCGGGGAAGCTGGCCAGAATACGTGCTGCAAGAGAGATATCGCGGGTTTCCACGGCGATATCGGCCGAGGCGGTGTAAGCCTCGATGATCGGCAGCAGGGAATAGGTGGCGAGGGCTGGAGCTTCGTCGGTGAAGGTATAGATGATCTTCGAGCGGGTGGGCATATTCGGATTAACTCTCTCTTCTTTGCTAAAGCGTGCGCAGAAACTCGAGGGGCGCCGGGTAAGCGCGTTCGTTCAAAGTCATCCATGAACCGAATGTCGAGAATCTTCGCGGTGATGTTGGGTGCATCAGTAGAGCGTCAAGCAGTCGGACTGCGGTAACAACCCGACCAATCAGGCGGAAAGTCTCGTGCTAGAGAGGCCAGCCGTCGTGACCCTGTGGTCAGCGGGCGGCATTATACATAGGTAGCTGGCAATCTGCCGATGGTTCATATGCAACGATTCTCGTCCATTGGTCTAAAGGTCGCAGGGCGGGGTGGGGCGTAGAGTCGCCGTGAATGCTTGAGATTGGCGCTTTTCCCTTTGCTTTCAGGCTTGTACGAAACGAGATGTGGTCGCGCCCGGAACAGAGGGTTTGCGTGTTGATTCAACTGGGTTACGCTCGAACCAAGCCAGATGTTCAATCCAAACAATGGAGTTCAGCATGGGTTACAAGAAGATTCAGGTTCCAGCCGTCGGCGACAAAATCACCGTCAACGCAGACCATTCTCTCAATGTCCCTGATAACCCGATCATTCCCTTCATCGAAGGTGACGGCATTGGCGTCGACGTCAGCCCTGTGATGATCAAAGTGGTTGATGCTGCCGTAGAAAAAGCCTACGGGGGCAAGCGCAAGATTTCCTGGATGGAGGTTTATGCTGGCGAAAAAGCAACTCAGGTCTATGACCAGGACACCTGGCTGCCCCAGGAAACCCTGGACGCGGTCAAGGATTACGTGGTCTCCATCAAAGGCCCGCTGACCACTCCGGTCGGTGGCGGCATCCGTTCCCTCAACGTCGCCCTGCGCCAACAGCTCGATCTCTATGTCTGCCTGCGCCCTGTGGTGTGGTTCGAAGGTGTGCCGAGCCCGGTGAAAAAGCCTGGCGACGTCGACATGGTGATCTTCCGCGAGAACTCCGAAGACATTTATGCCGGTATCGAATGGAAAGCCGGCTCCCCTGAGGCCACCAAGGTCATCAAATTCCTGAAAGAAGAAATGGGCGTCACCAAGATCCGTTTCGACCAGGATTGCGGCATCGGCATCAAGCCGGTTTCCAAAGAAGGCACCAAGCGTCTGGTGCGCAAGGCGCTGCAATACGTGGTGGACAACGACCGCAAGTCGCTGACCATCGTGCACAAGGGCAACATCATGAAATTCACCGAAGGTGCCTTCAAGGACTGGGGCTACGAGGTGGCGAAGGAAGAATTCGGCGCCGAGCTGCTCGATGGCGGCCCATGGATGAAATTCAAGAACCCGAAAACCGGCCGCGAAGTCGTCGTCAAGGACGCCATCGCCGACGCCATGCTCCAGCAGATCCTGCTGCGTCCGGCCGAATACGATGTGATCGCCACCCTCAACCTCAACGGTGACTACCTGTCCGACGCCCTGGCGGCGGAAGTGGGCGGTATCGGTATCGCGCCGGGTGCCAACCTGTCCGACACCGTAGCCATGTTCGAGGCGACCCACGGTACTGCGCCGAAATATGCCGGCAAGGACCAGGTCAACCCGGGTTCGGTGATTTTGTCGGCGGAAATGATGCTGCGCCACCTGGGCTGGACCGAGGCGGCCGACCTGATCATCAAGGGCACCAATGGCGCCATCAAGGCCAAGACCGTGACCTACGACTTCGAACGTCTGATGGAAGGCGCCACACTGGTGTCTTCTTCGGGCTTCGGTGAAGCGCTGATCAAGCACATGTAAGAACGGCAGCTGCAACGAAACCGCCCGGCTCGAGTGATCGAGCCGGGCGGTTTGTTTTCTGGCAGGTGTTCGGGTTGCTTCAGCTGGTCACTGACTGGTGCTGAGTAGCGGCCGAGGCGGCATCTTTTGCGGCTTCGACATTCTGAATTTTTGTGGCATGCAGGCCTTTGGGCCCTTGCACGATCTCGAATTTGACGATTTGCCCGGCTTTGAGGGTTTTGTATCCGTCCATTTCAATGGCGGAATAGTGGGCAAAGAAATCGATCTCCTTGCCGTCCTCGTCCTTCCCCTCGCGGGAGTCGGTATTAATGAAACCGAACCCCTTGGCATTGTTGAACCATTTCACCTTGCCGACAGCCATGCTCAAATCCCTCTGCAACAGTCTCCATCGCTGGAGTATCATCCAATTCATCCGCAGTCGAATCCGTTAAAAAGATTGACTCCGCGGATCTTTTTTCCCCACTGTGGGTTCTATTGGTTGTAACACCGTTTTCCCGATAGTCAAGGTGACCGGGCAGTCGGAGTTGAAAACGTGTCAAGCCGCCCCCACCACTGTATTTGCACAACTGACGAACCTTTCTTTCCATGCATGCAATCAGCCAGATTCGACTAACATTCAATCAGGATCGCCCGCTTCTCCAAAAGGATCTTCCACAGGAGCACGACGACGATTCGGCAGGCGTTGCTGTTCAGGAAGCAAAGCCTGCGTTACAGGCGCCGCCGATGTACAAGGTGGTTTTGTTCAATGATGACTACACACCGATGGATTTCGTCGTCGAAGTGCTCGAGGTGTTTTTTAACCTGAATCGCGAGCTGGCGACCAAGGTCATGCTGGCCGTCCACACAGAAGGGCGGGCAGTATGTGGAGTGTTTACCCGCGACATCGCCGAGACAAAGGCCATGCAGGTCAACCAGTACGCCAGGGAAAGCCAGCATCCGCTACTCTGTGAAATCGAGAAGGACGGTTAATCGCCGACCACTTGGGTATGAGGTGAAGCTATGTTAAACCGCGAGCTCGAAGTCACCCTCAATCTTGCCTTCAAGGAGGCACGTTCGAAACGTCATGAGTTCATGACCGTCGAACACCTGCTGCTGGCCCTATTGGACAATGAGGCTGCCGCCACCGTATTGCGTGCCTGCGGCGCAAACCTCGACAAACTCAAGCACGACCTGCAGGAGTTCATCGACTCCACCACGCCGCTGATCCCTGTCCATGACGAGGATCGCGAAACCCAGCCAACCCTGGGCTTCCAGCGTGTACTGCAACGTGCTGTCTTTCATGTGCAGAGCTCGGGCAAACGCGAAGTAACCGGCGCCAACGTGCTGGTTGCAATCTTCAGTGAGCAAGAGAGTCAGGCGGTGTTCCTGCTGAAACAGCAGAGCGTTGCACGCATTGATGTCGTCAACTATATCGCTCACGGCATTTCCAAAGTGCCGGGGCATGGCGATCACTCTGAAGGTGAACAAGATATGCAGGACGATGAGGGCGGTGAGTCTTCTTCTTCAGGCAATCCGCTGGACGCTTATGCCAGCAATCTCAACGAACTCGCACGCCAGGGCCGGATCGATCCGCTGGTCGGGCGTGAAACGGAAGTCGAGCGTGTCGCGCAGATTCTTGCGCGTCGTCGCAAGAACAATCCGCTGCTGGTGGGCGAGGCGGGCGTGGGTAAAACCGCGATTGCCGAAGGCCTGGCCAAGCGCATTGTCGACAACCAGGTGCCGGACCTGCTGGCCAACAGCGTCGTTTATTCCCTCGATCTGGGCGCTCTGCTCGCGGGCACCAAGTATCGCGGTGACTTCGAGAAGCGCTTCAAGGCGCTGCTCAACGAGCTGAAAAAACGTCCGCAGGCGATCCTGTTCATCGACGAGATCCACACCATTATCGGTGCAGGTGCCGCTTCGGGCGGCGTCATGGATGCCTCGAACCTGCTCAAGCCGCTGCTGTCGTCTGGCGACATTCGCTGCATCGGTTCGACCACGTTCCAGGAATTCCGTGGCATCTTCGAAAAAGACCGCGCCCTGGCGCGTCGCTTCCAGAAGGTCGATGTTGTCGAGCCGTCGGTGGAAGACACCATCGGTATCCTGCGTGGCCTGAAAGGGCGTTTTGAACAGCATCATAATATCGAATACAGCGATGAGTCGCTGCGCGCCGCTGCGGAACTGGCTTCGCGCTACATTAATGACCGGCACATGCCGGACAAGGCCATCGATGTGATCGACGAGGCCGGCGCCTATCAGCGTCTGCAACCGGTCGAGAAGCGTGTGAAACGCATCGAAGTCCCTGAAGTCGAGGACATCGTTGCGAAAATCGCGCGGATTCCGCCGAAGCACGTCACCAGCTCCGACAAGGAACTGCTGCGTAACCTCGAGCGTGACCTGAAGCTGACGGTGTTCGGTCAGGACGCGGCGATCGATTCGCTGTCGACTGCGATCAAACTGTCCCGTGCCGGTCTCAAGTCGCCTGACAAGCCTGTCGGTTCGTTCCTGTTCGCAGGGCCGACCGGTGTCGGTAAAACCGAAGCCGCGCGTCAATTGGCCAAGGCGCTGGGGATCGAACTGGTGCGTTTCGACATGTCCGAGTACATGGAGCGCCACACCGTATCGCGTCTGATCGGTGCGCCTCCGGGTTATGTCGGTTTCGACCAGGGCGGTCTGTTGACCGAAGCGATCACCAAGCAACCGCATTGCGTATTGCTGCTCGATGAAATCGAGAAGGCGCATCCGGAAGTCTTCAACCTGCTGCTGCAGGTGATGGACCACGGCACGCTGACCGACAACAACGGGCGCAAGGCGGACTTCCGCAACGTGATCGTGATCATGACCACCAACGCCGGTGCTGAAACGGCGGCGCGTGCTTCGATCGGTTTCACCCATCAGGACCACTCGTCCGATGCGATGGAAGTGATCAAGAAGAGCTTCACGCCGGAATTCCGCAACCGTCTGGATACCATCATTCAGTTTGGTCGCCTCAGTCATGAGGTCATCAAAAGTGTGGTGGACAAGTTCCTCACCGAACTTCAGGCGCAATTGGAAGACAAGCGTGTGCTTCTGGAGGTTACCGATGCGGCGCGCAGCTGGCTGGCGGCCGGTGGGTACGATTCGGCCATGGGCGCTCGTCCGATGGCGCGTCTGATCCAGGACAAGATCAAGCGTCCGCTGGCGGAGGAGATTCTGTTTGGCGAGCTGGCCGAGCATGGCGGTGTGGTTCATATCGACATCAAGGATGGTGAGCTGACGTTTGACTTCGAGACCACTGCAGAAATGGCCTGACGGCTGGTAAGTGAAAAGGCGCCTTCGGGCGCCTTTTTATTGTCTGTTTGTTTGGTGTGTATATCCGTTGCTGCGGTAACGGCTTCTTGGGGTTCCGCCCTTACGGCGGGTCACTTTTGGCAAACGCCCCAAAAGTAACCAAAAG